>JAYQOY010000010.1:14225-39643 GCA_038145075.1 Schleiferiaceae bacterium | reverse complement strand
GCCGTGGCATTCGCTCCCGTGCCGGCCTCACCTTTGATGATGGTTCCAGGCTCAATCGTCAGCGTGACACCGGGTTCAACCGTGATGCGTCCGCCGAGTTGGTAGACCGTGTCGGCATACCAGGTTGTGTTTTCCGAAATATTGGAGGACACTACTTTGTTCGATGTGGGGGTAGGGTCAACGGGAACATTGGGCTCACAGGCAACAACTGCCAGGGCGATTCCCAAACCAGCGAAAATGGATTTTGCGTGCATGTTTTTTAATTCGTTTGATTTGACGCAAACCTAGAAGTCCAAGTTTACCTCACGTTTACCGGCTCGTGAAGAAATCGCAATGAAAAGGCTATGCCAAAAAAAAGAGGGCCGAAGCCCTCTTTATATGCATGCGCCGTGCGCTGCTTATTTGTTGAAGAAGTATTGGATGGCCAATACAATACCCACACTTACGGTCAGGCCGATCAACAATTTGATGAAGTCTTTGATCAACATGGGGAATACCGTCTTTAGGCCCTTCTTCTTGAAACTACCTTGCTGCAGGGCGATCTCGCGACCTGAAAGGAGGCCTACAAACACCCAGGTGGTGGACATGGGGATGTTGTTCAATTCCTTGAAGTATAGGAGCAAGAACGCGTACACAAAGTCGATCATCGTCGCAGAACGGATGTACTTCGTATTCTTCTTTTCGATGATGATGTTCTGAATTTTACCACCATTCGTGTAGAAAATCCAACCCATGGTCGCCGTAAAGAACACGAGGATCATGGACAACTCGGGCAAGGACAGCTGGCGGGGCAAGAAGACCGCAATGTTGGCCATGTCTTGAGACAACCATGAGTACCACAAGAAACCCGTACTGAGCCATTGTAGAACACGCCAAGTAGATTTCTGCGATTTTTTAACGTCTTCCGATTCGTCCATGAGTTTGGACATGATGACCCACAAAACATAGGCACTGATGGCGGCCACTACATAGCCTACAATGCTTTTCATGAGCATCTTTTCAAGCACGAAAGAGGACGCAAAAGCCGAGAGCACTAAGAAGGAGGTTGAAACGGGAATGCCTTGACGTGTCAGGACCAAAAGCACCAAAGGCGCCACAGCATGGTACCACTGAACTTCCATAAAAGGAATTTTATCCAAACGGCCGAAAGAGATGTCGCCGTCGTAGGTATACCACCCATAGAGAAGCGTCAAAACCATGAGGCCGGAGGCGGATAGCCACAGGACCCACCATTTGAAGCGGTCTTTGTTCGAGGAGATCCACGTTCCAAGGGTTTGGACGGAATCGTTAGCGACTACAGAGTAGCCAGCGAGGATGAATCCGATGATGCCTAATATGCTCATGTGTTTCTTTTAGTTTAGGTTTGAAGTACGCGGTTCGTTTTTGCAGTATTTCGGGTACAAAAGTATCCTTGCCAATGTTACCATAGTGTAAAGTTTGGAGACCAAGCTTTGGGGCATGAATAAGTATAAAAGCATGATATTCAATAATTTAAAAATATTTTTAGGTGCATCTGTTTTATTAAACTGTTAAGGGAGAACGGACCCATAAGCCCTTGATTACCTTTAGCCTTGGAAACAGCAGATATGGCATGAAAGCACAGAAAATTCTCATCATTGAAGACGACCCAGATATCCTGGAATTTGTGAGCTTCAATCTTCGGAAAGAAGGATTTGAGGTTTTCACGGCAAAGGATGGTGTCAAAGGCGTGCAGACCTGTATTCAAGTGCGGCCGGATTTGGTGCTTTTGGACGTTATGATGCCTCGCATGGATGGCGTTGAAGTCTGTGAACTCATTCGTTCTAATCCTAGCGTTTCGAATACCATCATTGCCATGCTCAGTGCCCGAGGAGAGGACTACTCGCAACTGGCTGCTTTTGATGCGGGTGCAGATGCCTACATCACGAAGCCCATTCGTCCAAAATTGTTGGTCAGCAAGGTCAAAGCTTTATTGCGTCGCGTTGGAGATGAACCCCAGTCTGTAGCGCGCTTGGAACGATCCGATTTAGTGATTGACTTGGAGCGGTACACCGTGGAAATCCAAGGAGAAACCCTCACATTGCCCAGAAAGGAATTTGAATTGCTCGCATTGCTCGCTAAAAAGCCGGGCAAAGTGTACGGCCGCGACACCATCATGAAGAAAGTTTGGGGCGACGATGTTGTCGTGGGTGATCGCACTATTGACGTTCACATTCGGAAAATTCGCGAGAAAATAGGGGATGCCAAAATCCGCACCATAAAGGGCGTGGGCTATACGTTTGAAGGAGAACAATGATTCGAAAACCTGAAGTTACGATGGCCTTGTTGGCCGTTTTTTTTACGCCCGTGCTCTGGGGAAGTATGGTGTTGGTCATGATGTATTCCCATACGGCTAATGGGCGCTTCCCCATCCCATTTGATGCGCTTCCCCATGTAGAACTCATCGTCTTGAGTTTGTTCATCGGCAGTATTTTGGGCATTGGTGTGGACGCATTGATTCGACATACGGTACACAGACGATGGCCTTTGCTGTACGAAGTAGTGGCTGGTTCACCCGTCCAAGAAATGGGTCCCGAAGACGACCAAAAGAAGTACCAAAGCGAATGGGATAAAAAGGCCTTTGCCGAGGTTAAAAAGTACCAAGCCCGAGATGATGTACGACGGGAGTTCATCGCCAACCTGTCGCATGAGTTGCGCACCCCCATTTTTAATATCCAGGGCTATCTAGAAACGTTAATGGATGGTGTGAAGAATCAGACCACGCGAAAGGAGTACTTGAAAAAGGCAAATCGAAACGTGGACCGAATGATTCGCCTCATCCAGGATATGGAGGTCCTTACGCACCTCGAGTCGAATAAACTTGAACTAGACCGTCAGGACTACTCCATGATTTCCCAAATCGACGACGTAATTGAGCAGTTTGTGGATCGTTTGGCATCCAACAACATTCAAGTCATTCGGGATTTTGATTCGAAAGATCGCTGGCATGTTTGGGCCGACAGAGAGCGAATTGATCAGGTCATTGTCAATCTGATGAGCAATGCCATTAAGTACTCTAAGCCCGAGGGGGGATTTGTTCGGCTCCAATTGAAGCGTGAGAACGGCCAGATTTCCTTCTCCATGGAGGACAATGGAATTGGCATTGATCAGCAAAATGTGACGCGAATTTTTGAGCGTTTCTACCGGGTCGATAAGAGCCGAAACAGAGGGAAAAAAGTAGGTGGAACCGGTCTAGGATTGGCTATAGCCAAACACATTATTGAAGCGCATGGGCAGTACATCAAAGTACAGAGTTCGCTGAATCTTGGATCGACGTTTTCATTCGCTTTACCCGAAAGCAAAGACGCCTAGCGGGCAAAAGTCTGCCGTACCTTTCGGTCATGGACGATGCCATCGCTGGGCGCATTAAGGCCCTTCAAGAAAAATACGCTGCCTCCGGACAGGAATTGCTCGACTTTTTGGACGGCTTGCTCGAGGCCGATTACCTGACCTATTGGGACTACATCCGTTTGGACAGTTTGCTCAGCTTGCAACAGCCCCGAACGTCCCACCACGATGAGCCTATCTTCATCATGTACCACCAAATCACGGAGCTCTACTTCAAATTGGTGCTCCATGAATTGGAACCCATGGTCGCCGCGGAATCCACGGACCAAGAAGCCTTGACCGAGGCCATACGCCGTGCCAACCGCTACTTTGGGGCACTAGAGCACAGCTTTAGCGTCATGGTAGACGGCATGAACCGCGAACAGTTTTTGCGCTTTCGAATGGCCCTCATTCCTGCAAGCGGCTTCCAGTCCGGACAGTACCGAATGATTGAGCTTGCAAGTGCCAAGTTGAACGACCTCGTTCATCTCGAAAAACGCGACCAGCTTTCCTCCGAAACGAATACAGATACTTTGCTCGAGAACATCTACTGGTTGCGTGGCGCCACCTTGGAAAAAGATGGTCAAAAGACCCTCACCTTGCAGCAGTTTGAATTGAAGTACGGCGAAGAGTTTAGCAAGCGTGCACGCAGGACCCAGGGCCGATCGATCTCCGAGCAAGCTGCACGGCTGCATGCCGCCGGAACCCTCAGCGATGCTTTGGTCAAGGAACTCCGCGCCTTTGACCAATACGTCAACGTTTTATGGCCTTTGCAGCACTACCGTTCCGCGGTACGCTACTTGGCCAAGCAACCCGCGGATGCCAGGGCAACAGGTGGAACGAATTGGCAGAAGTACCTGCCTCCACGCTTCCAAAAGCGCATTTTCTTCCCCTTCTTATGGAGCGCTTCGGAAGTGGATGAATGGGGCAAATCCTTTGTGGACCGCTACGTAACAGAGGCTTAAAGCGCCTAATCCTGCCCCCTTAAGTGCTGGGGATAATTTCCTCGATACAGGGTAATTTTCCTATGGCTTTCCCGCTTGCAAGGCGTAGTTTTGGGCTTTCCCGATACCGCAATGACCTCCCCCAAAAAAGCCAAAAAACTTCTTCTCCGTCGCCTTAAGGCTGGTGGAATTGGACTTTTGACGGTTGTTCTGCTGTTCTTTGGAGTGCGTCTATGCAGTGGAGGTGGCGAAGAAATTCTGGGCGACGCGGGAGAGGCTGTGGATCCCGGTAATATGTATGGCTTCTCGTTGGCAGAATTTGCGCCTACCCGCTACCAAGTCAAGGAAGGACAGGCCTTTGGCCAAGTCATGGACGAGCTCGGTGTGCCGTACCCCAAAGTGGCTCAACTGCTGGACCTTTCCAAGGGTATTTTTAACCCACGTCGCTGGCGTGCTGGCGATGCCTTTTGGGTCTTCCGTTCGATAGATAGCGCGGCCTCAGCCCATTATTTCGTTTATGAGTCTTCCCAGACAGAATACCTGATTTTTGGCCTCCAGGATAGCTTGTATGTCACGGCGGTAGAGCGTCCAACTAAAGTGGTGCAACGCATCGTTGCGGGCACAATCGAAAGCTCCCTTTACGAGACGCTAGCCAATGAAAATGTGTCCCCAGCCGTCGCAGTTCGACTCAGCGAGGTCTATGCCTGGACCATTGATTTCTTCCGCATCCAGAAAGGCGACCGCTTTGAAGTCATCTTCGAAGAACGCTATGTGGACGACACGTCGTTTGTTGGCACGGGCAAGGTTCTGGGTGCGCGCTTTGTGCACAACGGTAAACCTTTCTATGCCTTCCGCTACGAAAATGAAGCGAACGGCATTCGCGATTTCTACTCGGAAGAAGGGGAGGGGCTTAAGCGCATGTTCCTCAAGGCTCCTTTGGAGTTTGCACGTATTACCTCCCGCTATTCCATGAACCGCTTCCATCCCGTGCAGAAACGCTGGAAGGCCCACTTGGGCACGGATTACGCGGCCCCCACAGGCACGCCTATTCTGGCGACGGCGGGCGGCACCGTGATCGCGGCGACGTACACCAGTGCCAATGGCAACTATGTGAAGATCAAGCACAACGGCACGTACACGACACAGTATTTGCACATGAGCCGAATTGGCAAAGGCATTCGGAATGGGGTGCACGTCGAACAGGGTCAAGTGATTGGCTACGTAGGCTCCACCGGCTTGGCTACTGGGCCGCACGTCTGCTACCGCTTTTGGAAGAATGGCAAACAGGTTGATCCTTTGCGTGAGCCCATGCAGCGGACAGAGCCCCTGCCATCGAAGCTTTGGGCGAGTTACGAAGCCCACATGGCGCCCTTAAAGGCACAGATTGATTCGATTGCCGCGCTCGCAGACTAAGGCCTGGGCGTAAAGCCAGAGCTCTCAGAGCGTTGCCTCGGCGAAAATCGAATGCTCCTTATCCGATGACCACGTTGACGATACGGCCGGGAACGACGATGATCTTTCGGATCGTTTTGCCGTCCACGTAGCTGTCCGTCTTTTCGTGGCTTCGAACCACCGCTTCCACCTCGGCCGGGGTGCTGCCCGTAGGAACCTCGATGAAGAAGCGCGTCTTGCCGTTGAATTGCACGGGGTACTGCACCGCGTCTTCCACCAAGTAGTCCGGATTCAGCACAGGGAAGGGGGCATAGGCGATACTCGGGGCTTGGCCCAAGGCTTCCCATAGCTCTTCGGCCAAATGAGGGGCCAAAGGCGACAACAAGACGGCAAAATCGCGCAACGTGGCTTCAGACACCGTCGGCTGACCTGACCACTCATTGACCGCAATCATCATGGCGCTAACGGTGGTGTTGAACGACAAATTTTCCATGTCCTTCTCCACTTTTTCGATCAGCTTATGCAGGGTCTTTAATTCGGCTTTGCTCGCTGCCTCGGGGCTGCGCTTGTCCATCAAACGGGTCACCTTGCGCAGGAAACCGGTAACGCCGCTCAGGCCCTTCGTGTCCCAAGGTTTGGACTGCTCCAAGGGCCCGAGGAACATTTCATACAGGCGAAGGGCGTCGGCGCCGTGGTCCGCACAGATGGCATCGGGGTTGATGACGTTGTGCTTGGACTTGGACATCTTTTCGACCTCGCGGTCCAACTTGATGGGGCCGTCGGCGGGCTCAAAGGTGGCTTGGGCAAATTCGGGCAACCATCCCGTAAAGCCGTCGCGGTCCAACTCATCTTTTTCATTCACAAACCGAACGTCCACATGGATGCGCTGGGTCTTTCGGCCCTGCACCGCATCGGAACTCACATAGGTCTGCGTGCCCTCTAAGCGGTGAACAAAGGCGGAAATGCCTTGAATCATGCCTTGGTTGACCAACTTCTGGAAGGGCTCCGCAAAGGGGATGTGCCCGAGGTCGTTCAAGAAATGACCCCAAAAACGCGCATAGAGCAAGTGGCCGGTTCCGTGTTCGCTGCCGCCCACGTAGAGGTCCACCTGGTTCCAGTAGTCCACTTTGTCTTTGGCGGCAAAAGCGCCGTCGTTCTGGGCGTCCATGTAGCGCAAGAAATACCAAGAGCTCCCAGCCCATCCGGGCATAGTAGTAGTTTCCAAGGGAAGGCCCTCGCGGGACTGCCAAGCTGCTGCGCGCGCCAAAGGAGGCTCGCCATCTTCGGTCGGCAAATAGGCATCCACCGCAGGCAAAACCAAGGGCAATTCCTCCAAGGGCAGCGTTTCGGGCACACCATCGCGGTAGGCCACCGGAATCGGCTCGCCCCAGTAGCGCTGTCGGCCAAAAACGGCGTCCCGCAAGCGGTACTGCACGCGTCGCTCACCCAGGCCGCGCGCTTCCACTTCGGCCATGGCGCGCTCAATGGCATCTTTCACCTGGAGGCCGTTCAAAAAGTCCGAATTCACGAGGGCGCCCTCTTTGGCGTCGTAGGATTCCACGCTGAGATCGCCGCCGGCTACGACCTCCTGAATGGGCAGGCCAAAGTGCTTGGCAAAGGCAAAGTCTCGGCTGTCATGTGCGGGAACGGCCATGATGGCGCCCGTACCGTAGCCCATCAACACGTAGTCGCTAGTCCAAATAGGCACGGGAGCTCCGGTGAAGGGGTGGCTGGCATAGGCCCCTGTGAAGGCGCCCGAAATCGTTTTGGTATCCGCTTGGCGGTCCCGCTCACTGCGGCGCGAAGCGGCTTCTTGGTAGGCTTCCACCTCGGCGCGTTGGGCGTCCGTGGTCAGGGCAGCGAGCAAGGGATGCTCAGGGGCAATGACCATGAAGGTCACCCCGTAGAGAGTATCCGGACGGGTCGTAAAGACTTCTAAGGCCTCCCCGTCTAGGCTTTGCAGGCCAAAGCGGACGCGGGCCCCTTGGCTACGGCCGATCCAATTGCGTTGCGTCTCTTTGATGGAGTCCGACCAATCCAAACCGTCCAAACCGTCCAACAAGCGTTGGGCGTAGGCGGAAATGCGCAAGCTCCATTGGAGCATCGGCTTTTGGACGACGGGGTGGCCGCCGCGTTCGGAACGGCCGTCGACCACTTCGTCGTTCGCTAAAACGGTGCCCAAGGCGGGGCACCAGTTGACCACAGATTCGGACCGGAAGGCGAGGCGGAATTGCTGCAAAAAGGCTTCGCGCTCCGCGGCGTTAAAGCGGCCCCACTCTTCAGGGGTGCAGGCAGGCTCCCCGTGGTGGGTGGCGCGCAAATTCTCGGTGCCGTGGGCATCCAAATGCGCAAGTAGGGAATCGATGGACTCGGCTTTGCCGCTGGCTTCGTTGAACCAGGCATGGAAGAGCTGGATGAAGATCCACTGCGTCCACTGGTAGTAGTCCGCGTTGCAGGTGCGCACCTCGCGGCCCCAATCAAAGCTGAAGCCAATTCGGTCCAGTTGCTCACGGTAGCGGGCAATGTTGGCCTCGGTGGTAATCGCGGGGTGCTGACCCGTCTGAATGGCGTATTGTTCCGCAGGCAAGCCAAAGGCATCGTAGCCCATGGGATGCAAAACGTTAAAGCCGCGGTGGCGCTTGTAACGCGCTACAATGTCGCTGGCGATGTAGCCCAAAGGGTGACCGACATGCAGCCCAGCACCTGACGGATAGGGGAACATATCCAGCACATAAAACTTGGGTTTTTCGCTCGGATAAGCGGCCGAAAACGTCTTTTGCGCTTTCCAATAAGCTTGCCATTTGGCGTCCAATTCAGCAGGGCGGTACTCCATGCCGGCAAAAGTACGCTTTGCCATGGGAAACCGGGCCAAATTCGGCCGCAGAAGTACCCCTTCATTTCCCTAGATTTGCAGTATGAGCCGTTCCAAAGGGGAAGATCAATTCAATAAAAAGCGCCTGCGCTATTCCTACCTCTCGGTGGTGGTGAGTATTGGCTTAGTCCTCTTTGTGCTCGGCGTCATGATGACCCTGCTGTACCAGGCAAAAACGGTCACGCAGGAGCTCAAAGAAAACTTCACCTTCACCCTCTTCCTGAAGCCGGAGGCGACCTCGGAGCAGCGCGAAGCCCTTCAATCCACCTGGTCCATGGCCCCAGAAGTGCGCCAAATCAACTTTGTCAGCAAGGAAGACGCCGCACAGAAATTCCAGGAGGAACTGGGGGAGGACTTTGTAGACTTCCTGGGCTACAACCCACTGAGCGACGCGCTCGATCTCAAGCTCAATGCGGACTATGTGACGCCCACCGTATTAGATGATCTCAAAAATCGCTTGCTCAAAGAAGACGCCGTGGACGATTTGGTGTACGACCGCGATTTGATTTCATTGATCAACAAAAACATTGGTCGAATTACTTCAGCCATGCTTGGGGCGGCATTCATCTTGCTGATCGTTTCCATGGCGTTGATCAACAGTTCCATCCGCCTGGCTATTTACGCCCGCCGCTTCTCGATTAAAACCATGCAGCTTGTGGGTGCCACCAAGGCCTTTATCCATCGACCTTTCCTGTCACAGGGGCTCAAGCTTGGGGCTATGGGTGCCGCATTTGCCGCAGTCCTACTCGCTCTTTTATTTCAAATCATTCGCCAGGTTTACCCCGAAATTGCCTCTTCCCTTCCGTGGACGCTGTGGTCCCTAGAAGTCCTGGCTATGCTCGGCGTGGGCCTCCTTCTCACCGCGGGTAGCACGGCCTTGGCCGTTCGTCGCTACCTCGCGCTCAAAACCAATCAACTCTACGAATAATGTCCAAGAATACCTTTCTCTTTGACAAGACCAATTACCTCCTTTTTGCCATTGGGCTGGCCTTTATCGCTTTGGGTTTTGCCCTCATGTCGGGTGGTGGTTCAGAGGATCCTACGGTGTACAATGAAGAACTCTTCAATGCACAGCGCATTACCTGGGCGCCTTTGCTGATTGTCATCGGATTTGTGGTGGAAGTCTTTGCTATTTTGCGCCGTCCAAAAGCATGAACGCCGATCTCTGGAACGCTATCATCCTGGGGATTCTCCAGGGTTTGACTGAATTCTTGCCCGTTTCTTCTTCGGGGCACTTGGAATTAGGCCGCGTCATTTTGAACAGCCAATGGGACGCAAATAGCAGTATGATGTTCACGGTGACCGTACATGGGGCCACCGCATTGGCCACCATTGTGACCTTTCAAAAAGATATCCTTGGCATCATCCGGGGCTTCTTCAAAGGCAATACCGAAGAGCGAAAATTCGCGCTTGCCATGGTTCTCTCCATGCTACCCGCTGCCATTGTGGGCCTGCTCTTCAATGACATTATTGAAATACTTTTTGCCGGAAATATTCTCTTGGTGGCTATCATGCTCATCATCACGGGATTGTTGCTCTTTTTAGCGGATCGGGCCAAAAAAACCCATAAAAAAGTCACCTATGTGGATGCCGTGGTTATTGGCATTTCGCAGGCAATTGCCATCCTACCTGGGATAAGCCGCTCAGGTGCAACCATTAGCACATCCGTATTGCTCGGCATAGACCGCGAGCAGGCAGCGCGTTTCAGTTTTCTCATGGTGGTACCCTTGATTATGGGCAAAATGATCCTGGATACACGGGATTTGCTTTCCATGTCTCAAGCCGAACAAGATCAACATTTGCTTCCCCTTTTAGTGGGATTTATTGCGGCCTTCCTCACGGGACTTTGGGCCTGTAAGCTGATGATTTCTTTGGTGAAAAAAGCCAAACTTTCGGGCTTTGCTATCTACTGTTTTGCCGTAGGGGTCGTTGCGAGCTTTTGGGAGCTCTACCATTGATGCAGCTTCCCACACTTGAATCGGTCCGAGAGGAGGGGTGGGTGATACCCATCCACAAACCGCTGACCTGGACCTCCTTTGACGTAGTGGCAAAAGTGCGCAATGCCTTAAAAAAACACTACGGCGTCAAGGTAAAAATTGGGCACGCGGGTACCTTAGATCCTCTAGCTACCGGTGTCCTTGTCCTCTGTGTGGGCAAGGCCACGAAGACCATTGAATCATGGATGGGAGGCGAAAAGGGCTACAAAGCGACCATCACCTTTGGCGCGACCACGCCCAGTTACGATGCGGAAACAGACGTACAGCCTACCGGAAAGCAGGTTCCCGTCTATTCCCCCGAACTCTGGGCCTCCATAGTAACGGCATTTACAGGGAACATTCAGCAGGTGCCGCCCATTTTTAGTGCCATTCGGGTCGAAGGAAAGCGTGCCTATGCCGAAGCGCGAAAAGGCAAGGAGCTGGAACTTCCCGCGCGTCCTATCACCATTCACTCGCTCGAGCTTCTAGAGCGTCATGAGAACACCTGGATCATACAGGTGCAATGTGCGAAGGGCACCTACATCCGAAGTTTGGCCCACGACCTGGGCGCCTTCTTGGGCTGTGGGGCCTATCTGTCGGGGCTGGAGCGCACCCAAGTGGGGCGACTAAAAACAGCCGATTGCTACACGGTGGAAGAAATTTTAGCCGCCTTAAAATCGTCGCAAGGGCCAGATTCGGTGCAGGTTTAAGGGAAGCGAAGGGGCGGAAGATTCGGGTCGGGACTTGACAACCCCCCCTTCAAAAAAGTATCTTTGCCGCCTATGAAAATGAAGCTCTCCCATTTTGCGTACGATTTGCCCGAGTCGCAGATCGCGCAATACCCCACCGAGTACCGCGATGATGCTCGCATGATGGTGGTCCATCGCGAAACCGGTCAAGTGGAGCACAAGCACTTCAAAGACATCATTGACTACTTTGACGAGGGCGACCTCATGGTCATGAACAACACCAAGGTTTTTCCTGCCCGCATGTGGGGCAACAAGGAGAAAACGGGTGCGCTGATTGAAGTTTTTTTGCTCCGTGAGTTAAATGCAGAGAGCCGACTGTGGGACGTCCTGGTCGATCCCGCGCGCAAGATCCGAATTGGCAACAAATTGTACTTCGGAGACGACGATTCGCTGGTAGCGGAAGTGATTGACAATACCACGTCACGTGGCCGAACGCTCCGCTTCCTCTACGACGGCAGCTACGAAGAGTTCCGCCAGAAGTTGAAGGAAATGGGCGAGACCCCCTTGCCTAACTATGTGCAGCGCCCTCTGGAGCCGGAAGACTCCGATCGCTACCAAAGCATCTTCGCCAAGGTAGAAGGCGCCGTGGCCGCCCCTGTGGCCTCGTTGCACTTCAGCAAGCACTTGCTCAAGCGCATGGAAATTAAAGGCATCGAAACGGCCGAGATGACCATGCACGTGGGCCTTGGAACCTTCCGTTTGGTGGAGGTGGAGGATCTCTCAAAGCACAAAATGGAATCGGAGCAATTCTGGCTCTACGACGATACGGCAGACAAAATCAACCAAGCCAAGGCCAACAAGAAGCGTGTGGTCGCGGTAGGGACGTCGGTGATTCGCTCCATGGAGAGTTCGACCATCACGGACAACCGTGTGAAGCCGACCAATGGATGGACGAGCAAGTTCATCTTCCCGCCCTATGAGTTCACCACCGCCGATGCGTTGATTACCAATTTCCACGGTCCTCAGAGCACGATGTTGATGTTGACCAGCGCTTTTGCGGGCCACGACTTGACGATGGACATTTACAACCTTGCGGTAAAAGAAGGCTACCGCTTCCTGTGCTACGGCGATGCGCTGTTGATTATTTAAGTGTCGCAGGACAAAAAAATAAAAAGCCCGGCAGATGCTGGGCTTTTTTGTTTCTGGTACAGGGGCGCAACGCGTAGGACAACGTGCGCTCAGTGCTCAGCGCCCTGCGTTTACCGACGTCGGCGGCGGCGCTTGCTGCTTCGGCGCTTTTTGCTCTTGCTCGTCGAAGCTTTAGTGTTAGACGCCCCTTTGATGATGCTATCGCCGAAGAGGTAGCTCAATTTGAAGCCCAACAAACCGCCCAAGGTGGGGTATTTCACGTTGTCGATATAGATTTGGGTGACAACGTCGCCGGTGAGCGGATCAATGATCTGGGAAACAGAGGGCTGGTCCCAGTTGATGTGGCGCTGAGAGATTCCCGCATAGACGTCCAGCATGATCTGTTCGGATGGTCGCCCCTGAAAGCCAAATACCAGGCCAATGTCCGTAAAACGCTTGGTGGCGCGAACGGTGCTTTGGTTCACGTTGAAGCCTTTGGAATAGGGGCGGTAGTTGTAATTAAAACCGAGGTAGTAGCCGTCGTTAAAGGCATTTCCCTCAGGGAAGATCTTCAAAGAGGCAAAGTGGCTCAAATTGAGCAAATTCCTGTCCGCCAAGGCATAAAAGTCGTCGTAGGCATAGAGCAACTCGTCCAAAGAATTGTTTGTGGTGATGCCCAATCCTGCTTCTGCCGTGATGAATTCGTTGAATTTTACTTCGTAGCCCAGGGGCATTTCTCCAATAAAGAAGGGGAGGAAATTGTATTTAATGGCTTGGTTGTACGAAGAGTTGGTACTGCTTTTGCTACCACTTACCCCGTAGACCTCACCCGTTTCCACATTGCGTTTCTTGACGACCACCGTCTGTCCAAACGCAGTGCCCGCGCTGCTCAGCAGCAAAGCGGCTACACAAATCCAGGAAAATAGGGGCGTCTTCATAGTAGAATCGTTTCTTTGCAAATATTCCAAAACCCTGCCACAATGCCTTCTTTTCGGATCATTTTTCTTTTTTTTCTGGGCATCTCAACCACACTGAGTGCTCAGTTGCCGTCCTACGAGCTGCAGTGGGGGCAGGCCTATCGCTACCGTGAAGTTAACACGCAGGACATTGTGGACATGGATTCTACCGCGTTTTATACGTTCGGGTCGCGCTTTGCCCTGATGTCTGCCAACCGGTGGTACTTCGCCAAATACGACCGCAAAACCTCGCAGCAGCTTTGGCAGGCTGAGATGGATCAGTTGATTTACGAGGGGGATCGGGCCGAATTTATCTCCACCCACATCGTCAACGGAGAATTCTACATTTTCCTTCAAGCGTACAACCGCCAAAAGGATCAAAAGTCCTTGCTCCTCCAAATTTTAGATGCGAACGGCGACCCCAAGGAGCTTCGGGTTGTGGAGCGCATGGACGCCCGACGCAAGTACAAGGGCAACTTTAAGGTGCAGTTTTCGCAGGACCGCCAGAAGTTTTTGATTTTCTCCAATCCGGATTACAGCGTTCGGGACAATGAAAAATTCTCGGTAGCTGTCTACAATTTGAACCTGGAATTGGTTTGGGCCAAGGACATCGAGCTCGACATCCTCGACCGCTACTTCAGCCTATACCGCTCGGACGTGTCCAACGACGGCGTGGTCTACTTCATTGGCAAAAAGACCCCCGAACGCAACAAGGGCGAACGCTGGGTTTGGGGCGAATCCAACGAAGAGTTCCTCGTATACCGCCTCAGCGGAACGGAAGATGAGGTCTACGAAGTCGACTTAGGCCTCGACCGCGTGTGGGTCACCAACATGGGCATGGAGCTGGATTTTGGCAACAACACCATGGCCGTAGCCGGATTCTATTCCGAACAGGGCTTCAACCGCGCCTCGATGAAGGGCATGTTCTACATCGCGCTCAACCAAGACGATGCCTCTATGGTGAGCACCCATTTGTCCCCCTTTGAGACCGAGTTCCTCGACGAATTCATGTCCACCAGCCGTGCCCGTCGCGGGAGTGAAATCCGTGAAGACTTCGTTTTCCGGCACTTCTTGCACCGCCCAGACGGGGGAGCATTTGTCATCGCGGAGGACTACGACATGCAGGTGGTAACGACCCAAACGCGCAGCGGCACCGTCACCAACTACTACTATTACTACTACGACATCATTGCCTTCGGGATTTCCGACAAAGGCCAAATCGAATGGTCCGGTCACGTGCCCAAGCGCCAATTTTCGCGCAACGATGGCGGCCGTGCCTCGGGCTACCTTCCGGTGGTGGACGGCAATCAATTGCACCTGATCTTCAATGACCACAAGGGCAATGCCAAGCGCTTTGGGCGCCGAATCCCCAACATCATGCGCAACCCCGTTTCGTCCAATGTCGTTGCGGTCACCATCACGCCTGAAGCGGAAATGACCTACAACGTGCTGTACAACAACGCCAAGACGAAGGTCCTAACTCTCCCGCGCCGCAGTGCATCCAGCGAATTTGTGCCTGGGGATGCGGTTTTCTTTTCGTACCGAAAAAACAAGATTCAATTCGGTTCTTTGCAGCGCAGCCATTAAGCGGGCTAGCCCCAAGTCCCAGATGAAGAAAAACCTACGCACACTGAGCAAGTCCGACCTGCAAGCCCTTTTTGCGGAGTTGGGAGAGCCAGCTTTCAGGGCGGATCAGGTCTACGATTGGATTTGGGCCAAAGGCGTGCATGCCTTTGAAGACATGCGCAATGTGCCCAAAACCTTGCTGGCCAAGCTTCAAGACGACTACGCCATTTCACCCATCGTTTTGGACCATGTTCAGCAGGCGGAAGACGGCACCATCAAAAATGCCGTGAAGCTGCCCGACGGCCTCATCGTGGAGTCGGTGCTCATCCCCACGGACAAACGCATCACGGCCTGCGTGAGCTCTCAGGTAGGTTGCAGCTTGAACTGTGCCTTCTGTGCGACCGCCAAGCTGAAGCGCATGCGCAACTTGGGCCCGGACGAGATTTACGACCAAGTGCAGTCCATCCACCGCCAAGGCCTGGAGCACTTTGGCCGCCCCCTGACCAACATTGTGTTCATGGGCATGGGGGAGCCGCTCATGAACTACAACAACGTCTTGACGGCCATTGAAAAGATCACCCAGCCGGAGGGCATGGGCATGTCGCCCAAGCGCATCACTCTCTCGACGGTGGGCCTCCCCAAAATGATCAAGAAATTGGCGGATGACGGGGTGAAGTTCAATTTGGCGGTGAGCTTGCATTCGGCCCGCGACAGCGTGCGGTCCAGCATTATGCCCATCAACGACGTGTCCCCCATTGCGGATCTTCGCGAATCTTTGGAATACTGGTACCGTGCTACCAAGCGTCGCATCACATTTGAATATGTGGTTTGGAAAAATGTGAACGACCAACCCGATGACGTGCAAGCCCTCGTGGACCTCTGCAAGCGCATCCCCTGCAAAGTCAATTTGATCGAATACAACGCCATCGGCGACCCCAACTTCCAGCAAGCCGATGAAGCCGCCTTGGAGGCCTACATCGCCGCCCTTGAGTCCATCGGGGTAACCGCAAAAGTGCGTCGCTCGCGCGGCCGCGACATCGACGCCGCCTGTGGCCAGCTGGCCAACAAAAAACTCCCGGCCGCGCTCCAAGAGGAGGAGGCCTGAGCCTTCCCCAGTCCCCTCGTTCTAGACCCTGACAAAAGTCACCGGCTTCCCGGCGTTGCGCCGTAATTTTGCGCTATGATCACACGCAAACACGTAGAAGAAGCGCTTTCGGCTGTAGCCAATGCTTCGGGCAAAGGCCTCTTACTGGCCTCCAACGGCCTCCGCAATGTTCAAGTCATGGGCAAGGAGGTGATTGTGGATGTGGTTTCGGACAGCCCTGTGCTGCACCAGAAGAAAAAATTAGAAGTCGAAGTGCTGCAGGCCCTGCACGCACGCATCGACGAGAAATTGCAAGTCACCATCAACTTGACGGTGGAGGCCCCAGAGACCCCAGAGACGACCCTCCTACGCGGCAAGGCCATTGACGGCATTCAGCACGTGGTGGCCATTGCGTCCGGAAAAGGCGGCGTGGGCAAGTCTACGGTAACAGCAAACCTCGCGGTCACGTTGGCCGGCATGGGCTTCAAAGTGGGCATCCTCGACGCGGACATCTACGGGCCTAGCATGCCTTTGATGTTTGACGTGGTGAGCGACAAGCCCGGCGCGATTGAGGTGAACGGCGTTCGGAAGATGGAGGCCATTGAGTCCTACGGCGTTAAGGTCATGTCCATCGGCTTCTTTGCGGGGACGGACCAGGCGGTCGTTTGGCGCGGTCCCATGGCGACCAAGGCTTTGAACCAAATGCTCCAAGAGACGCATTGGGGCGCGTTGGATTTCTTACTCATCGACTTGCCTCCGGGTACGGGCGACATCCATTTGAGCATGGTGCAGGCCCTTCCGATTACGGGGGCTGTCGTGGTATCTACTCCTCAAAACGTCGCGCTGGCCGATGCGCGCAAGGGGGTGGGCATGTTCCAAATGGACGCCATCCAAATTCCCGTCCTCGGTATTGTGGAGAACATGGCCTACTTCACCCCGGCCGAATTGCCCGACATGAAGTACTACCTCTTTGGCAAGGAGGGCGCGCAGCAATTGGCCCATCAGCTCCAAGTGCCCTTCCTGGGCGAAATTCCCTTGGTGCAGAGCATTCGCGAAGCCGGCGATGTGGGCCACCCCGCCGCCCTTCAGCCCAGCGGCCCCAATCCAGAGGCCTTTGCCGCGGTGGCGAAGAACATAATTGCTTCACTGGCAGATCGCGTCGAGAACCTTCCCCCCACGGAGGCTGTTCGTATTACGACAATGGCTGGCTGCAAAACCAAACCCCGCACCGTATGAGCGACCTCGAATCTCGCGTACTGACCGCCCTGGATGAAATTCGCCCCTTTCTTCAAAACGATGGGGGAGACATTCAATTGGCCGAAATCACGCCGGATTTCAATGTCCACGTCCGATTGCTCGGAGCCTGCGCGGGCTGTTCCGTCAACCAAATGACCCTCAAAAACGGGGTTGAAACGACGATTAAAAAACACGCCCCCGAAGTGCAGGGAGTGCACCACCGCCATGACTGACATTCGCCAGCACCTGGTTGTGCTCCTCGCCGGAGACTCGGGCGACGGCATACAGCTCTTGGGGACCCAGCTCATTCGAGCCGCGGCCCAGAGCGGCCAGGACGTGCGCACGCTGAGCGACTTCCCCGCGGAAATTCGCGCCCCACAGGGCACCGTAGCCGGGGTGTCAGGCTTCCAATTCCAGATGGCGGCCGAAACCATTTTTGACCCAGGCGATGCCGCGGACGTCTTCGTCGCCTTTAATGTGGCAGGCTGGAGCAAGCACAAGCACAAACTCAAGCCAGGTGGGCTACTCATCGCATCCACAGAAGGCTTTGACGCGCGTTCCATGGCCATCGCGGGCCTTGCCCCTGACGAGACTCCTTTGGAGGACGCTAAGCACAGCCATCAGGTTCTAGAACTGGACGTTAAAAAGATCACCATGGAGGCCTTGAAGGACTCCGCTTTGAGCACCAAGGAAAAGAACCGAGCCAAGAACATGACGGTCCTTGGGGTGCTTACTTGGATGTATGGACTCTCTCCCGTGGCCATGGAAGCAGATCTCACGCGTCAATTTTCGGGAGATATCGGGGAGGCCAATCTTTTGGCGTTCCGAGCGGGCTACCACCTAGGCGAAACGGCCGAATGGACCGCCTACCGCAAGGAAGTTCCTCAGCGCAGCGCGGCTCCCGGTACGTACAAAACGATTTCGGGCAGCCAAGGCATCGCCCTGGGCATCGCCGCGGTCGCCCACCAATTTGGCCGCCAAGTGCTCTATGCCGGCTACCCCATTACCCCCGCTTCCGACATCTTGCATGAAGTAGCGCGCATGCGCCCAGACGGAGTGCTCACCTTCCAGGCCGAAGACGAAATCGCCTCGGTCACCGCCGCCATTGGGGCCTCCTTTGCGGGAAATCTGGGCATTACCGCCTCCTCAGGACCGGGTATCAGCTTGAAAGGGGAGGGGCTAGGACTCGCCGTGATGCTCGAGTTGCCCCTGGTCATTGTGAACGTTCAGCGCGGCGGCCCCAGCACGGGTCTACCCACCAAAATGGAGCAATCCGATTTGCTCCAAGCGCTTTACGGCCGTCATGGGGAAGCTCCCATGCCCGTCCTAGCCATCAAGCGCACCGGCGAGGCCGTCGACGACCTACAGCTCGCGGCTAAAATCGCCGTCGAGGCCATGACGCCCGTCCTCGTGCTTTCGGACGCCTATATCGCCAACAGCGCAGAGCCCTACCGACTGCCATCGCCCGCGGATTGGACGCCTATCGTCCCCAATGCCGTTCAAGGCCAGGCGCCATACAGCCGTAACGCAGAAGGCGTTCGCCCATGGGTAGCCCCCGGAACCCCGGGAGGCGAGCACCGCATCGGCGGCTTGGAGTCAGAAGCAGAAACCGGCAACGTCTCTTACGATCCTGCCAACCACCAGGCGATGATTCGGGCACGCGCCCAAAAAGTCCAAGCGGTCACCCGTTTCTACGGCCCCCTCTGCGTGGAAGTAGGCGAAGCAGAGGGCGACCTCGTCGTCATCGGCTGGGGAAGCACCTACGGCGCCTTGCGCACTGCGGTGGAAAACCTGCGCGCTCAAGGCCTGGACATCACGCATCTGCACCTCAAGCACCTCTTCCCGCTGCACCCTGATCTCAAACCCTTCCTAGAAGGCTTCAAGCGCGTCGCGGTGGTCGAAATGAACGAAGGCCAGCTCCTGCGTCACCTGCGTGCAGAAGGCATTTGCAGCCCCGACTTCATCGGCAAAACCAGCGGCCAACCCTTCGGCGCAGCAGAACTTCAAGCCCGTCTCGCGGCCCTAATCCCCTCAAAATCATGACCGGTAAGGATTTTCTCTCCGATCAAGAAGTGCGCTGGTGTCCCGGCTGCGGGGATTATTCCATCCTCAAGCAGTTCACGGAAGTGCTCGCGGCGATGGGGGCCGATCCCGCCAACACGGTCGTCGTTTCAGGCATTGGCTGCTCGAGCCGAATGCCCTACTATGTCAATTCCTACGGCATCCACAGCCTACACGGCCGAGCACCCGCCATCGCAACAGGCATCAAGCTGGCCAATCCTTCCCTGGATGTGTGGCTCATTACCGGCGACGGCGACGCTCTGAGCATTGGCGGTAACCACCTCATCCACGCGCTTCGCCGCAACGTGGGGGTGCCCATCTTGCTCTTCAACAACGAAATCTACGGCCTCACCAAAGGCCAGTACTCCCCGACCTCCAAGCCCGGGCTACACACCAAATCCACGCCCACCGGCAGCATTGACCACCCCGTCAATCCGCTGACCCTGGCCCTCGGAGCCGCTGCCACCTTTGTCGCCCGAAGCATGGACCGCCACCCCGCCCACCTGCGCGAGGCCCTGACGGCGTCCAAACAGCATACAGGAGCCGCCCTCCTAGAAATCTACCAGAACTGCAACGTCTTCCACGACGGAGCATTCGACGCCTTTACCGACAAGAAGACCCAGAGCGATCACGCCATCTTCCTCCAGCACGGCCAGCCCATCACCTTCGGGGCCGATGGTCAGCGCGCCCTCATCCTCGAAGGGGGTCAACCCGTGGAAGTTTCCTTGGCTGACCGCTCAGCGAGCGAGTGTTGGATTCACGACGAAGCTGATCCCATGAAGGCCTATGCCCTGGCCCGAATGGTCGGCGACATCCGTCCCTTCGGCATCCTCTACCGCGAAGACCGCCCCACCTTTGAATCCCAAGTCCACGCGGCAGCCCAAAACACGCGCTCCATCGAGGAGGTCTTCCGGTTGGGTCGGACGTGGACGGTGGAGTAGGAGCGCCTTCGGCGCGTTTGGGGGCTAGGGAGCGCCTTTGGCGCGTTTGGGGGCTAGGGAGCTAGGGAGCTAGGGGGTAAAGGGTAAAAGGGTTTAAGGGTTAAGGGGACTGTCTAGAAACGCGGGAGGCTGGGACTGTCTAGAAACGCGGGAGGCTCAACCAACCAGCGCACCAACAAACGGCGTAGCGC
The DNA here is from genome assembly GCA_038145075.1 of Schleiferiaceae bacterium. Classification (GTDB taxonomy): domain Bacteria; phylum Bacteroidota; class Bacteroidia; order Flavobacteriales; family Schleiferiaceae; genus TMED14. The sequence goes on along the minus strand of JAYQOY010000010.1, from coordinate 19,262 downwards.
GCAAGCCAGCGCACCAACAAACGAGCATACCAACAAACCAACGTACTAACGAGCCAACGTCGCAGCCCCCTCGTGCCCTACATTTGTAGTACGTCGAAAGGCCCCGGGCAAAAAGGCACCAAAGGCAAGAGGCAAAAGAGCAAAGGGCAACACTTTTACCCTTTAACCCTTAAACCCTTTTACCCTTCAACCCCTAAACCCTTCGACCCTTTAACCCCCTAAACCCTCCCTCCTCCATGGGACGCGCATTTGAATACCGGAAAGCACGAAAAATGAAACGTTGGTCCTCCATGGCCAAAGTCTTCACCCGCATTACCAAAGACATCATCATGGCCGTGAAAGAAAGCGGTCCTAGTCCGGATGCGAACAGCCGCTTGAAGGCCTTGATGCAGAACGCGCGCGATGCGAATATGCCCAAGGAAAACGTCGAACGCGCCATCAAGCGCGCGTCCAGCAAAGACCAGGCGGACTACAAGGAGATGGTGTACGAGGGCTACGGTCCCCACGGTATTGCGGTCTTGGTAGAGACGGCTACGGACAATACGACCCGCACGGTGGGCAACGTTCGGTCCTATTTTAACAAGTGCAACGGCAGCTTGGGAACGAGCGGCAGTGTAGAATTTATGTTCGACCGAAAGTGCTTCTTCAAGATGGCCAAAGGCACCTTGGACTTGGAGGAATTTGAGTTCGAAATGATTGACTTCGGCGTGGAAGAAATCTTCGAAGAACACGACGAGGAAAAGGGCCTGGACCTCATCATGATTTACGCCCCCTTTGCCGAATATGGCGCCATCACCAAGGCTTTGGAAGAGAAGGGGATGGAGATTTTGAATTCGGGCTTTGAGCGCATTCCCATGGATACCAAAACCCTGACGGAAGAGCAGCAGGCTGAGGTCGAAAAACTCATTGAAAAACTGGAGGAAGACGACGACGTACAAGCCGTCTACCACACGATGGCGGGATGAGAATTCTGGGCGCACTCTTAGGACTGATTTTGGCCTTCTCCCTTCAGGGCCAAGAAGCGACGGTAGCTGCACCTGAAAAACGCCCTCTTTCGCATGCGGACTACGACCGCTGGGAAAGCCTAAAATCCTATGACATGGATGGCATGGGCGACTTGGCCTATGCGATCGTAGCGCCCCAAGAAGGCGATGGCTATCTGGCGGTGTACCAATTGGCTTCGGGCGGAGAAATTGCGCGCATTCCCCGAGTTTCCCGTGCCGAATGGCTTCCTAACACGGGCATGCTCCTCGTTAAGCAGGACCCCGCCGAAGCGGAACTGCGCCGCCTCAAGCTGAAAAAAACGAAGAAGGACGACCTTCCTACTTCACAGGCCTACCTGCTCTACTTTGAATCCGGCGCTGCAATCGGCATTGCGCGGACGGATAGCCTAGGCGCCATTACGCGTTGGGGCATTCAAGGGGGCTACGACGAAAATGAAATCGTCATGGACGAACTTATTTTGGAACGTCCCGCCAAAGACAAGGAAAAGCCCCATGCCGATTTCTTGACAGTGTGGATGGACTACGAAGAGTTGGTCAACGAAGAGACGAGAGAGGCTAGCTGGAAATTTTATCCGCCGGTGGTGGATACACTCATGGCCTTCGACCGCGTACTCGACTGGGGCTTCCCTAAAGAGGAACAAAACCTCTATGCCACCTGGTACGTCATCACGGAGCACAAGGACAGCAAGTTGGCCGAGTTGCACTGGGACCGCCCGGAGGTCGCTGAAACCGCGGTGGAGTTCTCCAACGTCACCTTTGCGTTCAACGGCATCATCTACCAGAAAAAGGACCGAAAAGACCAAACCTATCCCTCGCTGTGGTACCGGGATGTGCATCCCGAGCGCCGCACGCCCGTGCTCATTGCGGAGTTCAATAGTCCAGGGATGCCGCCAGGCTATGGGCCGTTTGCTGGGGGTAGAACGCATACCTACCACGCGAATAGCGCCACAGGGGGGGCGGACTATTCCTACCCCTTCCAAATCACCCAGACGGTGAAGGCTCCGGAGTGGAACGATTCGACCACCTTGCCGGAGGAGCGGGCTAAGTTGGACGTTTGGACCTACCACGACGCCCAAATCCAGCCCTTGCAAGCCAAGCGGAAAAGAGACTTGGAAAACCCCAGTCTTTGGATGGCCTGGAGCCCGAACGAAGGGCTGCGCACCCTAACGACGCCGGCTTATCCGGAAGCCAATCTGCCTTCGCACAGTACGGGGGGCTTGGCGGTTCGCTATTCGCAAGAAGCCTACGAATCCCAGTACAGTTGGGACGTTCAGCTTCCCTACGACGTGGAGGTGGTGCATGTCGCAACCGGCCTGACGGTCCACCTCGGCACAAAAATGACCCTAGCGGGCGCCCCCCAACTGAGTCCAAAGGGGGATGCTTTGACCTACTACGACCTCGTAAAGCGTGCCTGGTTCATGCAGCAGATTTTTGTGGCGGTAGCGGATACGATTCCTGGGGTGGTGGGCGTGACCCTCGGCGATCCCGTCCAGATACCCATTCCGCATCCCGTCTTCGATGAGGAGCACGACAGCCCCGCGCATCCCTATCCGTATGGGGCGCCAGGGTGGACCCGAACGGGCTATTTCGTCGTGTACGACGCGTTTGACATTTGGGGCTTTTCGCCCAGCGGTGAACTACGGCAGCTGACGGAATACGGCCGAAAATCCCAAACGCGCATGCGGGTCGTTTCGCCTGAATACGCAACCTCCCCCTATGTGGATGGCCACGATGAGAGCCTGGTGGTGCGTCTTTTTCACGAGCCCACCAAAAAGACTGGACTGCAGGTGCTGCGCTTCAAAGACCTGTTCAACGCCTACACCGCCACCTCAGAGGCCGGTCCCAATGGATTGCGCGGTACGATAGGCATCATGGGCCAAAATGTCATGGTCGAACCAGTTACTTCTGGCGACTTTTCCGAGTCGGGCTACCGCTATTCCCGTTGGGGAACCAAGCTCCTCTTCACGCGCGAAACCGTGGCCTCTTCGCCCAATCTGTACGTTTACAATTTTGGCAAGGAAAAGGGCTCGTCCTCGGAGTTTGATGTCAAGTCACTCACGGACGTGAATCCGCAGCAGGATTCGTTTGTTTGGCCCGAAGTGCAGCTGATCTCGTACAAGGCCTTGGGCCGCGACTTGCAGGGCTTGCTCTACACGCCTGAAGGGGCTTCGGGGAAGGCGAGTTTGCCCGTGGTGGTGTATTTCTACGAGACGTATTCGGACCAATTGCACGACTACAAAACGCCCGCACCATCGGCATCTACCGTAAACGTATCCTGGTTCTGCAGCAACGGCTACGCGGTCTTCATTCCGGACATTGTTTACCGCGAAGGTCATCCGGGCAAGAGCGCGCTGGCGTGCATTGACAAAGGGGTGGACGCGGCGTTGAAGGCGGACGAACGCTTGGACGCGTCGCGCATGGGCTTGCAAGGGCAGAGCTGGGGCGGCTACCAAACGGCCTACTTGGTGACCCAAACCGACCGCTACATCTGTGGTATGGCGGGTGCTCCAGTGAGCAATATGTTTTCGGCCTATGGCGGCATTCGCTACGGCAGCGGCATGTCCCGCCAGTTCCAGTACGAAAAGACGCAATCGCGCATTGGTGCTACGCCTTGGGAAAAGGAAAAGCTCTACCGCGAAAATTCGCCCGTCTTCTTCGCCGATCAGGTAAACACCCCCTTGCTCATCATGCACAACGACAACGATGGCGCGGTGCCCTACACGCAAGGCATTGAGTACTTCATGGCCTTGAAGCGCTTGAATAAGCCGGTTTGGATGCTGGTGTACAACGACGAGGAGCACAATTTGATGCGCCGAGCGAACCGAAAAGACCTCTCCCAGCGCATGGGCGAGTTCTTTGACCATTACCTCAAAGGGGCCCCACAGCCGGATTGGATGGCCCAAGGCCGCCCCATCACGGAAAAGCCCGTCAACGGGAAATAAAAGTGGGTGCGTTCAGTCGCAGAAGGTCGTGACCTCCGTCACAGTTTATATAGAATCGACCTCGGAACTTTGCTCCACTAAAAAATTGAAATCATGACCATCAACGAAGCAATCAACCACCCCAACGCTACCATCGTAGACGTTCGTTCTGAAGGCGAATTTGCCGGCGGCAATGTTCCCGGATCGATCAACATTCCTTTGCACACGGTGCCCGATCACGTGGAGGACTTCAAGACCATGTCGCAGCCTGTGGTGCTTTGCTGCATGTCGGGCAACCGTTCGGGCCAAGCGTTGATGTTCTTGCAAGCGCAGGGCGTTGAAGGTCTCTACAACGGCGGCGGCTACGGTGAGGTTCTGATTCACAAACTATAATCATGGGATTTTTCGCTAAGCTTTTTGGCCCCAAACAAGACCCGAAAGAATGGGTGGCACGTGGTGCAAAAATTGTAGATGTTCGCACCCCCGGAGAGTTCGCCAGCGGCCACCCCGCCAAGGCCATCAACATTCCCTTGAACAGCATTTCTACCTTGCCCAAGAAAATTAAGGACACGGATACCGAAATCGTGCTCTGCTGCGCCAGCGGCATGCGCGCCTCGGCAGCCAAACAAAACCTCGAAAAAATGGGATACACCAAAGTGATCAACGCCGGCTCCTGGACCAAATTGCGCACCCTCGTGGGCGCCGCCATCTTGGGTTTGACCTTTACGACGACGACGGCCTGCGGCCAATCGACGGAAACCGCTCCGGCTACTCCGGAGGCCCCTGCTGCTCAGGCTGAAAACCTGGATGTGGCTGGCTTCAAAGCGGCGCATGCGGGGCATGTGCTGGTGGACGTTCGGACCGATGCGGAAGTCGCAGAAGGCATGATCGAAGGTGCTGCACATGTGGACTTCTACAGCGCGGACTTCGCGGCCCAAATGGAAGCCGCCTACGGCCAAGACAAGGACCAAGCCATCTACCTCTACTGTCGCTCCGGCGGCCGCAGCGGCAAGGCCCTGAACCAGCTCAAGCAAGCTGGTTTTACCAACGTGCACCACTTGGTAGGAGGCTTCATGGCCTGGAGTGCTAGCGAGCCGTTTGTCAAGCCCTAA
>JAYQOY010000010.1:0-13858 GCA_038145075.1 Schleiferiaceae bacterium | reverse complement strand
CTCCAGCGCTTGAGATCGTGCTCAGCGGCCAATCGAATGGGGTAGAGGCCCACGGAAACTTTAAAATTTGGCTCGTCAAAGTGCAGCAAAACTGCTGCAGAGCCCAACGAATCTTGGAGGCGCCCATACCATTGGGTAGCCTCCATTCTTTTTCCAGAGAACACTTGAATCGTGTAGCGTTCCATGTCGGTCGAACGCCCTTGCGAAACGCCGGCGGCAATCATGCGACGCTCTTGGCTCCACGCCGAGTCCAAAGCGACCCCTGAAGCGATTACGACGCTATCCATTTGCGCATCTCGTTGGATAGAAGCAGCGCTGGGTGTTTGACGCACTTGAAAGGCCCAAAGGGGCAGGGCACACAGAAGGCAGAAAATCACGCGTTTAACCATGGGTACAAAGGTGAACAAAAGATGGGCCGAATTCCTTATTTAGACAGATTTTAAATTAGAAATAACTCTGTTGATTTCCTTAATGCCCGGAACGGCTGTGTTGTATTTTTGCACTGCCTTAAATGGTACCTATGAACCGCAGTAAAAAGCCAACACGCATGCGCTTCTTCGCAAACAAAGTAGTACGCGTTTTAACTATCGCATTGATGGTTAGCGCCTTACCCTACGCGGCCCACGCGGAAGGGGATGCCGAACTCGGCAAAAAACTCTTCAAAGCCAACTGTGCCAGCTGTCACAAATTGGACAAGAAATTGGTCGGTCCCGCGCTCGGGGGGGTGACAGAACGACGTTCGGAAGAATGGCTTTTGGCCTGGATCCGCAACAACGCGGAGCTCCGCGCTAGTGGCGATGCAGATGCAAATGCCATTTTTGAGGAGTACGGCGGTTCTGTCATGACGGCTTTTGAAAACTTGTCGGATGAGGATATTAAGAGCATTTTGGCCTATACCGATGCGCCAGCTGCAGCCCCTGCGGGCGGCACGACGGGAGATGTTCCTCCAACGGCTCCAGTAGCGGCGGAAGGCGAGGATGCCACCTTGTTGTACATCTTGGGCGCGTTCTTGTTGCTCTTCATCGTCCTGTTGTTGCGCATTCGCAACACCTTGAAGGAGGTCAGCGGTGAGCAAGGAACGACAGTTATCCAAGATGCCAATGCCTTGACCAAGTGGTTGGCAGGCAATAAGCGCTTCATGACCGGCTTGACGGTGGTGGTCGCTGTGGCCTTCCTCTACCAGCTCTTCTGGTACTTGATGGCCATCGGCGTCGAGCAGAACTACCAGCCTGTTCAACCGATCGCTTTCTCACACAAGATTCACGCTGGGGACAACCAAGTGGACTGTAACTACTGCCACAGCAGTGCGCGTAGTTCCAAGCATTCGGGTATTCCTTCTGCAAACGTGTGTATGAATTGCCACATGTACATCGACGGTTCTGAAATCGTCAACGAGGCAGGTCAATTGAAATACGGCGGCGACCGTTCCCCCGAAATCGCCAAAATCTACGCAGCCATCGGCTGGGATGCGGAGAACCGCACCTACATTGAGAACTACGAGCAGAAGCCCATTAAGTGGATTCGCTTGCACAACCTCCCCGACTTGGCCTACTTCAACCACGCTCAGCACGTAACGGCGGGCCAAGTGGAGTGCCAGACCTGCCACGGTCCCGTTCAGGAAATGGAGGAGGTCTACCAATACGCTGAATTGACCATGGGATGGTGTATCAACTGCCACCGCGAGACCGAGGTCAAGACCGCCAACGGCTACTACGCCAACGCGGAGGAAGGCACTCAGACGATCAATGAGCGCCTCGCAGCGAAGTTTCACGATGAATCGATCACCGTTGAGAAAATCGGTGGTCTCGAATGCGGCAAGTGCCACTATTAATTGAAGAAAATGGCAACGGAAAAAGTCTATTGGAAAGGGTTTGACCAGCTGGCCAACACGGATGTGGCCCAGCGCATGGCTCAAAATGAGTTTGCGCAGGAAATCCCTGTGGATCAGTTCTTGGGCGATGCGTCCATCGTGGGCAAGGCCCAGACCACCCGTCGAGATTTCTTGAAATACTTGGGCTTCTCTACGGCTGCAGCGACGCTTGCGGCCTGTGAGTCTCCCATCATTGAAAGCATTCCCTATGTGGTTAAGCCTGACAGCTTGACCCCTGGTATGCCGACCTACTATGCCACGGCGTATGTAGACGGTCAGGATTTTGCTTCGGTGTTGGTGAAGACCCGCGAGGGACGCCCCATTAAAGTAGAGCCCGGTGATGAAGGCCGCTTTAACCGCGGAACCAACGGCCGTGCACAAGCCAGCGTACTCTCTTTGTACGATTCAGCGCGTTTGCGCCAACCTGTCAAAGGCGGTGCAGAAACCGACTGGGCGACCATTGAGGCGGACCTCAAGCAAGCGGTTGACGCTTCTGTAACCGCAGGTAAGCAATTTGTTTTGGTGACGGGCAGCGTTTTCAGCCCTTCATTCAAGGCGGTAATTTCCAAGCTCCGCCAGAGCTTTAACAACTTCGTACACGTTGAAGTAGACGCTGTATCCTCTTCAGAGGTATTGGACGTTTGGGAAGCGTTAACGGGTGTTCGTGCACTTCCTACCGTCGACCTTTCCGGCGCGGATGTGGTAGTGTCGTTTGGCGAAGATTTCCTGAGCGGAGCTTCTGCCCAGCAACTCTCTAAAGCATATGCAGATCGCCGCACTCCAGGAAAAGGCATGCTGCGTCACATTCAGGTGGAATCCAACCTGAGCTTGACGGGCTCTAACGCCGACAAGCGCGTGAAGATCAAGCCTTCTGAAGTTGGTAGTGCCTTGGCCTACCTGTACAATCAAATTTCTGGCAGCTTTGTAGCCGTTGGTGCGTTGTCTGAGGACGTTAAGTCTGCCGTGAAGAGCATCGCAGGTGAGCTGTCTGCGGCCAAGGGTCGCTCTATCGTTTTGGTAGGGGGTAACTCGGGTGCCAATGCGCATTTGGCTGCAGCCGTTAACGCTGCCTTGGGCAACGTTGGAAGCACTTTGCGCGTGGACCAACCCATCTACATCCGTTCAGGAAATGACCGCGCGTTCAACAATGTAGTCGCTGATTTGAAGGCGGGTTCCGTAGGCGCTTTGGTGATTGTGGGTGCAAACCCAGCCTATACCCGTCCTGGATTCGCGGAGGCTGTGGCCAAAGCATCCTACAGCTTGAGCTTGTGCGACCGTCTGGATGAAACGGCGAGCTTGACTTCTGCGGCCGCTCCTGTTCCACATTACTTGGAGTCTTGGGCGGATTACACGCCTAACACTACGGAACTTGCCGTAGCTCAGCCGACTATTCGCCCCTTGTTCAACAGCAAGTCTGCGTTGGAAGTATTGGGCAGTTTGACCGGCGAAAAGCAATCTGCCAAAGATTGGGTTAAGGCGACGGTTGCCGGTTTCGGCCTCTCGTGGTCACAAACCTTGCATGACGGTGGCGCAAGCATCAGCAACGGTGCGTCTATCAGCGCAGCAGACACGGCTTCAAAGGCCCAATCAGGCGCTTCAGCTGCGGCCGAGCAAGCGAGCTCTGTGAAAGGCGGTGACTTTGAAGTAGCGCTCTACCAAAAGACGGTAGGTGCAGGCTTCCAGTCCAACAACCCTTGGTTACACGAACTACCCGATCCCATCTCGCGCGCAGCGTGGGACAACTATTTGACCATCAGCGCTAAAGACGCCTTGGCATTGGGCATCGTCAACGAAACCCAATCCAATGGTGCATTGAACGGAAGCCTGGTAACGGTTAAGGCGGGTGACTTCACCTTAGAGAATGTACCTGCGCTGGTTCAGCCGGGTCAAGCGCAAGGAACCGTCGGTTTGGCGGTAGGCTACGGCCGCTCAGCTGCTGGACGCGTGGCGGACGGCTTGGGTGTCAATGCCTACGCGTTGAATTTGTCGCAAGGTTCGGGTGCCGTGAGCATCACCTTGCAAGAGGGCGAGCACGAGTTTGCTTCTACCCAATTGGGCAATACCATGATGGGCCGCAAGATTGTGAACGAGGTCACCTTGGCCGACTTCATGGCGGATCCCTCCGGTGCTTCTTGGAACGAAAAGCCCACCTTCCACACAATGGACGGTGTTAAGACTTCTAGCGAGGCCAACTTGTGGGCGGACCACGACCACGAAACCATGCACATGTGGAACATGAGCATTGACTTGAACAGCTGTACCGGTTGTGGTGCCTGTGTCATTGCTTGCCACTTGGAAAATAACGTTCCCGTGGTTGGTAAAGACGAAATCCGCAACTTCCGCGATATGCACTGGTTGCGCATCGACCGCTACTACTCTTCGGACATGACGGATGCTCGTGCAGAAGAGGAGAACATTGGCGCTATCGACAAGTACGCGGCCATGGAAGTCCCTGGCGAAAGCCCCGAAGTGGTCTTCCAGCCCGTTATGTGCCAGCACTGTAACCACGCTCCTTGTGAGACGGTTTGTCCCGTGGGCGCTACCGTGCACTCGCGCGAGGGCCTCAACCACATGGCTTACAACCGCTGTATCGGTACGCGTTACTGTGCCAACAACTGTCCGTACAAAGTGCGTCGCTTCAACTGGTTCAACTACCAGAAGAACGAGCGTTTCACCGACGTCAACCCTGCCCAAGACGACTTCGGTCGCATGGTCTTGAACCCCGACGTAACGGTTCGTGCGCGCGGTGTCATGGAGAAATGTACCATGTGTCTCCAGCGCATCCAGTACGGCAAGCTCGAAGCGAAGAAAGCCGGTCAGCCATTGGCCGACGGCGCCTTCACGACGGCCTGTGCCCAAGCCTGTGACACGGGTGCCATCACTTTCGGTGACGTAAACACGGCCGGCAGCGCTGTGCAAGTCGCGAAGAACGATGCCCGCTCGTACCACCTCTTGGAGGAAGTCGGTACGCAACCTTCCGTATTCTATCAAACTAAAGTTCGCAACCGCGCCTAATACCCTAGCCAAGCATGCATTACGAATCGAACGTACGCGAGCCGCTAATTCTTGGTGACAAGTCCTACAAGGACATCACTGTAGATGTGGCACGCCCTGTAGAAACGGCCGCCCCCAAAGCGTGGTGGATCGTCTTCTCCATCTCCCTAGTGATGTTCCTCTGGGGTGTGGGCTGTATCATGTACACCATCGGCACCGGTATCGGTGTGTGGGGTCTGAACAAGACCGTAGGCTGGGCCTGGGATATCACCAACTTCGTTTGGTGGGTAGGTATCGGTCACGCGGGAACCCTGATTTCAGCGGTACTCTTGTTGTTCCGTCAAAAGTGGCGCATGGCCATCAACCGCTCTGCGGAGGCTATGACCATCTTCTCGGTTATCCAGGCCGGTCTTTTCCCCTTGATCCACATGGGTCGTATTTGGATGGGCTACTGGGTATTCCCTTTCCCCAACCAGTACGGTTCCCTTTGGGTCAACTTCAACTCGCCCCTTTTGTGGGACGTATTCGCCATCTCGACCTACTTGACGGTATCGACGGTGTTCTGGTACACGGGCTTGATTCCTGACTTCGCGATGATTCGCGACCGTGCGATCAATCCGGTCCAAAAGCACATCTACCGAATCCTCTCCTTCGGTTGGGGCGGTAAGGCCAAAGCTTGGCAGCGCTTCGAAGAAGTATCCTTGGTATTGGCCGGTTTGGCTACCCCTCTGGTACTTTCCGTACACACCATCGTATCCATGGACTTTGCCACTTCGGTTATCCCCGGGTGGCACACGACCATCTTCCCTCCCTACTTCGTTGCGGGCGCTATCTTCTCGGGCTTTGCCATGGTGCAGACCTTGTTGATCATCGTTCGTAAGATCTTCAAGATGGAAGACTACATCACCCTCCAGCACATCGAAATGATGAACATCATCATCATGGTGACGGGTTCTATAGTGGGTGTGGCGTACATCACTGAGCTCTTCATCGCTTGGTACTCGGGTGTAGAATACGAACAGTATGCCTTCTTGAACCGCGCGACGGGTCCTTACTGGTGGGCCTACTGGTCCATGATGACCTGCAACGTGTTCTCTCCCCAGTTCATGTGGTTCAAGAAATTGCGCACCAACCTCATCTTCACCTTCTTGATCTCCATTGTGGTGAACATCGGTATGTGGTTTGAGCGCTTCGTTATCATCGTAACGTCGTTGCACCGTGACTACTTGCCCTCTAGCTGGAGCATGTTCTCACCCACCTTTGTGGACATCGGCATCTTCATCGGTACAATCGGTTTCTTCTTTGTGCTTTTCCTCTTGTACGCCCGTACGTTCCCCGTTATCGCACAGGCCGAATTGAAGACTATCCTCAAATCTTCTGGTGAATCCCAGAAAAAACACCACGATCCTCATGGCGCACACTGAGCATACCCCCGTAGTACGCGCGCTCTACCTCGACGATGATGTCGTCTTGGATGCCGTAAAATCGCTTCGCGGCAAGGGCATTAAGGTCCAGGAAGTGTATTCTCCTTTCCCCATCCACGGCTTGGATAAGGCCATGGGTTTGAAAGAGACGCGCATCGCCATGGCTTCCTTCATGTACGGCCTCTTTGGCTTGACTGTAGCTATCACGATTACGGCGTTTATGATGAACATCGACTGGCCTCAAAACATCGGCGGCAAGCCTTCCATGACTTGGGGCAAGAACATGCCGGCTTTCGTGCCCATCATGTTCGAATTGACGGTCTTCTTCGCGGCCCACTTGATGGTGTGGACGTTCATGATCATTAATAAGTTGTACCCCGGTGCTGCTCCGCAGAACCCCGATCCCCGTACGACTGACCACCACTTCATGATTGAAGTTGCGGCAGGCGACGGCGTCGTGGATGCCTTGAAAGAAACGGGTGCCATTGAAATTGCTGAAGCTTAATCCCATGAAAAAAGGAATCCTTTTGACTGCGCTAGTTGCTACAGGTGTGATTACCTCATGCAACTGGGACAAGACGACCCCAGGGTATACCTACATGGACGACATGTACCGCTCTCCCTCTTTGGAAACCTACCAAGCAGCTGCAAACACGGCTCAGGGCACCTCTGCTCAGTTGCCCGTGGAAGGCACGGTAGCGCGCGGATACGTCCCCTACGATTTGCCCAACAGCAACGAAGGCTATGAAGCTGCCAAAAACAACGCATCTGTACCCGCCTACTTCGCGGAGTTGGATGCCGAGTCAGGCAAAGTGCTTTACGGCCAATTCTGCTCACACTGCCACGGCGAGAAAGGCGATGGCAATGGCATCTTGATGCAACGCGAGAAGATTTTAGGTGTTCCTGGCTACGGCGCGGATCGCCTTCCTGAAATCACTCCTGGAACTATCTACCACGTCATCATGCACGGCAAAAACAACATGGGTTCACACGCTTCCCAGCTAACTTACGATGAGCGTTGGAAAATCATCAAGTACGTGATGAAGCTTCGCCAAGATCAATCTGCAACGGCTGCTCCTGCAGAGCCTGCTGCCTAATTCAAATGCCTACGACGATGTTTGTTTTTACTCAAAAAGCCAAAATTTTCGCCGCTGCTCTGACCTTGATCGGTCTGATCATGGTGGTCATTGGATTCAATACGGCGGCAGGGCACGAAGCCGAAGGGCACGATGCACACGCTACTGAAATGCACGCAGCGCATGCTGAAGAGGCGCATGCTGAAGAAGCACACGCCGAGGAAGCACATGCTGAGCACGCTGAAGAAGCGCACGCTGAAGAGGCACATGCTGCGCACGCTGAAGAAGCACACGGAGCTCACGCCGAAGAGGCACACGCTGAAGGCCACGGTGGACACGAAGATCACGGTGCCGCAAACCGCCCTTGGGCTGCTTTGTTGGTGAACACCATATTCTTCTTGGGCATCGGCATTGGAACCTTGTTCTTCTTGGCCATCCAATACGCTGCTCAAGCAGGTTGGTCTGCGGGCATCCTCCGCGTCATGGAGTCTGTAGCCTTGTTTGTGGGTATTCCCCTCCTGGGCATGCTCTTTTTGGTAGTCACAGGTACTATGGACATGCACCACGTTTGGCATTGGATGCAAGACGGCATCATGGATCCTGCTAGCCCTAACTACGATTCCATTATCGCGGGCAAAGAGGGCTACTTGAACGATACGTTCTTCACACTGCGCACGGTGGCCTACTTGGTCATTTGGGCGGGTGCGGCCTATTTATTGCGTCGCAATTCATTGAAAGAGGATCAATTGCCCGAAGGTCAAACCCTGTTCTTCACTCAACGCAAATTGGCGGCTACGTTCATCGTTCTTTACGCCGTAACGAGCTCAACGAGCGCATGGGATTGGATCATGTCCATCGACACCCACTGGTTCTCCACCCTCTTTGGTTGGTACACGTTTGCGGGCATGTTTGTAACGGCTCTGACGGTATTGAACGTATTGGTTATGTACCTCCGCGTAAACAACTACTTACCCTGGGTGAATGAAAACCACCAACACGACCTGGGTAAGTTCATGTTTGCCTTCTCCGTGTTCTGGACCTACCTCTGGTTCTCTCAGTACATGTTGATTTGGTACTCAGACATTCCCGAAGAAACGCCCTACTATTTGGCGCGCTTTGGCGAGTACAAGACCTTGTTCATCACCATGTTGGCCTTGAACTTCATCATGCCAGTTTTGGTATTGATGTCGCGCGATTCCAAGCGTATCATGGGCTTCATCCTGTTGGCGGCTGTATTTGTATTGGCAGGCCACTGGATGGACCACTACATCATGATCATGCCTGGTAGCGTGGGCTACAACTATGGATTCGGTTGGGTTGAGATTGGCGGCTTCCTCTTCTATGCGGGATTGTTGCTCTTTGTTATCCAGCGGAATTTGGCTGCGGCTCCTCTAAAGATGAAGAACCACGCCATGATTCATGAAAGTAAATTGTTCCACCAATAATAGTCTATTGATATGACCGGTCTTATGATGGTTCTTGTGCTCTTCTTGGCAGTTTTTGCAGCTGCCCAAATCATGCGCATCTACGAACTCTCGGTAAAAGTTCGCCAAGAGGAAGAATACGAGATAACGGACAAAGACAATTCTAACCAGGGCCGCCTGATGCTCCTTTTTGGAATTGGAATGGTGGTATCCTTCTTTTGGATGGTTGCTGCTTGGGACAAATTGTCCTTGCCAAAACCTGCATCCTTGCACGGTGTCCAAATCGATCAATTGTGGGATATTTCCATGGGCCTAATTGTGGTCATGTTCTTAATCATCCAACCCATCCTCTTTTGGTTTGCGTACAAATACCGTGGTAAGAAATCCAACAAGGCCACTTTTTACGCACACAACGACAAGCTGGAATTCATTTGGACTATTGTGCCGGCCATTGTGCTGGCGGTCTTGATTATCTATGGTTTGACCACATGGTCCAACACCATGAATCCTTCTACGGACGAAGAGCCCATGGTTGTGGAAGTCTATGCGCAGCAATTCAAGTGGACGGCACGCTACTCGGGTGAAGACAACACCTTGGGCTATGCGAATGTCCGTTTAATCCAAGGCGCAAATACTCTGGGTGTGGACACGAATCACGCCAATTCTGGAGATGACTTCTTGGCTACAGAGATCCACCTTCCTGTAGGTAAGCCTGTTCTATTTAAATTCCGTGCTCAGGACGTTATCCATTCGGCCTATTTCCCTCACTTCCGCGCTCAAATGAATTGCGTGCCCGGTATGGAAACGCACTTCCAGTTCACGCCTACGGTTACCACGGCGGAAATGCGTCAAGACCCTGATGTCATTGCCAAAGTAGAGCGCATCAATGCGATCCGCAGCGCTAATGGTTTGGAACTTTACGAATACGACTACCTACTCTTGTGTAACAAGATTTGTGGTTCTGCCCACTACAATATGCAGATGAACGTCATTATCGAGACACAAGCTGAATACGACGCTTGGGTCAAAGAACAAAAGACCATCTCTGAAACCCTCTAATTACGTACGTTTTAAAGAATCCCTATGGCTTCGCACGATCACGCTCACGACCACGCTCACGACCACGATCACGAGCACCACGTAGAAAACTTCTGGACGAAGTATATCTTCTCCCAAGACCACAAGATGATTGGAAAGCAATTCCTGATCACCGGTATGTTCATGGGCATTGTTGGAGTCTTTATGTCCATGCTCTTTCGCTTGCAGCTTGCATGGCCAGATGAAAAGTTTGCTATCCTAGAAACCTTCTTGGGCAAATGGGCTCCTGAAGGGCAAATGGATCCCAATATATACTTGGCCTTGGTGACCATTCACGGTACCATCATGGTCTTCTTCGTATTGACCGCCGGTCTTTCAGGTACCTTCTCCAACTTGCTAATCCCCTTGCAAATTGGCGCCCGTGACATGGCATCAGGTTTTCTGAACATGTTGTCGTATTGGTTCTTTGCGGCGTCTTCAGTGGTAATGATGGTTTCTCTTTTCGTGGAGACGGGTCCTGCTTCCGGAGGTTGGACTGTTTATCCTCCTTTGAGCGCACTGCCTCAAGCTATGCCCGGCTCGGGAACGGGTATGACCCTTTGGCTAGTTTCTATGACACTCTTCATTGCAGGTTCTTTGTTGGGATCCTTGAACTATATCGTGACTATCATTAACCTGCGCACCAAAGGCATGGCCATGACGCGCTTGCCCTTAACTATTTGGGCTTTCTTGGTTACCGCTATTTTGGGTGTTTTGTCCTTCCCGGTATTATTGAGCGCTGCATTGCTTTTAATGTTTGACCGATTGCTCGGCACGAGCTTCTATTTGTCTGACATCATGGTGGCTGGCGAGATGCTGCACAACGAAGGCGGTAGCCCTGTGCTGTACGAACACTTGTTCTGGTTCTTGGGCCATCCGGAGGTATACATCATCTTGTTGCCCGCATTGGGGATAACCTCAGAGGTAATTGCCACCAATGCCCGCAAGCCCATCTTCGGCTACCGTGCGATGATTGGATCTATCCTTGCGATTGCCTTCTTGTCCTTCATCGTATGGGGGCACCACATGTTTGTAACGGGCATGAATCCCTTCTTGGGCTCGGTATTCACCTTCACGACGTTGCTGATCGCTATCCCGTCTGCTGTAAAGGCCTTCAATTACATCACCACCTTATGGAAGGGGAATCTTCAGTTAACTCCGGCGATGTTGTTTTCAATTGGCCTTGTTAGCACCTTCGTGGCAGGGGGTTTGACGGGCATCATCTTGGGTGACTCAGCCTTGGACATCAACGTGCATGATACCTATTTCGTTGTGGCGCACTTCCACATTGTTATGGGTCTTTCGGCCATCTTCGGCATGTTCGCAGGGGTGTACCACTGGTTCCCCAAAATGTACCGCCGAATGATGAACAAGACCTTGGGTTACTGGCACTTCTGGTTGACCTTCATCTCAGCCTATGGCGTATTCTTCCCCATGCACTTCACGGGTTTGGCTGGTCTTCCACGTCGCTACTACAGCAACGCTGAATTCCCCATCTTCGACGAGTTGCAAGACATCAACGTCATCATATCGATGTTTGCTCTACTGGGCGGCATCGCACAATTAATCTTCATATTCAACTTTTTCTACTCTATGTGGCGCGGACCCAAGGCTCCTCAAAATCCTTGGAGATCAAATACATTGGAATGGACTGCGCCTGTAGAGCATATGCATGGCAACTGGCCCGGCGAAATTCCTTCTGTCCACCGTTGGCCCTATGATTATAGTAAGCCAGGCTACGAAGAAGACTTTGTGCCCCAAAATATTCCTTTAAAAGAGGACGAAGTAGCGCACTAAGAATTGTTCAAAGAGTTTGCAAGGGCCGCCCAAATGGGCGGCCCTTTCCGTTTATTTTTGTTTTATGTCCCGCTTTATTGACGACGAACTTTCCCGGAACGAATCCGAAGCTGACCAGCGCCTGCGCCCGGCCACATTTGACGATTTCGCTGGCCAAGAAAAGGCCTTGGAAAACTTGAAGGTCTTCGTTCAAGCTGCCCGCCAGCGCGGGGAAGCAATGGACCACGTCTTGCTCCACGGCCCTCCCGGGTTGGGTAAGACAACGCTGGCGCATATCCTAGCCAATGAATTGGGCAGCCAATTGCGCATGACGTCCGGACCCGTTTTGGATAAGCCAGGCGATCTAGCTGGATTACTGACGAGTTTGGAGGAGAATGATGTGCTCTTCATTGACGAGATTCACCGCTTAAGTCCGGTGGTAGAGGAGTACTTGTATTCGGCCATGGAGGACTTCAGCATCGACATTATGATTGAGAGTGGGCCTGCGGCGCGTTCGGTCCAAATTGGTCTCAAGCCCTTCACATTGGTAGGTGCGACCACGCGTTCAGGCATGCTGACGGCACCGTTGCGCGCCCGATTTGGGATTTCGGCCCGATTGGAATACTACAAAGTCGAACTGCTGAGCACCATCGTCGAGCGCTCTTCAGGCATTCTCAACATTGAAGTGGAGCCCAGTGCAGCTATCGAAGTGGCCCGCCGTAGCCGTGGAACGCCGCGAATCGCCAACGCCCTGCTGCGCCGTTTGCGCGACTTTGCCCAAGTGAAAGGGAATGGTGTGGTCAATTTGGAGATTGCGCGATTCGGCATGGACGCCTTGGACGTCGATGAGCACGGCCTGGACGAAATGGACAACAAAATTTTGAGTGCCCTCATTGAAAAATTCAAAGGAGGCCCGGTGGGCTTAGGTACCCTGGCTACGGCCGTGTCCGAACAAGCCGAAACCCTCGAAGAAGTCTATGAGCCCTACTTGATCCAAGAAGGCTACCTCGCGCGCACCCCCCGCGGCCGCATTGCCATGGATAAGGCGTACCACCATTTGGGCAAGAAGGCCCCGAGCCAAACCGGATTATTCGACCAAGGATGACTCCGGAAGCGGCCAAGCAGGTGCTGACATCCGCGGCAGATCGGCTGGGATTTCAAGCCTGCCGCGTGGCCCGTGCGGACTTTCTTGCAGAGGAAGCGCCTTCATTGGACGCATGGCTCGCCAAAGGCTTTCATGGTTCCATGGCCTACATGGAGAACCACTATGATAAACGTTTAGATCCTCGAAAGCTGGTGCCTGGCGCCAAATCCGTCGTTAGCTTGGCCTACAATTATTTCCCCGAAAAAGACTTCGCAGACGGCGAAAAACCGCGCATGGCCAAATATGCCTTCGGCGAAGACTACCACCGGGTGGTCAAAGACAAACTCTTCGGACTTCTCGACAGCCTCCGCGAATCCCTCGGAGCCATCCAAGGGCGTTGCTTCGTGGATTCCGCCCCCGTGATGGAGCGCGCTTGGGCGAAGCGCAGTGGACTGGGTTGGGTCGGCAAGAACAGCCTACTTCTCCGCAAAAATGAAGGCAGCTTTTTCTTCCTCGCGGAACTCATTGTCGACTACGATTTTGCCCCTGATTCCCCCGTTGCGGATCACTGTGGCACCTGCACCCGCTGTTTGGATGCATGTCCCACGGGCGCCATTATAGCCCCCGAGGTCGTGGATAGCTCCCGTTGCATTTCGCACATGACTATTGAGTTGCACGGTGCATTGCCCGAGGCGCACAAGGCCGCTATTTCTCCATGGGTCTTTGGCTGCGATATCTGCCAGGACGTTTGTCCTTGGAACCGCCATGCCAGACCGAATGCAGAACCCCGCTTTTCCCCCTCCGAATGGCCCGACTGGACCTCCCAAGACTGGCAAGAACTCACGGAAGAAACGTTTGAGCGGGTGTTTGGGAAATCCGCCCTCACCCGTCGAGGATTGGAGGGGATTCGGAGGAATTTGGGAGCTAGAGAGCTAGGTAGCTAGAGAGCTCGGGCTGCGCCCTGTGGCTAGAGAGCACGCGCTTCGCGCTGTAGCTTTTCGCTTAAACCCTTTTACCCTTAAACTGTCTGGGGGACCTTCGCCGCGCGCCGGGACTTTTCGTTGTTTTGCCAAGCTCTAGCCCTCTAGCCCTCTAGCCCTCTAGCCCTCTAGCCCTCTAGCCCTCTAGCCCTC
>JAYQOY010000009.1:13604-39781 GCA_038145075.1 Schleiferiaceae bacterium | reverse complement strand
GGATACCAATATTGCTAATAAACTGAGTAGGGATTTTAGTCGTTTCATTGTATGAACATTTTTTCGTCTGATGGTGCCACTCATTTCGGTTTGAAGGCTAACCTTAATTAGTATCTGTATGTCTTCAAACAAGTTGGACTTTCAACTAAGGAGTAAGGTAAGTTTTTTTTGGTTTGGTAGATCCCAAAATGCCGCAACAAGAGCGCAACAAAAAGGATACAAATTGCGAAAAGAGCCAAAAATGACAGACGTCAAAATTTGACTGTAAACGACTGAAAATAAGTGTGTTGAATTTGTTTTTAGCTATCGATGCTTACACGGGTTTACTTCCCAATACAAAACCGACTGAAGACGCTGGACAACAAGTCGTCCGCCACAATTTCACCGGTAATGCTTCCCAGGTGCTGCAGGGCTTCACGCAAATCGTAGGCCACCAACTCTCCCGAGGTGGCTCCATCCAAACCTGCATGGGCCTTCAGTAGGGCGTCCAGCGCCGCCTGCAGGGCTTCCGCATGCCGAGCATTGGCAATCAGCACGTCCTCGGAGGAACTTCCAGCTTCTACCATGCCATCGTTTAGGCGGATCTCCAAGGGCTCCAGGGAGCTTCCTTCGCCCATGCACAGTGCGTTGGGCCACTGCGTTCCGTAGTCCCTGGTCCACAGATCGGACTTGGTGAGCACGGTTAGGATTTGGGCGTCAGGCGCCTTTGAGCGCAAGCTTTCGTACAAATTTTGGGCCTCTGCGACTTCGGTCGTTTGCGGGTCAATCAGGTGCAAGATGAACTGTGCCTCTTGGATTTTTTCCCAG
Source organism: Schleiferiaceae bacterium (assembly GCA_038145075.1). Classification (GTDB taxonomy): domain Bacteria; phylum Bacteroidota; class Bacteroidia; order Flavobacteriales; family Schleiferiaceae; genus TMED14. The sequence goes on along the minus strand of JAYQOY010000009.1, from coordinate 38,974 downwards.
GATTTTTGGATGCCGAGGCGCTCAACGGTGTCCGTGCTTTCGTGCAGGCCTGCGGTGTCAATCAGTCGAAAAACGTGATCGCCCAGCTTAAATTTTTCCTCAATGGTGTCGCGGGTGGTTCCAGGAATATCTGTGACAATGGCGCGATCCTCGTCGAGGATTCGGTTCAGCAGGGTGGATTTGCCCGCATTGGGGGCGCCGGCAAGCACGAGGGGGATGCCGTCCTTGATGGCTCGACCGAGTTTAAACGTTTGGAGCATTTTCTGAATCTCACCTTCCAAGTCCAAAAGCAACTTCAGCAACGCGGGCCGCTGCGCGAATTCCACATCTTCCTCCACAAAATCTAGCTCCAACTCAATCAAGGCAGCAAAGTCGATCAATTGTTGACGCAATACCTGCAGGCGCTTAGAAATGCTGCCCTTCATTTGCCGAAAGGCCAAACGGTGCGCCGATGCCGATTCCGATGCAATCAAATCCCCCACAGCCTCCGCTTGTGAAAGGTCCAGCTTACCGTTGAAGAAGGCACGCTGGGTAAACTCGCCGGCTTTGGCCAGCTGCGCCCCTTGTGTGCGAAGCGCGTTTAGGGCCGTTTCAAGGATGAAGGAAGAGCCGTGAAAACTCACTTCTACCACGTCTTCGCCTGTATAGGAATGGGGTCCCGGAAACGCGATGGCCACAACTTCGTCCAATACGTCCCCTGCGACGACAAAGCGTGCAAAATGGGCATGACGTGGTTTCCAGGCTTGTATGCTCGGCAAAAAAGAACCGGCAATCGCTAGGGCATCCGGGCCCGAAAGGCGCATCACGCCTATCGCTCCAGAGCCCGATGGGGTAGAAAGTGCCACAATGGTTTTCACAGGGCCAAGGTACGGCACGTCTTTTGCGTTCAGTGGGGCATGCGTACACGCCTTTCACTCCTTGCCCTGCTGGGAATTGCCCTGCTTTCCACAGTCTCTTGCACCGTGGACCGAGCCATTGAGGGGCAGTCGCGTTGGTTCTACCGCGTGATGGAAAGTGAAGAGTACGTCATTCCCTTGGCCAATGGGGACAGTCTGAGCGTCCTTCATACGGGCAAAGGCAAGGATACCCTGGTCTTTGTACACGGTTTTGGGCCCTACCCACGGGTGCAATGGCAGCCGATGGTGTGGGGATTTGGCGACAAAAAAAGCATGTACATCGTGGATCTGCTCAGCTTTGGGGCCAGCACGTCTGCGGATTCCTTGATTTCCGTGCCGCGCCAGTCCGAGAGCATCTTGGCGGGCTTGGACAGTTTGGGCGTTTCCAAGTTCCACTTGGTGGGCCACTCCTATGGGGGCATGGTTTCGGCCTATCTCGCAGGCGAACATCCCGAACGCTTGCACTCCCTCGTGCTCATCGATCCGCTGAACCGCGCTTACCGCCCGGAATCCCTGGATAGCCTGGAAAACCACCTCGGTCGCCCCATCGAAGAGATCTTACTTCCCGCAGATATTGAGGCTTTTGACCTCATGCACCGAATTTCCGTGAAGGACGTGCTCTTTGTGCCAGAATTTGTGAAGCAGCGCGCGATTGACAACATTTACTCCGAGAATGTCGAGCAGCGTCAAGGGCTGCTCCGGGCCGTGGAGCGCGACGCCCCTAAACTCATTGCCTCCATCCATGGCTACAACGGTCCGACCATGCTCCTTTGGGGAGCAGAAGACGCCATATTTCCCACAACCAACGGGGAAGCACTTCTTGCGGACTACCCGCAAGGATTTTTAAAAATCATCGAAGATTGCGGGCATACGCCGCATATGGAAAAGCCTTTTGAAGCCTTGGAGGCCTTTAAAGCGTTCTATGCGGACGTCCGAGCAGGAAAATAGCCGGGCGCTTGTGCAAAGAGGGGCGCTGCGTTTTTTTCCACTGGGCAATGGGCTGGCTCCGAATGTACTCGCTCTCTGCCGTCAAGTCGCAGGCCACGCAAAGGTGAAGGTCTCCGGGTAGCTGCAGCAATTCATCCATGAGCCGGTCGTTTCGGTAGGGCGTTTCAATGAAGAGCTGCGTTTGACCGTTCCGAATACTGCGTTCCATAAACCCAAACAAGCGCTTGCGCTCGCTGCCGTCGTGGGGCAAGTAGCCATGAAACTGAAACCCTTGGCCATTAAAACCGGAAGCCATGAGGCCAAGGAGAATAGAGGAGGGGCCCACCCAAGGCACGACCTGAATTCCCGCGGCATGTGCGGCCTCAACCACCCGAGCCCCGGGGTCAGCCACACCAGGCACGCCCGCGTCGGAAATCAACCCCATATCCAGACCGTCTAAACAGGGCTGAAGCAGCGCTTTCCCGTTCTTTTCGGGGGCATGTTTGTCCAGTTCCTGAATGTGGTGTTCAGCCACAGGCACTCCCGGGGCCAAAACCTTGAGGTGGGCGCGAGCGGCCTTTGGGGTTTCCACGATCCAATGGCGCAATTGGCTCGCTTGGGCGCAGACTTCGGGAGGAAACACGCGTTCGGGATTCCCTGCTGCCAAAGGAACGGGTAGGAGGTGCAGTTTGCCTAGTCCCATCGATCCAGCCAATCTTCCGAGGCTTGCGCCAAGAGTTGATACACCTGTTCAAAACCGTGCTCGCCTCCATAGTAGGGGTCAGGTACGGGCGTGTTCTGTTCTGGAAAAGAAGCGTCCAGCATTAAGGCGACCTTTGCACGCGCTGCGGGATCTTCCGTAAGCGCAAGGACGTTTACGTGGTTGGAGCTGTCCATAACCAAGATGTGGTCAAAGTCCTCAAAATCAGCTTTCGAAAAGGGACGTGAACGCTGCATAGAAATGTCCACGCCGTGAAGACGAGCAGAGGCTTGGGAGCGAGGATCGGGCGCTTCGCCTGCGTGGTATCCGGAGGTTCCGGCAGAGTCCACCTTCCAGCGAGCTGCTTCTGAAGCGCCAAAGCGCTGCACTAAAGCCGCGTTGAATACGCCTTCAGCAACCGGGGACCGGCAAATATTTCCTAGACAGACGAAGAGAACGGACCGGGGGCTCATCCCACCAAGGTCAACTTCTTTTTGATGTCTTCCACATACGTGCGGAAGCGTTTATCCGTTTCAGCCAAGTTGCTGACGGTCCGGCATGCATGCAATACCGTGGCGTGGTCCTTGTTTCCGCACTGGGCGCCAATGGCAGCTAAGCTGTTCTTTGTCAATTGCTTAGAGAAGTACATGGTCAATTGACGCGCCTGGACAATCTCCCGCTTGCGGGTCTTGCTCTTGAGCAATTCCATGGGCATGTCAAAGTAGTCGCAGACCACTTTTTGAATGAAATCGACACTCAGTTCGCGCGTGGTGTTCTTGACAAACTTGTCAATCATTTGCTTGGCCAAGTCCACCGTGATCTTCTTGCGGTTCAAGGAAGACTGAGCCAGCAAGGAAATCAGAGCGCCTTCCAATTCACGGACGTTGCTGGTAATGCTGTAGGCCAAGTACTCCACCACATCCGCGGGCATCTCAATGCCGTCCGCGTAAAGCTTCTGGCGCAAAATGGCGATACGCGTCTCCAAATCAGGGCGTTGCAAGTCGGCCGACAAGCCCCACTTGAATCGGGAGAGCAAGCGCTGCTCCATGCCTTGAAGGTCCACAGGGGCGCGATCTGACGTCAAAATGACTTGCTTGCCCTGCTGGTGGAGGTGGTTAAATATCTCAAAGAAGACGTCCTGCGTTTTCTCCTTGCCGCTGAACGACTGCACATCGTCCATGATGAGGACGTCAATCAGCTGGTAGAAGTGGACAAAGTCGTTCTTGGTATTGTTGCGGATGGCATCAATGAACTGCTGCGTAAAGCGTTCCGCAGAAACATAGAGGACGGTCTTTTCAGGGAAGCGGTCCTTGATTTCAATGCCGATGGCGTGGGCCAAATGCGTTTTCCCCAACCCGACGCCTCCGTAGATCAACAGGGGGTTGAAGGAGGTGCCGCCGGGTTTCTGAGCGACCGCATAGCCCGCAGAACGCGCCAAACGGTTGCAGTCGCCCTCAATAAAGTTCTCAAAGGAGTAGTTGGGGTTCAACTGGCTCTCAATGTTCACTTTCTTCAGTCCGGGAATAACAAAGGGGTTGCGAATGCCCTCGTCGCCTCCGATGCGTGCGGGAAGAGAAACCTGTGGGTTCTCAATGGGGCCGCGGTTGGCGCTGGGGATGTCGACTTTATTGACTTCCAGGTGGGCGGTGTCTTGGTCCATAACAATGGAGTAGACGAGCCGCGCATCTGGACCGAGTTCTTTGGTAATGGCCGACTTGAGCAACTTGATATAGTGTGCCTCCAGCCATTCGTACACAAACTTGGAAGGGACCTGCAATGTGATCACCTTGCCTTGGAGCTTAACCGGACGAATGGGAAGAAACCAGGTCTTGTATGCCTGCGGACTAATGTTGTCCTGGACATAGGTCAGACAGTTTCTCCAGACGGCCTCAGCAGTGCGCTCCATCGTTTGCGTTTATCGTTTAAGTTTAGGGTCCCGTTCAGTGCCTGATTTGTTTTAAAAACGAATCGACCGCGATGCGCTGATTGGGTTTACGAAAGTGTCAATTAAATCCGTTGAAAAAAAATTTATTTGGTCTTGATTTTAAAGTTTTTTTTCTTCATGCCTATCAGAAGTGAGCAACTCGGGATATCAACAAAAAGATGCTTAAAGCACTGAAATATAATATAATAAGGTTTTAATAAATGTTTGTTACAACATGGAAAACGCGTATCCGTTACGCCGAAACTGATCAAATGGGCTACTGCTATTACGGGAACTACCCGGTGTTCTTTGAGATGGGTCGAGTAGAAGCTTTACGAAGCCTTGGAATTCGGTACCGAGACCTCGAAGAAGAAGGCGTCATGTTGCCCGTAGCAAACCTGGAAATCAGCTACAAACGCCCCGTTCGGTACGATGAAGAAATTACGGTTGAGACCACCATTTCCGAATTCCCAAGTGGCACCCGATTGCCCTTTGACTATAAAATTTTTAACGAAGCAGGGGAGTTGACCACCACCGGGCGAGCCTTGCTCGTTTTTGCCCATACCAAAACGGGTAGGCCTTGTCCCGCACCCGAATCTGTGCAAAAAGCACTGCAGCCTTTCTTTCCATAGGCTACCTAGGGGCGAACAAGGACAGTGAATGCCTGTCCATTGGCCCATGAACCTATATAGCGCCCGGCAGGCAACGTCGGCCAGGAAGCGGATGAGGAAGTCGTCCACTCCGCTACTTTCCGTCCTTGGACATCGTAGAGCACACCAGCAACGTCTACAAAGGGCCAGGGGTCCTGAGCAGCAAGCATAAAGGAGCTCTGACGCGGGATAGAAGGAGCCTCCTCCAAACTCACTTGCGGACTGAGGATGTTGCGCGCCGCGAAGTATACATGTAGCCACGCCGCATTTTGCCCACCGTTTAGTACGGTGTCGGCCAAGAGCATCCAATTGGCGGCTTGGGGCATGGTCATAAAGGAGGTGAAGTTGTACATGGATTCGAGGACGATTCTGTCCATGGCATTCGGTCCGATAGCGGCCATGGTGGCCCCCAAAGGATCTGCAAACACATCGGTATGGCTGTAAATGCTTGAAAACGTAAGCTGGCTGTAGTCCTTCGTGCTGGAACCCATGCGGCCGCCCCAGAATGGATTGTGGCCGTCCCAATTAAAAATGTACGTGTAGCGCCATGGCTCCCAGCGGAAGGAATGGCTCATGGCAAAGTAATCGCAAAGCGCTTCCTCGAGGCATTCGCGTTCGGTTCCGTTCACGGTAAAAGGCGCAGCGGCATGGGAAAGTGCATGCCCGTATTCGTGCGCTAACACATCCGAATCTTCGGCATCGTCCACCCCTCCTTCGCCAAAAAACAAACGCGGCGGAGTGGTGGAACGGTCAAAAGCCGAATTGTCCTGCCCGCTGAACGCATTCACATCCACGGGGATGGCGTAGGTCATCAAACTCCCAAAGCCCAGGCTGTCCAAACGCGCTTTAATTCGCTCCAGGGATGGCGTAGGTCATCAAGCTCCCAAAGCCCAGGCTATCCAAGCGCGATTTAATGCGCTCCAGATGGTAGAGGGCGTTGGTCATTTCGAAGCCGGCGTCCGAACGCGAATAAAAGAAGTCCGAACTGGTTTGGGTCGGCACCGTCAGCACGGGCGGATCAAATTCTTGAATCACAGCGGCTGAATTGCTCAGGGAAAAAAGCCCGTTCGAGTAGGTCAGTCCCACCGCTACCGTGTCGCGCAAGGGGTCGAGGACGGCCGAATTTTGATCGTTGTCGTCAATATACGTCCCACCGTAGACCACCCCCGCCTTGGCCAAGGGATCCGGACGGAACACCAACGCACGTCCCACACTGTCCGTGTAGTGCAGCAGCATGTCGCGCTGCTGAAGGACCACGCCTGTTTCCGCATCGATGGCCCAGCGCTCCCAGAACCGCGGGCCGTAGCCTTGGTGGTCTTCCCAGCGTACCCATCGCCAGCCATCTTCCCCCCAAAGGGCTGCATCGCAGGCCTGCAAGGGGGGCTGGGGCAAAGCGTTTAATACCGCCCATTGCGCCCCGCGTACATGTGCATCGGGGCTCAGAAAGACAACGGCTTCGGCTCCTGAGAGGGGCTTGCCGTACAGCATGGCTTGAAAGTGGATGTGCAGTCCGCCGGGACTTTCGCGCTCGAAGGCGAGGGTCCATTCGGCAGGCTCCGGCAAGACGGCTTGGTGCACCAGCCACGCGCGGGCATCTTCGGCTTGCAGCCCTGAAATCACGTAGCGGCCAAAGACCTGCCGCTGGGGCAAGGACTGCGCCAGGGACATCCAACTGCACAGCGCTGCGAGCGCGAGAAGAATTCGCTTCATCCTTTAAATGTAGGGGATAGGTAGCGTTCGATGGGATTGTCGCCAATGGCTTCGGGGCACTCGTCGCTGGGGAACTGTCCGGGCGTCACGGGGACGGCATCCTGCGGCAGCTTTGGGCCGGCGACGCCCTCGCCAAGGGGAATTTGGCCTTTAAGAATCCGAATCTCGTCGTACAGACCTGCATCTAGGAGCGCCTGCAACGTGGCCGCGCCTCCTTCCACTAGGATACTGCGCAGTCCAGATTCTCGGGCCAAACGTTCAAACACCTCCCAAGGCCTAGGACTGTTCTTCGCCTGCCAGAGCCACCAGCCGGGCTCCACGTCCCATTTGCCGCGCGAGGACCACAAAATGCGTTGGGGTTGGGCGCCGCGTACCTCGCGCACCGTGAGTTCCGGCTCGTCCAGCATGTAGGTGCCCCATCCCACGAGAATCCCCGCCTCCAAGCTCCGCCACGTGTGCACGAGCGCGCGGCTGGCATCGTTGGAAATTCGGTAGGGGCCCGGGTGATCGATGCTGCGGGCTCCGTCAATGAAGCCGTCGGGACTTTCGGCCCACTTTAAAAGGATGTAAGCACGTCCAGCTTCTATGCTGTGAAAAAAACGGCGGTTGAGCCAGCGGCAGGCCGCTACTTCAACACCCACCCGAACTTCAATGCCCGCCTCCCGCAGGATAGCCACCCCTTGGCCAGCCACCAAGGGATTGGGGTCCAAGGTGCCCACAACGACTGCTTTTAATCCCGCTTCCACGATGGCGTTGGCGCAAGGCGGCGTCTTCCCAAAGTGGGCGCAGGGCTCCAAATTCACGTAGAGCGTCGCCTCGGAAAGCAAGGCGCGGTCTTCGTCCCTCACGGCCTTCAAGGCTTCCACTTCCGCATGGGCTTTGCCGGCTTTACTGTGGTAGCCTTCCGCGAGAATGCGGCCTTCAGCCTCGATCACACAGCCCACCCAGGGGTTGGGGTGAACATAGCCGCCCGCTTGCTTAGCGAGTTCAATACAGCGCAAAATTCCTTGGGCATCCGTCATGCGTCAAAGGTACAGTCCTACCTTTATCCCATGACCTACGGCGCGTTTCAACAGGCCTTCTTTTTGCAACTTCAAGAGGTAGGGATTCCCTTGGAGGAGGTGCGTGCGCTTTGGGCGCGATGGACCGAATGGACGCACGGAAACCGCCTCGCCTTTAGCATGGTCGACCCGCAGACGCCCTTGCCCAACCCTGAAGCTGCGCAAGCGGTACTTGACCGCCTAAAAAACCACGAACCTTGGGCGCACATCCGCGGTCAGGTGGACTTCGCAGGCCTGTCGCTCGCTAGTGATTCCCGCGCCCTAATCCCGCGGCCCGAAACGGAGGAAGTGCTCCAGGCGGCTTTGGAAGTTTTACCAGCAGGGGGACGCTTGCTCGATTGGTGCAGCGGCTCGGGCTGTATCGCCTTGGCGGCCAAACAGCACCGCCCCGATGCCCACGTGGAAGGCTGGGAGTGGAGCGAGGAGGCTCTGGCACTGGCACGCGAAAATCAAGCGCAGACAGGCTTAGATGTGGACTTCATGCAAGCGGACTTAAACCATTCGCCATCAGAGCCTTTTAAAGCGTTTGATGTAGTCGTCAGCAACCCGCCCTACATCCATCCCTCTGAGGTCTTGGACCCCAGTGTGGCTGACTACGAACCCCATGCAGCCCTCTACGCCCCAGAGTCGGACGTCCTTCATTTTTACCGCCGAATCGAGGCCTGGGCTCAGGTGCAAGTGGTGCCGGGTGGCTTTGTGGTTTTGGAGTGCCACGCCGACCATGCACGGGCCACAGCCGCACTTTTTACAGCGGGGTGGAAGGCGCCCGAAATCCTCGTAGATTTTTGTGGAAAAGAACGCACGCTGCGCGTGCAACGGGCCTGATTGGTCGGTATTTTTGAGGTATGAGTTTGGACCGATTGTATGCCCTTCGTGAAGAATTGCACGCGCACAACCGACGCTACTACATCGAGGACAACCCGAGTATTAGCGACCAGGCTTTTGACGCACTTCTGCGTGAACTGCAGGATTTGGAAGCCCAGCACCCCGAAGCCTACGATCCCAACAGCCCCAGTCAGCGGGTAGGGGGTACCATCGTCAAGTCCTTTGAAGCGGTGGCGCACAAGCGTCCCATGCTCAGCCTGAGCAATTCCTACAGCGCTGAAGAATTGGCGGAGTTTGTGGAACGCGCAGAAGCAGGTGCCGGGGAATCGGTCACGTGGAGCGCAGAGCTGAAATACGACGGCGTGGCTATTTCCCTGTGGTATGAAAACCGCCAATTAGTCCGTGCGTTGACCCGCGGGGACGGTGAAAAAGGGGACGACGTTTCCGTCAATATTCGGACCATTTCCTCCCTGCCCTTGACGTTGCCGGCCGATGCGCCGGACGAACTGGAAGTTCGCGGTGAGGTGGTGTATACGTTTGAAAAGTTTGAGGCTTTGAATGCACGCCGCCAAGCGGCCGGCCAAGACACCTTTGCCAACCCGCGCAACGCCGCGAGTGGCACGCTGAAAATGCAAGATTCGGCCGAAGTGGCCCGCCGCGGCCTTTCGGCTTTCATGTATGCCGTTTATTCCGAAGATCGCCAGTTCGCCAGCCACCGGGAGGCCTTAGACGTTATCCATGCTTGGGGCTTTCCGACGCCCTCGCGCGAGCAGCGCTGGGTAGAAAGCTGTAGCGATGTTGCTGGTATCCAGGCCTTTTTGCAGCACTGGGATGTCGAGCGGCAGCACCTGCCTTTTGCCATTGACGGAGCGGTCGTGAAGATTGAATCAACCGCCGTGCAACAGCGTCTGGGCAGTACCGCCAAATCGCCTCGTTGGGCCATGGCGTACAAGTTCAATGCGGAAAAGGCCCTGACGCCTTTGCTGGATGTGGTCTACCAAGTGGGCCGAACCACCGAGAAGCTTTAGACGCTATTCGTAGCTGGGGATTTCCCACGCCTTCGCGCGAGCAGCGATGGGTGGAAAGCTGCAGCGATGTCGCAGGCATCCAGGCTTTTTTGCAGCACTGGGATGTGGAGCGCCAGCACCTGCCTTTTGCCATTGACGGTGCGGTCGTGAAAATTGAATCTACCGCCGTGCAACAGCGCCTGGGCAGTACGGCCAAGTCTCCCCGTTGGGCCATGGCCTACAAATTCAACGCGGAGAAAGCCCTAACGCCTTTACTAGACGTCATCTACCAGGTAGGCCGAACGGGAGCTATCACCCCCGTGGCCGTCCTGGAGCCTGTTTGGCTTTCCGGAACCGTTGTGAAGCGGGCGTCCATCCACAATGCGGACCAAATTGCCAAGCTGGACCTCCATTTGGGGGATTTTGTTTCCGTGGAAAAAGGCGGGGAAATCATCCCAAAAATCACCGAAGTAGACCTCAGCAAACGTCCAGCGAAGGCCCCGGTCGTCCAGTTTTTAACGCATTGCCCGGATTGCGGCACCGCCTTGCAGCGACGCGACGGGGAAGCCCAGCATTTTTGTCCCAATGCCTACGGCTGTGCTCCACAGGTCAAAGGCCGCATCGAGCACTTTGTCCACCGCAAAGCCATGGACGTTGAGGGCATCGGAACGGAAACAGTCGACCAGCTGGTGGATGCCGGCCTGGTGCAGCGCCCCGCGGACCTCTACGACTTGACCTGGGACCAATGGGCCCAGTTGGACAAGTTCAAGGACAAGTCCATTCAAAACGCATTGGACGGCCTCCAGCGGTCCAAGGACATCCCCTTTGAGCGCGTGCTCTTCGCGATGGGCATTCGGCACGTCGGTGAAACGGTCGCCAAAAAACTCGCGAAGCACTTTGGCTCCCTAGAATCGCTTTCCACCGCCACGCAAGAGGCCCTGGAAAACGTGGGGGATATCGGGCCCATGATTGCCGCGAGCGTTTTGGAATACTTCAGCGACCTGGCGAATCTGCACGAAGTGGAGCGCCTTAGAGCCCATGGGCTGCAGATGACCTACCAAGCGGCGGAGGGCGCGTCCGATGTGCTTGGCGGTCAAACCTTTGTAATTTCAGGGGTGTTTACGCATTTCACCCGCGATGGCATCAAAGCGGCTGTGGAGCAAAACGGGGGCCGAATTGCCAGCTCCGTCAGCAGCAAAACGCAGTATTTGCTAGCCGGCGAGGGGGTAGGTCCCAGCAAACGCGCCAAGGCCGAACAACTCGGCGTCAAATGGTTAACGGAAGAAGATTTTAGATCATGGATTGGCTCTACCGACTGACAACCGGCTACCGCATGCGCCAGTGGAACAAGGCGAAGCAACAAGACGTTCAGCACCTTCCTTGGAAAGGCTGGACGCAGGCGCGCCGCATCGGTATTTTGTTTGACGCCCATGCCCACCGGGATGATTTGGAGCCGCTGCGCGCGCTCGTGGCGCATTGGAAGGCGGAGCAGCGCGCCGTGAGCCTATGTGGCTGGACGGGCCAAATGCGCCCCAAAAACGTCCTCTACAACGGACGCCAGCTCATTTTCACGGATGATTTTACGTGGCGTGGCCAACCGGAAAGCGGCAACGCCCTGGAGTTCCTACAAACTGAATTCGATGTCCTGATTTGCTTCCACCGAACCTCAGGTTCCCCTCTGGATATCCTAGCCTCCCAAACCCCCGCCGGCCTGCGTATTTCCGCGGCTGGGGATCAAGACTTTTATGACCTTTGCATGCTGCCTGAAAGCAGCAACTACATTGAATACGCCCAGAACCTCAGCCATTGGCTGCTTAAAATCGCCCCATCCACATGAGCACGGCTAAACACAACCCCTTCCACGGCACTGGCATCGCGTTGGTGACGCCCTTCACCGCCAACGGCGCGGTGGATCACGCAGGTTTGACGCGATTGGTGCAGCACTGCATCGACGGAGGTGTGAACTTCTTGGTGGCTTTGGGCACCACGGCGGAAAGTGCCACCTTGACCAAAGCGGAAAAGGCCGAGGTCGTCCAAACCATCCTCACCGCCAATGCGGGCCGCCTTCCCGTCGTTCTCGGGGTGGGAGGGAATAACACCGTGGAGGTATGCGATGCATTGCAGCATGTGCCTGCCGGTGTGGACGGCATCTTGAGTGTCTCGCCCTACTACAACAAGCCCAGCCAGGAAGGTATTTACCAGCATTACAAGGCGGTCAGTGGGTCGACCGACTTGCCCATTATTCTCTACAACGTTCCGGGCCGAACGTCCTCCAACGTCAGCGCCGAAACCACACTGCGCATCGCCGCCGACTGTCCCAACGTGGTCGCCACGAAGGAAGCCAGTGGTAACATGGAGCAGATTATGGCCATTGTCAACGGGGCGCCTGCAGGCTTTGAAGTGCTTTCCGGAGACGACAACCTCACGCTCCCCATGATTGCATGCGGTGCGACGGGTGTTATTTCGGTTTCCGGTCAAGGATTTCCCCGCATCTTCAGCCATATGGTCGCGGATGCACGCGCTTCCAATCTCGCCGAAGCCCAAAAGGGCCACTACGCCTTGTTTCAATTCACCCAACTCCTGTTTGCTGAAGGCAATCCCGGGGGCATTAAATCAGCTTTGGAGCATTTGGGCGTCTGTGAAAGCCACCTCCGCCTTCCACTTTGGAAGGTGAGCGCGAGTCTTCACGCCAAAATGGGGGAGACCGTGGAAGGAATTCGGTCCGGTAATTGATACCCTAGCTGCATTCCCCTTCGTTGTACCTTTGCCGCCATGCGAAAAATCGCCCTTTACCTCTTTTTGATGCTTGGAATCGCCAGCTGCGGCGAATACCAGAAAGTGCTGAAGAGCACGGATCCAGCCTTCAAGTTCACCAAAGCCGTTGAATACTTCGAGGCGGAGCAGTTCAACAAGGCCTATCCGTTGTTTGATGAGCTGATGTCCGCCTACCGCGGAACGACCAGGGCTCAAGACGTGTACAAGTACTACGCGAAGACCCTCTACGGTCAGCGCGATTACATTTTGGCCGGCTATCATTTTAAGCGCTTTTCGCAGACCTTCCCCAATCACGAGTTTGCTGAGGAAGCCTCCTACCTGGCGGCCTATTGCTACTACTTGGAAGCGCCTGTATCCAGCTTGGACCAAGCCTACACCTACAAGGCGATGGACGAGCTTCAGCTCTTTATCAACACGCACCAGGGCAGTCTCTATGTTATGGAAGCCAATGGCTACATCGATGAATTGCGCGAGCGTTTGGAAAAAAAGTCCTTTGACATTGCCGAAGGCTACCACCACCGCCAGCAGTATTCGTCCGCCGTGACCTCCTTTAATGTCATGCTGTCCGAATTCCCGGATTCGCCCTACCGAGAGCAGGCTTTGATGCTCCGTTTGGAGTCCGCCTTCAAATTGGCCGAGAATTCGGTGGCGGATAAGCAGGATCAACGCTTTAAGGAAGCCGAAACGGCTTACCTCGAGTTCATGGATGCCTACCCTGAAACGGTGTACCTAAACCAAGCCCAGGACTACTACGCAAAGATTCAAGCGTTTTTGCAAAAAGAATCGTAATTTTGCCCTCCTAATCAATGACCATGGACAAGAACCATCTTCAAGCTAGCAAGACCACCAAGACTTTGGATTTCAATGAATTGGACCAGTCTACTGGCAATATTTACGAAGCTTTGACCATCGTTGCACGCCGCGCTGAGCAGATCAACGAGGGCATTCGTGCAGAAATCAACGAGAAATTGGAAGAGTTCACGACGTACACAGACAGCTTGGAAGAGGTGTTTGAGAACCGTGAGCAAATTGAATTCTCGAAGCAGTACGAGGCGCTTCCCAAGCCCCACGCCATGGCTGTACACGAGTGGCTAGATGGAAAGATCTACACTCGTTACCCCGACGCGGAGAACCCCGATGCATGAACTCCCTCGCGGGTAAACACGTCCTTATTGGGATAACAGGTGGTATTGCCGCCTACAAGCTTCCGTTTCTTGTGCGCCTTCTTCGCGCTCAGGAAGCGGAAGTTCGCATTTTAATGACGCCAGCAGCGGAAGACTTTGTCACGCCTTTGACGCTGGCGGCGCTATCCGGTCAGCCCGTGCATCACCATTTGGTGGATCGCCAAGTGGATCAAACGGCTTGGAACAACCACGTGGCGCATGCGGAATGGGCGGATTTACTCATCATCGCTCCGGCTACGGCCAATACCTTGGCCAAGGCGGTGCAAGGCCTCTGCGACAACCTCGTCATGGCTACCTACCTGAGCGCCAAGTGCCCGGTGCTTTGGGCGCCCGCCATGGATTTGGACATGTACCAGCATCCAGCGGTCCGCCAGAATTTGAAAACGCTTGCGGACTGGGGCCAGCACGTTTTGGACAGCCCGACCGGTCCATTGGCTTCAGGACTCAATGGAGCGGGCCGAATGGCTGAACCCGAAACCATCTTCCACCATGCACGCCGCATTCTCCTGGCATCGGACTACTGGACAGGGAAGAAGGTGCTGTTGACCTCTGGACCCACCCAAGAAGCCTTGGACGCTGTTCGCTACATCACCAATGGGTCCTCCGGCCGCATGGGGGATGCTTTTGCGAAAGCCCTAAGTGCCTCTGGCGCTGAGCTGACCTGGGTCTACGGCCCCTCTGCTGTGCAGACGCCCGACCTTCCGGGGGTCACCTACGTCTCCATACGAACGGCCGATGCGATGCTTCACGCCTGCCAAGAAGCGGCAGATGCTCAGGACCTCATGATTTTCACTGCTGCAGTTGCGGACTACAAACCGGCAGAGGTGCATTCGGGCAAATGGAAAAAGGCTGACGGGCCCTTGGAGCTGGAATGGGTCGAAAACCCAGATATCCTGAAAACGCTAGGGAGGGCTAAAAAGCCCCATCAACGCGTACTGGGCTTTGCCTTGGAATCCGAATGGAACGAGGCCGAAGCCCTGCGCAAATGCGAATCCAAAAATGCCGATGCCATTGTACTCAACCAAGCCGGCGATCCACAAGGCGGCATGCATACGGAAACCAACCGCGTGGCGTTAATTTCACGGACCGGTTCAACCGCCTTGCCTGTGCAGTCCAAAGAGGATGTGGCGTGGGCCCTGTTGCACTGGGTGGAATCGAATTGGAACTCCTAACTATGCGCTACGCACTCACTCTTTGTATGGCCTTTGTGCTCCAGTCCAGCCTCCTGGCCCAAGAGTTTTTTGTGGACGTCAAGGTTCAGGCTCCCCAGGTACAAACCAATGACCGTCAGGTTTTTACCAACTTAGAGTCTAGCCTCCGAAACTTTGTCAACCAGCAAGCCTGGACGCAAGTCTCGTTCGAGGAAAAAGAAAAGCTGCGGGGTTCCATGGTGTTCACCATTTCGGACTACGAGCCCGGTACAGGCTTGATGAAGGGCAACATGCAGTGCCAGTTTGCCCGCCCCGTGTATATGACGGACTATCAGTCGCCCACATTGTTTTTCCAGGACGGGGACATCAGCTTTACGTACCGAAGCAACGAAGTTTTGGATTTCAGCCCCGGCCGCCACAGCAACAATCTGACTTCTATCGTGGCCTTCTACTGCTACGTGGCGCTTGGCCTGGATGCCGCATCCTTCAGCACGCAGCAGAACAATTACTTCTCGCAGGCCCAAATTGTAGCCGCCAATGCCGCTTCTGCGGGTGCGGGGGGCGGTTGGGACCGCTTTACCTCGAGCCGAAATCGATTCTGGCTCATTGAAGACCTGACTAATCCCGCGAATGCGGATTTCCTCACGGCGTGGTACGATTACCACCGCAAAGGCATGGACCGGATGTACGACCCCAAGCAGCAAATGGCCGCCAAAGAGGCCATAGCCAGTGCGCTCTTGTCCCTGAAGGCTATCCACACGCGTCAGCCGAATATTTTCGTGTTGCGCTGGTTTTTTGACACCAAAACCGATGAGATCCAGCAGGTCTACGGCGACGGACCCCGCTACCAAAACGAGGAGTTGATCACGGCCCTCAAGGCCATGGATGCGACAAACGCCAGTAAGTATTTAAACATGGGGCGCTAAGGCGCTTTGATGTAATTTTCGGGCTGCTATGCTAAGCGCGCTCCGAATCCAAAACTTTGCCCTGATCCATCAGTTAGACCTCGCTGTCCCTGCGGGTTTTACAGTTATGACCGGTGAGACAGGCGCCGGAAAGTCCATTCTTTTAGGTGCCTTGCAGTTGGCCTTGGGCGGGCGCGCAGACGTGCAAGCGCTGGCCTTAGACGGTGAGAAATGTGTAGTAGAAGCGGATTTTCACTTGAGTGATGCCTGGAAGACCTTTTTTGACGAAGAGGATCTAGACTTTCAGGCTCTGACCACACTGCGTCGAGAGATTTCGGCCGCAGGAAAATCTCGGGCCTTCATCAACGACACGCCCGTTCGGCTGGAAACCCTTAAGATGCTTTCTGAGCAGCTTATTGACATTCATTCGCAGCGCGATACGGCCTTTTTGACCAATCCCTCGTTCTTTCCGGAATTTCTGGATGAATACGGGGGGCTGCAGGACGTTCGGGCAGCCTATGCCGCTGCGTGGGGCCATTTGCAACAGGCCGAAAAAGAGCTACGCGCCGCTAAATCCGCGTTTGGGTCTGATTTCGATCCTTCGTACACCCAATTTCTTTTTGAGGAACTCCAAGCAGCCCAGCTCAAAGTGGGCGAGGAGGAGGTGTGCCAGGAGGAATTGCGTTCCTTCACCCATGCCGAAGCCATACAAGAGGCCTACGCCGAGGCGCGTGGCTTGCTCGAAGGGGATGAACGCGCTGTGGTTCATACCATAGGGCAGCTCAAATCGGTCATGGACCGCTTGGCGAAGCATTCGGACCGCTTTGCGTCCTTGCAAGAAGAGGCTCGACTGCTGGATGAGCAGGGCCAGACGCTTCTCCGCGCGCTTGAGAACCTTGCGGACAGCCTGGATGTTGATCCGGGGCGACAGCAGTATTTGGAAGAGCGCTTATCGTTGATAGATCAGTTGCAGCGCAAGCATCGCCTGCAGACGGTCGAAGAACTTTTAGCCCTTCAAGCGGAACTCGGGACGCAGTTAGACGATTTCTCCTCGGTAGAAGAACGCATCACCGCCGCTGAAAAGGCACGGGCTGAGGCAGACAAGGCAGTTATAAAGGGCGCTTCCCTCTGGCACGATGCGCGCATGACCGTGCTACCCCGCGTCTTGGAAGAAGCCCATTCCCTCCTCAAACACCTCAACCTTGCGGACGCCCGTCTAGCGATTGACGTGGAAGCCCTCGAGGCTCCTACGGCCAAAGGGGGACAGCGCTACCACGTGCTCTTCTCCGCCAATCCTGGCGCAGTTCCTCTGCCTTTAGGTAAAGTGGCGAGTGGGGGAGAGCGCAACCGACTCATGCTGGCCCTGAAGGCGCTCTTTGCTCAAGGCAAGGGCTTGCAAACCTTGCTTTTTGATGAAATAGATGCGGGCGTTTCGGGCGGAACAGCCGCCAAGGTGGCCGAACTCTTTACGTCCATGAGTCAGCACGTCCAGGTCATTGCCATTACCCATCTGCCGCAAGTTGCCGCGGCTGGAAAAGCACATTGGCGCGTGGAAAAAGAGGTGGCTTCAGGCAAGACCTCTACTAGACTTAGGACACTCCAAGCCACCGAACGTGTGGACGAAGTGGCCCGACTCCTAGCCGGCGAAGTCATTACGGAAACTGCCCGTGCACAGGCCTTAAGCCTTTTAAAATCTTAGCCGATATTTGTACTTCTTAAATCCATCTCATGAATCAATTACTCGCAGGCAAAAAAGGCATCATCTTCGGTGCACTGAACAGCGAATCCATTGCATGGAAAGTGGCCGAATTGTGCCACGCCCAGGGTGCGCAGATTGTCTTGACCAATGCCCCTATGGCGATGCGCATGGGCGAAATCAACCAACTGGCCGAGGCCATCAACGCACCTGTGATTGGCGCGGATGCCACCAGCTTGGAGGACTTGAACAACCTGCTCGACCAAAGTGTCGAACATTTTGGCGGAAAAGTTGACTTCATCCTTCATAGCATTGGCATGAGTGTCAACGTGCGTAAAAACCGTCACTACACTGATCTCAACTACGACTTCTTGCACAAAGGCTGGGACGTCTCTGCGGTAAGTTTTCACAAATTGCTCCAAACGGCCTTCCAAAAGGACTGCATCAACGAATGGGGTTCTGTACTGGCCCTGAGCTACATGGCAGCGCAGCGCACCTTCCCGGACTACAACGATATGGCGGAGAACAAGGCCTACCTGGAGTCTATTGCGCGCAGCTTTGGCTACCATTACGGTCTTAAGCGCAAAGTGCGTGTCAATACGATTTCGCAGTCACCCACCTTGACAACCGCTGGCAGTGGTGTGAAGGGCTTCATGGGCTTCTTGAACTTTGCCGAAAAAATGAGCCCCTTGGGGAACGCTACGGCCGAAGATTGCGCCAACTACTGTGTGGCGATGTTCTCGGACTTGACCAAGCGCGTAACCATGCAGAACCTCTACAACGATGGCGGTTTCAGCATGATGGGTGTGAGCCAAGACGTCTTGGACCGCTACCTCGAGGGCGAAGAATAAGCCTCAGATCGGCGCCGACCAAAAAGGGAAAGCCCTCCTCCGGATGGAGGCGGGCTTTCCTGCTTCTGGGGCCAGATATCCCTAGAACTCGGACTTGGCGTGGAAGCGCAGCTTGTCAAACTTCTCTTGTGACATCTGCAAGGAGAAGGCGGAATCCGCGAGGAAGACCAGGCGGCCGTACTTGTCCTCCGCGAGGTAGCGCGCTTTGAATTTTTTAAATTCTTCGAGTTGCGCAGGGTCCTGAGATTCGATCCAGAGGGCCTTGTGGGCTTGGAAGGGTTCGTAGCTGCATTTGGCGCCGTATTCGTGCTCCAAGCGGTATTGGATGACTTCGTACTGCAAGGCTCCAACCGTGCCAATGATCTTGCGGCCGTTGGCGGTTAGTGTGAAGAGCTGTGCGACGCCCTCGTCCATCAATTGATCGATACCCTTGGCTAATTGCTTGGACTTCAAGGGGTCTGCATTGTTGATGAAGCGGAAGTGTTCCGGGGAGAAGGAGGGGATGCCCGTGAAGTGCAAGGCCTCTCCGCCGGTTAAGCTGTCGCCGATGCGGAAGTTGCCCGTATCGGGCAGACCTACAATGTCGCCGGGCACTGCGTAGTCTACCACCTCTTTTTTACTCGCCATGAAGGTAAGGGGCGAGCTAAACTTCAAGGACTTTCCTTCGCGTACGTGGAGGTAGTTCTTGTTGCGTTCAAAAAGGCCGCTCACCACTTTGACAAAGGCAATGCGGCTACGGTGGTTGGGGTCAATGTTGGCGTGGATTTTAAACACGAATCCGCTGAATTGATTTTCGCCGGGAATGACTTCGCGTTCCTCGGCGCGTTTGGGCTGAGGGCTCGGGGCGATTTCCACAAAGCAGTCCAGCAATTCCTTCACGCCAAAGTTGTTCAGTGCAGAACCAAAAAACACGGGGCAAATTTCCCCGCGCAAGTATGCGTTTCGGTCAAACTCTGGATACACGCCCTGGATCAATTCAATCTCTTCGCGGAGGGTGTTCGCCGCTTCGGCGCCAATGCGGCTATCCAAAGATGGGTCGTTTAAATCCTTGAATGCCATGGACTTGGCAATCTTTTGCTTGTTGGCCTCTTCGTAAAGGAGCAACGATTGATCCCAAATATTGTAGACCCCTTGGAAGCGTGCCCCCATACCTACGGGCCAGGAAAGCGGGGAGAGGCGAAGGCCCAATTTGCCTTCAATTTCATCCAAGAGGTCAAATCCGTCGCGGCCTTCGCGGTCCAATTTGTTGATAAAGACCATGATGGGCGTGGCGCGCATGCGGCACACCTCCACCAATTTTTCCGTTTGGGTTTCGACGCCTTTGGCGACGTCGACGACTACGATGGCGGAATCGACGGCGGTGAGCGTTCGGAACGTGTCTTCTGCAAAATCCTGGTGACCCGGCGTATCCAAAATGTTGATGTGGCGGTCCTTATACTCAAAGGCCATGACAGACGTCGCCACGGAAATACCGCGCTGCTTCTCGATTTCCATGAAGTCGGACGTAGCCGCCTTCTTGATTTTATTGGACTTTACCGCACCGGCCTCCTGAATGGCACCTCCAAAAAGCAGAAGTTTTTCCGTCAATGTGGTCTTACCAGCATCCGGGTGGGACACAATGCCAAAGGTTCTCCGGCGGGCGATTTCGTCTTGAATTTTCACGCTGTAGTATTTTCGCGGGCAAAGGTAGCGTTTGCAACGGTGAACCTTTTGCGGAACCTTGCGTGAACCTTTTGGAACAACGGTTGTTACAATCGGAATGGGATCGACCTACAGCATCAAAGACCTCGAGCACTTAACCGGGATTAAGGCTCACACGCTTCGCATTTGGGAGCAGCGTTACGGTATTGTGGTGCCTGAGCGCACGGATACCAACATTCGGTTTTATACGGATGAGGATTTAAAGACGCTCCTCAACGTGGCGGTCTTGATCCAAAAAGGATGGCGCATTAGCAAGGTGGCGGATTTGAGCCGAGAAGACCTCAATAAGGAAGTCCTCAATCTCGCCCTGAACGATGGCCATTTCCCATCGCAGATTACCCGTCTCCTCCAGGCAACCATTGATTTGGACGAACCTATGTTTACAGCCATCCTGGATGCGTGCATCCATGAAATGGGGGAGAACGAGACCTTTACCAAAATCGTTGGTGGCTTTATCCACCAAGTCGGAGTCCTCTGGCAAACCGATGCCATCGGGGTAGCGCACGAGCATTTTGCGAGTAACCTCATCAAACAGAAGCTTTACACCGCGCTAGACCGACTCCCGGCCTTTGTAGCAACTACCAAGAATCCAGGCTACCTCGTGTACTTGCCGGACCAAGAAATGCACGAGTTGGGACTTCTCTATGTGCATTACATTCTCAAAGCAAAAGGAGAATCTGTGGTGTACCTGGGGCAGAGCGTTCCGCTTGAGTACTTGGAGCCTTTATTGCGCGAAAAAGGCCGGTGGAAGTCTGTGGTGTCTATTTGGACCACTAACCCAGATACGGATCGCAGAGAATCGTACTGGGAACAATTGGAGCCCATGTTGGCTGGAGTACCCTTTTGGGTGACTGGAATTGGCAGCCATGAATGGTCGGGCAAAGGCGTCCACGATGATGCACTGGTCTTCCCAGACCTCAGAAGCTTGTGCGAGGGCTTGCTCGAGCCTTCAGCAACTGTCTAAAAATCAGCTTGATATACATTTTGTTAAAACTTTTGTGAAAAAAGTTTCACAAAACCCTTGTGTGGGCACTTCACTTGTTTAACTTTGAAAAAGAATCGTTAAACAAGATGCTATGAATGCTTCAGACGCTTTTGGATATGAAATCTACCAGCACACCGCTTTCTTGCGCACGCTGGCTTTAAAACTGACGCACCATTCGGAAGATGCCGAGGACTTGATTCAGGAAACTTTCTACAAAGCCATCAAAAACCGCGACCGCTACCAAGAGGGAACGAATTTGAAAGGCTGGCTCTACACCATCTTGAAGAATACCTTCATCAACAATTACCGCAAGAAGCGCAATCAGAATACCTACACGGACGATACCGAGAACCAATTTATTTTGGGAAGTATGGCATCGGATCGTGCCACGGAAGCAGATAGCCCCGCGGAGCTGTCCACCATATTGGAAAACATTGAAAGTGTGGAGAAATCCTACCTGGATGCCTTTATGATGTACTTCAATGGCTACAAATACGAAGAGATCGCTCAGGAAATGAATATTCCTTTGGGCACGGTGAAAAGCCGTATCTTTTTAGCAAGGAAGAAAATGATGGAGAAACTCAAGGATTTCCGTTAAATCCACCGCCCTAATCCATCCTACATGAAAGCCGTAATTATTGGCGCAGGTTTTTCCGGTTTAAGTACCGCCGCATATTTGGCCAAACAAGGCTACGAAGTCATCGTGCTTGAAAAGCACGAGGGCCCCGGCGGGCGAGGTCGCCAATGGAAGAAAGACGGCTACACCTTTGACATGGGGCCCAGCTGGTACTGGATGCCGGATGTTTTTGAGAAGTTCTTTGCAGACTTTGGCAAAAAGCCCAGTGACTACTATCAGCTCAATCGTCTTGACCCTTCCTACAGTGTGTTCTTTGAAGACGGGCCCATGGAGATTCCCGCCAATATGGAAGAATTAGAGGCCCTGTTTGAACGCGTAGAGCCGGGCTCGGCACTGCGCTTGAGAAAATTTCTGTCGGACGCGGCCTACAAGTACGAAGTCGGCATCAATGACTTGGTGCGTAAGCCGTCTCGTTCCGTCTTTGAATTTGCGGATCTCCGGGTTCTTAAGGGCTTGTTTCAGCTAGATTTGCTGAACAACATCCGCAGCAGCATCAAGAAGGTGGTGAAAAATCCCCAGCTGCAGCAGCTTTTGGAATTTCCGGTTCTGTTTTTAGGTGCGACGCCGAGCAACACGCCCGCCCTGTATTCGCTCATGAACTATTCGGACATGGTCTTGGGTACCTGGTATCCTCAAGGCGGCATGTATGCTGTGGTGGAGGCCTTTTACAAGGTGGCCTTGGAGCAGGGCGCGTCCTTTGTGTTTGATGCAGAAGTGACGGGATTTACCTATGCGAAGGGCCGAATTTCGGGCGTCCAAGCAGGCGAACATTCCTTTGAAGCCGATGTGGTTATCGCAAGCGCAGATTATGCGCACGTGGATCAAAAGCTATTGGCTCCGCAGTACCGGAAGTACTCTCAGCGCTACTGGGACCGCCGGAAAATGGCTCCCTCTTCCTTCCTCTACTACGTGGGGTTGGACGCTAAAATTCCAGGCATCGAGCACCACAGCTTGTTCTTCGACGCCCCATTTGACGTGCACGCAGATGCGATTTACACGGAGCCTCGCTGGCCCGAAAAACCCTTATTCTACCTATCTGCTGCGTCCAAGACGGATGCCGGTGCTGCGCCAGAAGGAGGGGAGGCCCTCGTGATCCTCATTCCGACGGCTCCCGGCTTGCCGGATACGGATGAGGTTTTGGAAACCTACTTCAACCTCGTGGCGGATCGAATGAAAGACCACCTCGGCATGGACATCCGTGATCATGTGGTCTTCAAGCGAACCTATGCCTACCGCGATTTTGTCAAAGACTACCACGCACACAAGGGAAATGCCTATGGTTTGGCAAACACCTTGGACCAAACGGCCATCTTTAAGCCCAGCTTGAAGTCAAAAGTGCCAAATCTCTACTACACCGGACAGCTTACGGTTCCGGGACCAGGTGTACCTCCCTGCATCATCAGCGGCGAGGTTGTTTCTGCTGAAATTGAAAAAGAATACCCCTTAGCGTTATGATGGACCTCTACCACCGCAGCTCCGACCGTGTGAACAAACTGATTACGCGCGCGTACAGCACCTCTTTTTCCCTCGGAATCTTGGGATTGAACAAGGAGCTACGCGACCCTATTTATGGCATATACGGATTTGTACGTGTAGCGGATGAAATCGTGGACACCTTCCACGGCCATGACCAGCGCGCTTTGTTGAAGCGCTTTTGGGCTGAAACGCATTTGGCTCTGGATGAAGGCATAAGTACCAATCCTGTCCTGCACAGCTTCCAAAACGTGGTCAATACCTACCAGATTGACCGCTCCTTAATCGACACCTTTTTGACGTCCATGGAAATGGATTTAGAGGACCGCGAATACAGCCAGTCGGAATATGAGAAATACATCCTCGGTAGCGCGGAAGTCGTGGGCTTGATGTGCCTTAAAGTCTTTGTGAACGGCGACCAAAAGAAGTACGAAGCGCTTACGCCCTTTGCGATGAAGCTAGGTTCGGCCTTCCAGAAAATCAACTTCCTTCGCGACGTCAGTGCGGATTTCAATACGTTGGGGCGAACCTACTTCCCTAACGTTGACCTTACTGCCTTTGACGACGACGCCAAGCGCGCGATTGAGCAAGACATTGCTGTCGATTTTCGCATGGGCTACGAGGGTATTTTACGCCTTCCCAAGGGCTCGCGCTTTGGTGTGTACATCGCATACATGTACTACTACGCTCTTTTCCAGAAAATTATGCGGACGCCTTCGGCCGCTATTTTCAATTCGCGCATTCGTATTAACAACCCAAAAAAGTACCGTCTATTTGTAAGTAGTTACGTGCGACACGCGCTCAACCTATTGTAACATGCCAGAATACGTTATCCTCGTCACCCCGGACGATCAACCTGTGGGACGGATGGAGAAAATGGAAGCACACGAAAAAGGTGTGTTGCACCGCGCCTTCTCCGTCTTTTTATTCAACGAGAAGGGAGAGACTCTTCTTCAACAGCGCGCTGCGGAGAAATACCACAGCCCTTTACTTTGGACCAACACCTGCTGCAGCCATCCTCGAGAGGGGGAAAGCGTGGTAGATGCCGCAAATCGTCGCGTCTTTGAGGAATTGGGCATTGGACCTACGGAAATCACAGATTTGCATTCGGACTTTCACTTTGTGTACCGAGCTGAATTTGATAATGGCCTGATTGAGCACGAGTTAGACCATGTGTTGGTGGGGCAATTTGACGGAAGCTGCGTTCTCAACCCCGAGGAAGTGGCAGCCGTTAAGTGGATTTCCATGGAGGCTCTTTTTGCCGATGTGGAGGCCCAGCCTGAGCAGTATACGGCTTGGTTTAAAATCATCCTCGCAGAATACGCCAAACACCTCCCACAGTCATGATAGCCTCCGTCAGTCGTCACGCGCACTTCAATGCAGCGCATAGGTTGCACGTCCCTCAGTGGTCAGCGGAGGAAAATACCGCCTTCTTTGGAGCCTGTAACAACCCGCGCTACCACGGCCACAACTACGAACTCATAGTCACCTTAACCGGTGAGATCGACCCGGTGACGGGGTATGTCTACGACATGAAGGTCCTCGGGGACTTGATAAAGTCGGAAGTGGAGGAAGCGTTGGACCATAAAAACCTGAACGAAGAAGTTCCGGTTTTTGCGACCCTGAATCCGAGTGCAGAGAATATTGCCGTTGTCATTCACGGATGGTTACGGCCCCATATTGACGCCGCATTAAAACTTAAAGTAACCTTGTATGAAACCCCTCGTAACTATGTCGAATACAGCGATTAAAGCCCATAAAAATGGCCTTAGTAATGGCGTAGGTGTCGCGGCAATCAAAGCAGCAAAGCCGACACTTCCCAATGTGCTTACCGATGCGGAAAAGGTGGAGCTTATCACCGAAAAGTTCGCTGACATCATGGAGATTTTGGGTCTCGACCTCACCGACGACTCGCTGAAAGACACCCCTGCGCGCGTGGCCAAAATGTACGTGCATGAAACCTTCCAAGGGCTGAACCCCTTGAATAAGCCCGAGGTGACCTTGTTTGAAAACGGCTACCACTACCACGAGATGCTGGTAGAGCGCAATATCACCTTGCACAGCACCTGTGAGCACCATTTTGTGCCCATTTTGGGGGTTTGCCACGTGGCCTACTTCGCTACCGGTAAGGTCGTTGGACTCTCAAAGCTTAACCGCATAGTGAAGTACTGGGCCAAACGCCCTCAAGTGCAAGAACGTTTGACGGAACAGATTGCGCAAGACCTGAAGCGTGTACTCCACACCGAAGATGTGGCCGTCTACATCGACGCAGAGCACCTATGCGTTAAAACGCGTGGGGTAGAGGACTGTGG
>JAYQOY010000009.1:0-13342 GCA_038145075.1 Schleiferiaceae bacterium | reverse complement strand
GGGGAATTGGAGCGCTTACAGACTGAAATTTCCGCCCAGGGAGGTCAGCTTTGGGTCGTCTATGGGGACCCGTTGGCCTGGCATGAGAAATGGGCCGCAGACCCTTCCATCACGGGACTATTTGCCAATCGGGACTACGAACCCTATGCCGGAAAGCGTGACACTGCGGTGCACGCACTCTACCAAGTAGCGGGCAAAGAATCCAAGTGGTGCAAAGACCACGTGATGATGGAACCCAAAGAGGTGCTCAAAGACGACGGCAGTCCGTACACCGTTTTTACGCCTTATTCGAGGAAGTGGCGCAGCCTCTTCGTACCGAGTCAAATCGATGCGTTTCCAACACCCACCGGCGGTTGGAATTCAGCGCCTTCGCCCTACACATGGCCCAGTTTGGAGGACATGGGCTTCCAACGCAATCATCGGCAGGTACCCGAACGCAGCATTCCCGCAGCGACCTTGGCCCAGTACGAGGCCAAGCGAAACTTCCCCGCCTTGCCGACGAGCACCACCCGTCTAGGGGTGCATTTGCGCTTTGGCACACTTTCCATCCGGGCCTTGGCGCGTTTGGCCTATCCCGAACACAGCAAATTCCTGACGGAACTCATTTGGCGCGACTTCTACCAAATGATTCTCTATTTCTACCCAGAAAGCCCTCAAAAGGCGATCAAGCCCGCCTATGACCGCATCGTTTGGGAGCGGAACGAAAAGCACTTCGAAGCCTGGTGCCAGGGCAAGACCGGCTACCCCCTCGTCGACGCAGGCATGCGCGAGCTCAATGCCACTGGCTTTATGCACAACCGAGTGCGCATGGTGGTGGCGAGCTTTTTAACCAAACACTTGCTTTTGGATTGGCGCTTGGGCGAGGCCTACTTTGCAGCTAAACTCTTGGATTTTGACTTGGCTTCCAATGTAGGCGGCTGGCAGTGGGCGAGTGGTTCAGGCTGCGACGCAGCGCCGTATTTCCGCATCTTTAACCCCGAAAGTCAATTAGAGAAATTCGATAAGCAGTTGAAGTATGTTAAGCAGTGGGTCCCAGAATATGGCAGTGCGCAGTATGTCGCACCCATTGTGGAGCACAAAGCCGCGCGCGAACGCTGCTTAAACCGTTACAAAGAGGGATTGGCTTCAATCTCCTGAGCGAAGCCGAACAGGCCTTTTTCTTTGATGATGGTGTCTACATACGTAGGCAAGCCTTCTTCCCAACCCTCTTCGCCATTGCGGATCTTGGAGAGGATTTCTCGGCTCCAAATAGTGAGGATGGTGGGGTCAAAATTCTCGATGTCGCGCATGCGGCGGTTGTAGAATAGGTAGTCAAAGACCGGGCGGAAGCGCGGATGCATCTCCACATCCTTGATAGTTGCCACACCTTGGCCATCTTCCTTGCGGAAGGGATACGCGTAAATAACAAGGTCCTTTGAGAAAATCTTACCGAAAGCCTCTAGGATTCCACCGTTCAAATCGCGGTAGTACTTCTCCTCAAAAATCTCCTGCAAACTAGGGATGCCCATGATGAGGCCCATGCGCTTCTTGGTGTACCTCAAAAATCTCCTGCAAACTAGGGATGCCCATGATGAGGCCCATGCGCTTCTTGGTGTAGCCCGAGAAGTAATCTACTAGCTTATAGTATTCTTGGTAGTTCGAAATCAGCACGGTCTGCCCAATCGAACAGAGGATTTCAGCGCGGTCCAAGAAGTCCTGCTCGTCCAAATCACCGTCAGACAGCAAGTTGTTCAGGGTGATTTCAAACAGGACGACCAGCTTGTCTTTGTCGACGCGCTTGGATTCAATGAATTTCTCATAGCCCTTTTTGATCATGTCCATGTTCACCTTGGTGACCGGGCGGAACGAGCCGCGCATGGCGAGAATGTTTTTCTTGTACAGCAGCTCGGCGGGGAGAAGGTTTTTGCCTTCTGGGCCAAAAATGACCGCATCCGTGTAGCCGTTTTTAATGAGCTGCAGGGACATTAGGCGGTTGTCGACCATCTCAAAATCGGGGCCGCTAAAGTTTACCAAGTCAATTTCAATGGCCGAAGGGTCAATACCGTCGTACAAGCTCTTCAAAAGTTCCTTGGGGTCCTGGTGCAGGAAATTCACCCCGTAAATGAGGTTAACGCCTAAGGTGCCAATGGTCTCTTGCTGGTGCTTCGTGTCGTTTTCGTGCAAGCGCACGTGAATTATCACCTCGTTGGGGGCTTGGCCGGGAACCGTTTGAAAGCGGATGCCAATCCAGCCATGGCCTTTAAAGGTCTTGGCAAAGTTGATGGTGGCTACGGTGTTTGCAAAAGCGAAGTAGCACTTGCTGGGATGCTTCTCACGCGACAAGCGGTCCTCCAAGAGCTTGTACTCATGGCCCAGCATCTTGCGAAGGCGGCTTTCCGTGACGTAGCGTCCATCGGTTTCAATTCCGTAAATCGCATCCGAAAAGTCTTTGTCGTAGGCCGACATCGCCTTGGCTATGGTTCCAGAAGCGCCACCGGCACGGAAGAAATGACGCACGGTCTCTTGACCCGCACCAATCTCAGCAAAAGAGCCGTAGATGTTGGCGTTTAGGTTAACACGAAGCGCTTTT
The DNA here is from genome assembly GCA_038145075.1 of Schleiferiaceae bacterium. Taxonomy (GTDB): domain Bacteria; phylum Bacteroidota; class Bacteroidia; order Flavobacteriales; family Schleiferiaceae; genus TMED14. The sequence goes on along the minus strand of JAYQOY010000009.1, from coordinate 10,773 downwards.
TGCGCGGCGGACAGAATCATGTCTCCCATACAATGCAAAGGTATGGCTAAATTCGTGCCATGAGCGCGCTAGAACTTGAGTTTTTGGGGACGGGAACGTCTGGAGGAGTACCCCTGATCGGCTGTACCTGTCCAGTTTGTACCTCGGAAGATGCCCGAAATCAGCGCTTGCGTAGTTCGGTGCTGGTGCGTTCGGCCCAAACGTCCGTTGTAATTGACTGTGGTCCAGACTTTCGGCAGCAAATGCTTCGCGCGGGACAAAGCAGACTGGACGCCATCGTCCTGACCCACGAGCACATGGACCACGTCGCCGGTTTGGATGAAGTGCGCCCGCTCAACTACCAGCAAGGGGGCGATATGCCCATTTTTTGTACCGAACGCGTGGAGGGGCGTTTGCGCCAACAATTTGCGTACGCCTTTGCTGAAGACAAATACCCAGGCGCCCCCTCTTTGGTGCTGAATCGGGTAGAGGTGGGCCAGGATTTTCAGATCGGAGATCAGCATTGGACCCCCATTTTAGGTCAGCACGGCACGTGGCCCGTCATGGGGTACCGCATCGGAGGCGTCGTCTACCTCACGGACGTAAGCGCCATGAAAACGGAGGAGATGGAAAAGATCAAAGGAGCAGACATCCTCGTGGTCAACGCCTTGCGCCACTCCAAACACGTTAGTCATTTCAGCTTAGAGGAAGCCATTGCCTTTGCGCAAGACTGCGCGGTGCCCACGGTTTATTTTACGCATGTAAGCCACCAGCTTGGCCTGCACGAAGAGGTTGAAGCCACATTGCCTACGGGCATGCATGTCGCCTACGACGGCTTGGTGCTTAAAGGCCAGTAACCTGTTCGCCGAGGACTGTGCCAATGGCGCGGCCGTTCTGGGTCCAGGAAGGCACGTTGACGCCTTTGGTATGCTGACCTTCTGCGGAGCCATCCAAGGCAAAAACGGTCAAGTCGGCAGGCATGCCCACTTTCAGGACACATTCACCTAGGTGGTACATGCTGCGCGTGCGGTGGGCGACGGCTTCCACCCAGCGCTCGAGCGCCTCGTGGCTGGCATTCTTGTGGCGGAACCAGCCAAATGCATGCTCAATCGTAGCTGCCCCAAAGTGAGCCTGCCCCCATTCGCAATCTTTTGTTTCCGTGTCCATGGGGTTGTGGTCGCTCACCACGAAGTCTAGGGTTCCGTCCATAAATCCTTCCCAGAGCGCTTTTTGGTCCGAATCACTGCGAAGCGGTGGAAGCACTTTATAGGTGCTATCAAAGCCTTGGATGTCCGCATCGCTGCCCACCAGGTTGGCAATGGCCACATCGGCGGTTACGTTTTGACCCGCTGCTTTGGCGGCCCGAATAAGCGCCACCCCTTCAGCCGTTGAAATTCCTGCGAGGTGCAGATTTCCCCCAGCGTAGGCGTGAATGGCGAGGTCGCGTTGGATGCGTAGCGTTTCAGCCAACACGGGGATGGGCGACATGCCTTGACGAAGCGCGTGGGTGCCCTCATGGGCTTGGCCACTCGGGCAGAGACTCTTCTCAAAGGCAAAGCTCTGAATGGAAACCTCCAAATCTGCCGTGTACTGCAGGGCCAGTTGGAGCAAGTGGGGGTTGTTCAGGGCGTTTAGGTCATCGCTGAAGCTCACGGCACCGGCGTCTTGCATGTCCAGCATCTCTGCGAGCTGTTGACCTTCTAGACCCTTCGAAACGGCCCCTACCGCCAAGAGTTCAATGGGCAATTGGGCCGTAGCACGCTCCAGTGCTTCCACATGGGGACGACTATCGCGAGCAGGGCTTGTCGAAGGCATAACGGCGACATGTGTAAATCCACCGTGTGCGCCTGCCGCAGCCAGGCTGGCATAGGTTTCACGTTCTTCATGACCGGGTTCACCGCTGCGTGCACGCGCATCGACCCAACCGGGGCTTACCATTCGGCCACGTGCGCCTTCAAGCACCTCTGCGCCCTTTGCGTCTAGGTTGGTACCAATGGCGGTGATGGCGCCGTCTTCCAGCAAAAGGTCTACGGTTTCTCCGTGGTGGGGGGAGCGAGGGTCGATCACCGTGACGTGGGGGAGGAGCTGTTTCATGGCGCGAAGGGTTTCACGTTAGTTAGTGTGAAGTAAAATCCGTTGCTTGGCTTGGGCGCTAAGATCAATTTGCCCGAATACGTTTTCACGGCATCCGTAGGGAGCCGGCCGGGGGATGATGCAAACTCTAGGCCCATGACCGTTTCAGGTCCCGCACCTCCGCAGAAAAAGCAGGAGCTGAAGGGGTAGGCGCTCAAAGCGTATATCTCGCCTTTGTTATCCACTGGCAGGACGTAGCCGGTGATATAGACCTCTTTGCCGACATAGCCCGTGATGTAAACTTCCTTGCCCTGCAGGGAAAGAATGGATTCGGGGTAACTGGCTTCTAATGACCAAATCCCTTTGGAACTGTCGTAAAATTCTGTAAATGTGGTAGTTGCAAGCATGCGCCACGTGGTTTTGGTGGGAGCTGCTGCCGTAAATGCCGAAACCGTTAGAAGGAACCCTACTAGGGTCAACGGCTTATGAATCGACCAACGCACGGTGCAAAGGTATTTTTTGTAGCCAAATCCACGGCCCTATTCCCGCAAAAAGACCCAAAAAAATCGTCAACACCATCCATGGAACGTCTTGGGAGAGCGTCCACCACAGGTCCCCATACAGCAGAATACCCGTGGGCAACCACCATTCCGACAAGCCAAAAGCAGCTGCCAGACCCAAATACGTCAGTATGACAGCGAGCAGCGCTAAGATCAGATTCTGCCCAAGCACCAAGCCTGCGATCTGTCCCCAGGTCCCGCCCATGGCGCGAACCAATGCATAATCGGCCAAGCGCTCCCGAATGTGACTCTGCAGCAGCAAAAACATGGACAACGCCGCAATAACCGTCAATAAGATGGAGAGCAAGCGCAGAACAGCCCCACCTTGGTTCATCCAGCCTACCATGCGGTTCGCTTCCATGGCAGGTGAAATGGCCATGAGGCTAGTCGTGCGTTGAATTTGGCCCGGGAGCATTAAGCGCGTCATGGGATTGGGAATGGCGGCTAAAACGGCCGTGTATTCCTCTGGCGCATCTTCATGCACGCCCCAAACACTTTCCAACGGGGTCCAAATCATACTTGCCCACTGTGGAGCCAGGGTAGAGGCAATACCTACCACATGGTAGTGATGGTGTTCATGGTCGCCGAGATCATCCACTGTACCGTGGCTGCCATGAAATTCATCTCCCAGGTGCAAACCCGTTTTTTGGGCCACTTGTGCCGAAATCACCACCTCCATGGCCGCCTCGGGCCAGCGTCCCTCTAGTGCCTGCACCGGAACATGGTTCCAGGTAGCGCTGTCACAGCCGAGGATTCGGACCCCTTGAAAGTTGTCCCCGTAGGCCAAGCGGCGCACGTTCTTCAGATCTGGATGGCTCAGCCATTTGTCGGCTTCCATTCGGGCAATATTTCCAGTCGCCTGATCCACGTGAAATACATTGGCCAAAATCGCCTGCGTCGGCGAACCTTTTGCCACCAGTAAGAGGTCCGTCCCTTCCAACGTGCGCGTCAATTGCGCCTCTACATTGGTCTCTAAGCGGCTCGTGATTGCCAATCCTAAGAGCCCGAGCGCCCAAATTAGAGCGATGAAAACACTCGTTGCTTTTCGGTGCCAAAGGGCCTTGAAGGCAAAGGTCAGCGCTTTCATGCGAGGCGTATGATTCGATCCACAAAAGGCGCCAAACGCTGGTCGTGACTGGATACCAAAATGGCACGATCCTTACCATGCTCTTTAAACAGCTTCACAAGCGCCTCCGCATTGGCGTCATCGAGTGAAGCAGTCGGTTCATCGGCCAACAGTACGGGTGCGTTCCCTAAAAAGGAGCGTAATGCGCTTACGCGTTGCTGTTCCCCCAAGCTCAAGCTGTGAGACGCTTGGTCGGTCATACGCGCTAAGCCTAGCGTTTCAAGATCAGCATCTGCTACCTGAAGGCCTTTGCACCAGGCTGCCAAATCTAGATTGCCCTTGAGACTCAAGCTGTTCCAAAAAAAAGCGCGTTGGGGCATGAAACTCAATCCGTTTCGGCGCCAATGTGTGGGTGCTGTTTTTCCGGCGTGCAAGCTGCCCTGTCCATCGATTTGTACAGCTCCGGAGGCAATGGGAATAAGTCCAGCCAAGGCGTGCATCCATGTGGACTTGCCACTGCCTGACAGCCCTTGAAGCAACACGAGTTCGCCCTTTTCAAGGTGTAATTCGGGAAAAACCAAACGTTTACCGTTGTCGAGATCGACGGTCAGCTCGGTGCTGTGAAGGACGTGGGACATTGCCGTAAATCTAGTAAAAAGGGAGCGCCTTCGGCGCGTTTGGGGGCTAAGGGAACTTGTGCTTCGCACTCGCGCTAGAAAGCTGGAGGGCTAGAAGGCTGGAGGGCTAGAAGGTTGGAGGGCTAGAATGTTAGAAAGCCCCGGGTGTTATACCAACAAACGAACCAACCATCAAACAAGCCCTTCAACCCTTCAACCCTTCAACCCTTAAACCTCCTGATAATCCAAATCCTTCCCAAACGTCTCTTCCAAGCCGGAGACCGCCCAGTAGGTGATGGCCATGACGATGACGCCGGTCCAGATGCCGCCGGAGAGGTAGTCGGTTTGGGCCGTTAGGTAGAGGAAGAGGGCGGAGATGCCGTTCAACGAACCGCGTACCATGTTGGGGATGGTGGTGGCGGCGGTGGCGCGAAGGTTGGTGCCAAAGTTTTCGGCTCCAATAGTCACGAAGATGGCCCAGAAACCGGTGCCAAATCCCAGGACGCCGCAGGCAAAATAGAGCATGGGAGCGCTGCTGGAAGTGAAGAAAAGCAGCATGCCGGCTAGGGTAATGCCGTAGAAGACGTGCAGGGCTTTTTTGCGGCTTTGGAGCTTTTGGGAGAGGAGGCCAATGAGGATGTCGCCGATCGCGATGGCAGCGTAGGAGTATAGAATGCCTTTTCCGGGGTCGATGGGGGTGTCGATGCCCAAGTAGGTGCCGAATTCTTTGGAGAAGGTGACGAGGATGCCAATGACGAACCAGGTGGGGAGGCCGATGAGGATGCAGCGGAGGTAGCGGAGGGCGCGCTTTCGGGTCGCGAAGAGGTGGAAAAAATTGCCCCGAACGACATTCGCCTGTTTGGCGGTCTTCTCGTAGAGTCCGGACTCAAAGACGCCCACGCGAAGAGCCAAGAGTGCTAGGCCCATTCCACCACCGATGAAGTAGCTGGTGCGCCAATCAAAGAGGTGAGCGACGAAGTAGGCGGCCACGGCGCCCGTTAGTCCAATGCCTGCCACGAGGGAGGTGCCCAGGCCTCGTTTTTCTTTGGGGAGGAGTTCGGACACGAGGGTGATGCCTGCGCCCAATTCGCCTGCGAGGCCAATGCCTGCGAGGAAGCGGACCCAGGTGTACTGGTCGACCGTTTGGACGAAGCCGTTGGCGATGTTGGCGGCCGAGTAGAGGAGGATGGAGAGGAAGAGGACGCGCGTTCGGCCCATTTTGTCGCCCAAGACCCCCCAAAGAATGCCGCCGAGCAAGAGCCCAAACATCTGCATGTTGATGATGAGCAAGCCGGAATCAAAAACGTTTTCCAGGCCTAAGGATTCTAAGCTGGGAACGCGTATGATGCTGAATAGCAGGAGGTCGTAGATGTCCACGAAATAGCCCAATGCGGCCACCCAGACGGCCAAGTTCTTTAAAATGCTTCGCATAGCCGGAAGGTAGCGAGGATTCCAAAAAGTAGGGCAATCCCCTATCTTTGAATCCTCCCTATTAATTCGATTTTCCATGAAAAAGATTCTATGCGCCTTATTGGCCACTTTGTTCCTCACAAGCGTGTCCGCGTACGCTCAAGAAGCTCCAAAGTCTTGCTGCAGTGAGAATAAGACGGGACAAGCGGCCTGTGCCGAGAAAACTCCCGCCCAGAAAGAAGCCTGTGCGTCCAAGCCTGCAGAAGGCACAAAGGCGTGCTGCGCGGACAAAGCAGCCGCTAAGCCCGCTGAGGGATGTGCCGAACACGGCGCAGCCAAGAAAGAATCCTGTGCCCATGGCGAAGGTCAAGTAGGCAAGCAATGCTGTGGCGCCTGCCAAGAAGGGGCCAATCAGCCCAAAGTCGTGACGGGTTACCGCATTCAAGGGGGACAGGTTCACAGCGGCGAGGCGCCCATGCTCCGCATGCACCGCATGGGGGAGGGCACTGAAATGACCGTGGATACGATTGTTTCCGGCGATTCTACGAAGGTGATCGTTCGGGTCATGAAGCGCGCCAACCTGGCGGAAGGCCAGAATTTGGAAGATGTCATGATTCACCTGGACGGCATGGAGCTTCCCGAAGGAGCCCTCTCCGGCCAGCCCCATGTATTTATGTTCAAAGGCGAAGGAATGGGCGGTTCTGACATGGTTTGGAACGAAGCTGCTCCTGGTGCAGGAAATGCCTTCTTCATGGCGTCCAACAAAGGCACTTTGGGTGTTAAGCTGGAAAAGCGTGACGACATCAAAGGCGCTTTTGTGGTGGAAGTTATCCCTGCTTCAACGGCAGCTGCCCTGGGGCTCCAAGCGAATGACATCATCGTAGCGGTGGACGGCCAATCCGTTACGAGCGAGCAAAGTATGATGGACCGAATGGCCGATAAGAAAACCGGCGACGCCATCGAAGTCACCTACCGCCGCGACGGCAAAAAGAAAAAAGCCAGTGGCTTCCTGATTCCTACATCGCCCGCTATGGGCCTTCCTATGGGAGGAATGATGCACGGCATGCCAGGAATGCACGGAGAGGATGTGGAGATCATCACAGGGGGTGTGCCCGTACGCTTCGACGATTCCTCTGCCCAAAACGTGGAAATCACCGAAGAAGTGGGTGAAAACGGCGAAAAGCGCGTCAAAGTCATCGTGATCAAGAAGGACGAAAACTGAAGCACCGCCCTCCAGAAGAACTTCCAAGCACCGGCCTCTGCGCCGGTGTTTGTGTTTAAACACGCGTACCTTTGAACTCTCAGCGGCATCTCATTGTTGAATCCCAGAACAAACCCCTTCGGAAATGATCCTTCACGCAGCAAACACCCGCGGCCACGCCAACCACGGCTGGCTCAATAGCCACCATACGTTTTCCTTTGCGTCGTACTACAACCCGGAACGCCTTCATTTTGGCGTGTTGCGTGTGCTGAACGACGACTGGATCGCGGGGGGAACGGGCTTTGGCAAGCACCCCCACGACAATATGGAGATTGTGACCATTCCGTTGACGGGCGCGCTGGAGCACCAGGATTCCATGGGCAACAAGGAGGTTTTGCACGCCGGCGAGGTGCAAGCCATGTCGGCGGGTACGGGCATTTTTCACTCGGAGTACAATGCCAAGGCGGACGAGCCTTGCACGCTTTTGCAGATTTGGATCTTCCCCGAGGAGCGCAATGTGACCCCGCAGTATGCGCAGAAGTTCTACGATGTGGACGCGGTGAAGCGCGAATGGCACGCAGTGGTCAATCCGATGGGCCAGGGCGATGGTTTGGGTATTCATCAGCAGGCTTGGTTCAATTTGACCCGAATTCCCGCCGGAGAACGCCGCGACTACGCGGTCAAGCGCGCCGAAAACGGTGTCTACTTCTTCGTCATCGAAGGGGGTATCTCCCTGGACAGCCAGGCCTTGGGCACCCGCGATGCGGCCGGCGTTTGGGGCCAAGAGAGCTATGCCGTCACGGCCACCGAAGATGCCTACGTTTTGGCCATAGATCTTCCCCTGCAGCTCCCGCGAATGGGTTAACTTTGTGCCTTCAACTCCTGAGATATGTTTGAAGGCTTAACCGAACGGATCGACTCCGCCATTCACCGCCTCAGCGGTCGTGGCCGAATCACCGACATCAATATTGCAGAGACGGTCAAAGAAATCCGCCGTGCCCTCGTGGACGCGGACGTCAACTACAAGATCGCCAAAGAATTTACGGACCGCGTCAAGGACCAAGCCATGGGCCAAGACGTCATCAAGGCCGTTCAGCCCGGACAGGCCATGGTCAAAATTGTCCGCGACGAAATGGCAGCCCTCATGGGCGGTCAAGCTGTAGAAATTGCCTCAGGAACAGGCCTTCAAACCGTTTTAATGGCGGGCCTTCAAGGTTCGGGTAAAACGACCTTCACCGCCAAACTGGGTTCGCATCTCAAGCGCAAAAAGGGCCGCAAAGTCCTATTGGCCGCCGCGGACGTTTACCGTCCGGCGGCTATCGACCAGTTGCACACCCTCGGCACCCAGGTCTCCATTGACGTCTTCTCCATGCCGGAGGAGAAGGACCCCGTGGTTATTGCCCAGAAAGCGCAGCAAAAAGCCAAGTCAGAAGGCTACAACTACCTTCTGATTGATACGGCAGGTCGCTTGGCCGTCGACGAAGCCTTGATGGCCGAAATCAAAGCCATCCACGCGGCCGTCCAGCCCCAAGAAACCCTCTTCGTCGTTGACGCTATGACGGGCCAGGACGCCGTCAACACGGCGAAAGCCTTCCACGACGCCCTAGACTACAGTGGGGTCATCCTCACCAAGTTAGATGGCGATACACGCGGTGGTGCCGCCTTGACGATTCGGAGTGTGGTAGAAGTCCCCATCAAATTCATCGGTACGGGTGAAAAAATGGAGGCACTGGACGTGTTCTACCCCGAACGCATGGCCGACCGCATCCTCGGCATGGGCGATGTCATTTCTTTGGTGGAGCGTGCGCAAGAGCAGTTCGACCAGGAGGCAGCGCGCAAAATGTCCAAGAAGATCGCGACCAACTCCTTCGGATTTGATGACTTTTTGGACCAAATCCAGCAAGTGAAGAAAATGGGTTCTATGAAGGACCTCATGGGCATGATTCCCGGGGTAGGGAAGGCCATGAAGAACATGGACATTCCCGACGATGCCTTCAAGCACGTCGAGGCGATGATCAAGTCCATGACGCCCAAAGAACGCGAGAACCCCAGCATTCTGAACGGAAACCGCCGGGCACGCATTGCGAAAGGTTCGGGCCGAACCGTAGCCGACGTCAACAAACTCGTCAAGCAGTTTGAAGACATGAGCAAAATGATGAAGATGATGCAAGGCAAAGGCGGCCGTCAGCAGATGATGAACATGATGAAAAACATGCCTCGATAATGGCGCAGTTACTGAGCGGTAAAGTCGCAGCAGCGGCTTGGAAAAACAAGATCAAACAAGACGTCGCCGAGCGTTTAGCCTCCGGCAAGAACCGCCCGCACCTAGCGGCCATCCTAGTGGGCGACGATCCCGCTTCCCGAGCCTACGTGCGCGGAAAAGTGAAGGACTGCGAAGAAGTGGGTTTTGAATCTACCTTGATTCACCTTCCCGATACGGCCACCGAAGACGAGGTCCTGCACGAAATCCAGCAACTCAACGCCAACCCCGCCGTCAGCGGGTACATTGTTCAGCTGCCCCTGCCCAAGCACATCGACGACAAGCGCATCCTTTTGGCTATTGATCCTGAGAAAGACGTCGACGGCTTCCATCCCGACAACGTGGGACGCATGGCACTGGGCTTGCCCACGTACTTGCCCGCTACGCCCTATGGCGTGCTGCTCTTGTTGGAGCACTACCAAATTTCCACCGAAAGCAAGCACGCCGTCATCGTGGGCCGAAGTCACATCGTCGGCTCTCCGATGAGCATTCTGTTAGGCCGAAACGGCAAACTCGGCAACGCCACAGCGACCTTAACGCACAGCAAGACCCCCAACTTGCCCGAAATGACGCGCCAAGCCGACATCCTCATCGCGGCCATCGGCAAACCCTACTTTATCAAGCCCGAACACGTCAAGCCGGGCGCCATTGTCATCGACGTGGGCATCAACCGCCTCGAGGATAAACTTGTGGGCGACGTGGATTTCGATGGCGTCGAACCCATAGCGTCCGCTATTACCCCCGTACCAGGCGGGGTGGGGCTCATGACCCGCGTAGGCCTTTTGATGAACACCTTGCGCGCAGCTGATGGCCGCGGATAACGGTCAGATGCTTCCGTTGATGGAAGCCTTTCGCACGGTGCAAGGAGAGGGGGCACACACCGGTCGCCCGTCCTTCTTTTTCCGCATTGGCGGTTGCGACGTCGGCTGCCACTGGTGCGACGTCAAGGAATCCTGGGATGCAGGCAAGCATCCATTAACCTCCTTGGATGACATGGTGGCCCATCTTGGACCGAATGACAAAACCATCGTCATCACCGGCGGAGAGCCCCTTATGTGGGACATGAATCCCCTCACGGCCGCCCTCAAAGGTGCTGGGAAGCGCGTTCACCTAGAAACCTCCGGCGCCTACCCACTCACGGGATCCTGGGACTGGGTCTGCCTTTCCCCCAAGAAAACCAAGGCGCCACGCCCCGAGTGGTATGCCGCCGCCCACGAACTCAAAGTCATCGTCTACAATGCGGACGACCTTCGTTGGGCCCAAGAACATGCCGCCCAATGTGGCCCTGACTGCCAACTCTTCCTCCAGCCCGAATGGTCCAAGCGCGACAAAACCTTGCCGCTCATCATCGATTTCTTGGAAGAACACCCCGAATGGCGCTTATCGCTACAGACCCACAAGTACATTGGGATGCCCTGAGGGCTAGGTAGCTAGGTGGCTAGAAAGCACGCGCTTCACGCTGTAGCCTTTTCGCTTATACGTTTAATCTCTTTTACCCTTAAACCAGGTTGTGGACCTTCGCCGCGCGCCGGGACTTTCCGTTGATTTGCCAAGCTCTAGCCCTCTAGCCCTCTAGCCCTCTAGCCCTCTAGCCCTCTAGCCCTCTA
>JAYQOY010000008.1:25000-46367 GCA_038145075.1 Schleiferiaceae bacterium | reverse complement strand
CGGTGAGAAGCGCTGAACGTCTCCCTGCGTTGAATGTACACCATGTCTGTACTCGATTATTCTGCCAGGGTAGGACGCGCATTGGCCTCTACGGGAGCGGGAAGTGCTTGAAGGCTCAAAAGCATGGATTTGACGGCACCTTCTTCTTCCAAACGGTAGGAAATCAACGCTTGGTTGGGCGCAAAGGCCAAAGAGGGCGTAACAATCTGAATGCCAAATGAAGCATAGCCCTTGGTGTTCAGGACATTGCGCTTGCCAGATTCGTCGGTTAAGCGGAAAGAACCGGAGGCCCACTGGGCGCCATCTGTCAATTGAACGTCTACCACTTCCATGTATTGGTTGGCGGCTTTGGTAACTACCGCGCTATACTGGGTAGCAGACTTCTGCGAAATCGTTGCTTTTGGAGCGGAACAGGCAGCCAAAGACACGGCAACCACGAGCAAAGAGGCCCACTTTTTCATAATATCAAGTATTTAGGGCAAAGGTCGGAAAAAGGCGGGAAAGAACCTACCAACTGCCGCTGGCACCGCCGCCACCGCCCATACCTCCTCCAAAGCCGCCAAAACCGCCTCCTCCAAAGCCGCCGCCACCGCCGAATCCGCCGCCGAATCCCCCGCGGTAATAGCCGCCGCCCATGGGTCCCACCCAGTAGCCACGGCCGCCGCCAAAACCACCGCCCATGCCGGTTCCGCCGTTGCGTTTAACCAGCATAGTGACGATCAGCGCTACGAGCAAGATGAATAAAATGGATCGTTTTTTCCGGGCGTCGTCGTCGGTACGTGCTACCGCATCAAATTGCCCGGAAAGCAGTTGGGCCATTTGGGTGGCCATTTCCGACAAACCCGCTTCGTAGGCGCCCTCGCGGAAGGCGGGCACCAAAACCTCTTGGATCAGTCGACTGCATTGAAAGTCCGTGAGGGTAGCTTCTACACCGTAGCCCGTTGAAATGGCCATTTTGCGATCTCCCAAGGCGATCAAAACCAAAACCCCGTTGTCTTCCCCTGCCTGGCCAATGCCCCATTCGGTCAAGGTTTTGGCCGCGGCGAAGTTGATGTCATCGGCACAGGATTCCACAAAGAGCACGGCAATTTGCGTGGAGGTGGAGTCGTTGATGGCCTGAAGAACGGCCTCCAGCTGCGCTTCCTCGCCCGCGTTGAAGAGGGTGGAAGCTTCCATGCCTTGGAAGGTGACGAGCCCTTCACGAACCTGAGGTTTGGGGTAGGGTTGTGCGTGAAGCACAAGACTCACACCCAAAAACAGGAAAAGAAGGGTTTGACGCATCAGGCGGAGGTGCTGATTTCGTCGGAAAGTTCATTGACATCTGCGTCGCCCGCATGCGGAAAATGCGTGGCCAAGGCCTCGCCAGCTTGCGCGATGCCCGAACACAGTGCGACTACCCAGTCCCCCGCTTGTAATTGTGGTTTCATGGCATCTCGAACCCCTTCCCAGAAGCCTTGCCCCACTTTCTCGTGAATGCCTTGGTCGCCCAAAATGGCGTACTGGTGGCTGTCTACCGCGAGGTAAAACAGAATGCCGTTGCGCAATGCGGTTTTGTGCATGCCCAATTTCTGAAACCAGTAGCGCGCTTCCACGAGGGCATCTCGGGTACAGGTACTTGCAATGTGCACGCGAATCTCGCCCGAACAGGCGTTTTCAGCGGAAGAAATAGCCGCTTGCAGCGCTTCTTGCTGCTCGGCACTTAGGAGTTCCTTCATTCAAACGAAACTTCGGGGGCAGCCTCGGCGCCCTGTTCCGCTTCAAAGTAGCCACGGGCTTCATAACCGCCCATCCCTGCAATGATGGAGGCCGGAATGCGCTTGATCGCACTGTTGTATTCTTTGGTCGCGGTGTTAAAGCGGTCGCGTTCCACATTGATGCGGTTTTCCGTGCCTTCGAGCTGGTTTTGCAGAGCCAAGAAATTCTGGTTGGCCTTGAGGTCAGGATAGCGCTCCACGGTCACGAGCAAGCGGTCCAATGACCCTTTGAGGGCGCCCTGTGCTTTTTGGAAGGCCGCGATGTTTTCGGGGCTCAAGTCCGCGGCGCTAAGGTTTACGGAGGTAGCGTTGGCGCGGGCCTCAATCACAGCGGTAAGCGTCTCCTGTTCAAAGTCCGCATAGCCCTTCACAGTCGAAACCAAGTTGGGAATCAGGTCGGCCCGGCGCTGGTAGGCACTCTGAACATTGGCCCATTGGCCTTCAATGTTCTCGTTGAGGGTAACAAAGCGGTTGTTGGTGCTCACGCCCCACATGATGAGGCCTAAGACAAAGGCGGCAATCGCCAGAACTACGATGGTAGAACGTTTCATTTTAGAGAATCGAGTTGTTTTTTCAGGGACTCCATGTCCCCTTTAATCTTTAGCAAACGGCGTACCACATCTTCGTTGTTTGCGGTGTCTGCCGGGTTGTCTTTGTATTTTTTTCGTGCGCCTTTGAGGGTAAAGCCGCGCTCTTTGACCAAATGGTAGATCTGCCGAATCAGCTCCATGTTCTCCGGCGTGTACTTGCGCACGCCGCGTTCGTTCTTTTTGGGGCTGAGTTCGGGAAATTCTTTCTCCCAAAAGCGCAAGGCCGAGGTGTTGATCTCAAAAATTTCGGCCACCTCTCCGATGCTGTAGTAGCGTTTGGTCCATTCGGACGGAATGTTAGGCATCTTAGTCGAAGCTTTGGTTAGACGAAGCGGCTGCCTTCACGAGCGCATCGTATTCAGCCGGGGTCAATTCGTTGAAGAAGTAGTTGATGGGATTCACGCGACGACCGTTCCGAATGACTTCATAGTGCAAGTGCGGCGCTGTAGAACGCCCGGTATTGCCCACGTAGCCGATCAAATCACCCCGCTTGACTTTCTGGCCGCGACGCTTGACGACGCGGTCCATGTGTGCATACAAGGTGTGATAGCCAAAGCCGTGCGAAATCGTCAAATGCTTGCCAAATCCTCGACCGCCATAGACGTCGTTGGAAATGATGGTGCCGTCTGCCGTGGCATACACTGGGGTGCCTTTTTTAGCTGTAAAGTCAACCCCAGCGTGCATTTTTCGCACCTTAAAGATGGGATGCACTCGGTAACCAAAACCGGACGAGAAGCGGACGCCTGCACGCACTTTTACAGGCCGAATCGCGGGCAGTGCATTCATTAATGCCTCTTTGTTGGTGGCCATCTTGGCGAGTTCGTCCAAACTTTCCGATTGGACAGCGATGCGCTTGGTCAGCTCGTCTACTTTTCTGGCGGTTCGCTCGAGCAAAGAGGCATTGGAAAGGCCCCGAATGGCTTCATAGCGCTCCGCGGCTCCGCCTATACTCGACATGCGCAATTCATCGGCCAAAGGTTCGGATTCAAAAACGACGCGGTAGACCTCGTCATCCCGCTGCTCCATGTCGCCCATAACGGAAGAAAGTTCGTCGATACGGTCGTTGAGCTGCTCATAGGTGAGTAGGACTTCATTCAATTCTCGCTTCAGAGCTTTTTCCTTTGGGGAGTCCAAAACGGATTCGAGCACGAAGAAAAATACGATTCCCAGCAAGGTAGACGCCAGCAAAAAGATGCCCGTGTCGCGCAATCGATGGCGCCAAGTGCGCTCCACTTTGTGGTACGCCAGCGTCAAGGGGTCATATATGTACTTCGTTTTCCGCATAGCCGGGGGTTTTCCCGTAATTTTGGAGTTCCTCAAAAGTAGGCAATCATGACTTCCTCGGAAATTCGCACCACCTTTTTGGACTTCTTTGCTTCCAAAGGCCATGCCATCGTGCCCTCAGCGCCTCTTGTAATCAAAGATGATCCCACATTGATGTTCACCAATGCGGGCATGAACCCGTTCAAGGATGTCTTTATTGGTGCGCGTCCGGCGCAGCATCCCCGAATTGCGGACACGCAGAAATGTTTGCGCGTCAGCGGCAAGCACAACGATTTGGAAGAGGTAGGCATAGACACCTACCACCATACGTTGTTTGAGATGTTGGGCAACTGGAGCTTCGGCGACTACTTCAAGCAGGAAGCCATCGACTGGGCCTGGGAACTTTTAACGCAAGTTTACGGACTGAATCCGGACCAATTGTATGTGACGGTTTTTGGCGGCGACGCAGGCGACGATTTGGCTTCCGACGAGGAAGCACGTGGTATGTGGCTCAAGCACATTGCTGCTGATCGCATCCTGAACGGCTCCAAAAAGGACAATTTTTGGGAGATGGGCGAAACGGGACCCTGCGGGCCTTGCTCAGAAATTCACATCGATCTGCGCCCAGCGGCTGAGCGCGCCGCATCGCCTGGGGCCGACCTGGTAAATGCGGACCACCCTCAAGTCATTGAAATTTGGAACCTCGTCTTCATGCAGTTCCAGCGCAAGGCAGACGGCTCTTTGGTGCCGCTTCCCGCGCAGCACGTGGACACGGGTATGGGTTTTGAGCGCCTCGTGCGCGCTATCGAGGGCAAATCTTCTAACTACGACACGGACGTCTTCAAGCCCTATCTGGATAAACTTACCGCCTTGAGCGGTCACGTCTACGGCCAGACCGAGCGCATCGACATCGCTTTCCGCGTGATTGCGGACCACATCCGCGCCGTGGCCTTTGCCATTGCGGACGGCCAATTGCCCGCCTCGGGCGGTGCCGGCTACGTGATTCGCCGAATCTTGCGCCGCGCCGTACGCTACGGCTACTCGGACCTCGGTTTCCGAGAGCCCTTTATGACGCATTTGGTGCCTGTCATGCAAGCAGCCATGGGCGAGGCTTTCCCCGAGCTTCATCAACAAGGCGCGCTGGTGGCCCAAGTCATCGCCGAGGAGGAAAGCGCCTTCTTGCGCACCTTGGAATCGGGTCTCAAGCGCTTGGATGTAGCCATGGCAGAAGCGAAAGACGGCGTGGTATCAGGCGCTCGTGCCTTTGAACTCTACGACACCTTTGGTTTCCCCTTGGACCTCACGGCCCTCATTTGCCGCGAAAATGGCTTGTCCGTGGACGAAGCCGGCTTCAGCGAGGAGATGGCCCAGCAAAAGGCGCGTTCACGCGCGGCCTCTGCGCAAAAAGTAGGCGATTGGGTGGAGTTGGCGCAAGGCCAAAGCGACCGCTTTATCGGCTACATGGTATTTGGAGCAACCTGTCCGGTCTTGCGTCACCGCGAAGTAGAGACGCCAAAGGGCCGCTTGGTTCAAGTTGTCTTGGAGGGCACCCCATTCTACCCGGAAGGGGGAGGCCAAGTGGGCGACCAAGGCTTCCTGACCTTCGGCGAGGAGCGCATTGCCGTGGTAAACACGACCAAGGAGACAGGTGTGATTTTGCACCACTTAGCTGCTGCGCCATCCACCTGGACGACTTCTGTGCTTGCGGAAATCGATGTTCAGCGTCGCCGCGCTTCGGCGGAAAACCATTCGGCCACCCACCTGATGCACCATGCCCTGCGCGAGGTGCTGGGGACGCACGTGGAGCAGCGAGGCTCGCTGGTTCATCCAGGCGGCTTGCGCTTTGACTTCTCCCATTTCCAAAAAATCAGCCCGGAGGAGTGGACGGCTATTGAGACCAAGGTGCGTGCGATGATCGCTGAAGGCTTGCCCTTGCAGGTGCATGAAAACATGTCGGTGGATGCAGCCAAAGCCATGGGCGCCATGGCGCTGTTTGGCGAGAAGTACGGCGATTCGGTCCGAGTGATTCAATTTGGCCCCAGCATCGAACTCTGTGGCGGAACCCACGTCGAGAATACGCAGCAGCTTGGCACGTTTATTCTGTTGAACGAGTCTTCTGTAGCAGCGGGTGTGCGCCGCGTAGAAGCCTTGGCCGGTGAAGCGGCGATGAACTACCTGCTCGAACAGCGTCAAGCCTATGCGGATGTGCTGGCGGAAGCTAAAAATCCCGATGCAGCGGCCGTGATTCGCGATTTGCGTTCGGAACTGAGCGAGCTTCAAAAGAAAGTAGACGAATTAAACCGTGCCCAAGCGGGCAACCTCAAAGGCGAACTGTTGGAATCCGCCCAGCAGGTGGGTCCCTACACGGTTATTGCCGCTCAAGTGGCCCTCGATGCAGCTTCGGCCAAAGATTTGGTCTTCCAATTGAAAGATGCGAATCCCGCGTCCGTGATTGCCTTGGCCATGGAAGCGGACGGCAAGGCGCAGCTGCACCTCGGGGTAGGCCAAGAGGCCCTTGCGCATGTAAATGCCGGCCAATGGGTGCGCGAACTTGGCAGCTACATTCAAGGGGGCGGAGGCGGCCAAGCCTTCTACGCGTCTGCAGGGGGCAAGAATCCAGCGGGAATTCCCGACCTTTTGAAGGCTTTTCATGAAAAAATTGCCACATGCGTAGCTTAATTCTCACCGCATTGATGGCTCTGGCGTTGGGCGCACAGGCCCAGTCACAGCCTCGCTACTACACCGACAGCGATGTGCGCCAGCGGGTCGTCAACTTCAATGTCTACGGCCAGCCGGGTACGGTTTTCCGCCGCATTGGAGCGGATCTCAACGGCGTCCAGCCCGAGGTGACCGATAAATTCTTGCCCCGCTTGATGGGGGAAACCGGGTTTTCCACGGATTTCAACCTCCGTCCGCTGTATTTGGGAGTTGGCGTGGGCCAAACCTGGGTCAACTACGGGCACCGCCTAGAAAATGGCGATGTGCAAGAGGTCAAGGCGCGTTACTGGGCCATTCCCATGCGAGCAGGTTTGGTAACGCACTTGAGCGACGAGGTAACGCTAGAGGCATGGCCGACCGTCACGTACCGAAAGGCCATTTCCTTTGACCACAGCACCTTGGTCAATCCCGTATACGCGGATGAGTTTTGGACAGCGGGCTTGCAAGTGGGGTCCACGGTGGCCATCAATGAATACGTAAGCTTCCTGCTAATGGGCGTCATGGACTATGGATTTAGCGACTTAGAGGCCGGCGCAACGTGGCGCACTTACACCGAATTGCCCTTGTTTTTGGGCGTTCGTGCCGGTTTGCGGGTCTCCCTGTAATTCAGTTCATTTACAAGGCGGGGAGCAAGCGCTCCAAGGCCATTCCTCGGGATCCTTTTACCCACACGTAGCTATTCGACAGGTCTGCTTCGAGAAGGGCGGCTAGGGCTTCGTCCGTCGTTTTGAACGACCTAAAAGTGATCGGGTGGGTCGTTTTCGCAAAGGCTTCGCCAACGAGCCAAACATTTTCCGCACCTTCCGCCACAAAGAGATCTACCATGCGCTGGTGCTCCTCCTCAGAATAGTCCCCAAGTTCGAACAAGTCCCCCGCTATGTAGTAGTGGGGTCGATCCGCATGCCTGGTAGTGGCATAGCGGAACGAGGCCTCCATGCTGCTCGGGTTGGCGTTGTAGGCATCTAGGAAGACCAAATTGCGTTCCGTGCTGCGGAGTTCGCCGCGGTTGTTCGTGGGCACGTAGGAGGCGATGCCGCGGCAAATAGCCTCGGGTGCAAGGCCAAAGTGCTCTCCAAGCGTCCAAGCCGCCTTTAGATTAGTGCCTTGGAAGCTTCCGCTCAAATGACTTTTGACTGAATGAGTGCCGTCACTGATGTGGACGAAGCCGTCGTCTTCCATCCAGGTGCGCAGGTGAGCCTTGAAGGGCAGGGTATTCGGGCCTGCATGCTTTACTTGAAGGGGATCGTCCGGATTGACCATGATTTCGCCACCCGTATCCAGCAGGTAGCGGTAGAGCTCCGTTTTGCCCTTTATAACGCCTTCAATTCCACCAAAGCCTTCCAAATGCGCACGCCCAAAATTGGTGATGTAGCCCATGCTGGGTTCGGCAATGTGGCTCAAGGCGTCAATTTCGCCTTGGTGGTTGGCGCCCATTTCAACCACAGCAAGTTCATGGGTGGATTGCAACTGCAACAGCGTAAAAGGAACACCCAAATGGTTGTTGAAGTTGCCCTTTGTGGCGTGGAGGTTGAATTTTTGACTTAGGACAGCGGCGAAGAGTTCTTTCACTGTGGTCTTTCCGTTGCTTCCCGTCAAACCGATAATGGGCTTCCCCCAGTGGCGTCTATGGTGACGCGCAAGCTCTTGTAGCGCTTGCAAGACGCTGGGCACGTGAAAGACTCGAGGGTCCGAAGGGTCCAAGCCCTCTGGGAGATCCTCAACGACAACGGCAGACGCACCTTCCTGCAAAGCTTGAAGGGCGAAGCTGTGCCCGTCAAAGCGCTCGCCTTTGAGCGCAAAAAAAATCTGCCCAGATGCCAGGGAACGGCTATCTGAGCAGATTCCTACACGCTCGTCAAAGCGTGCGTAGAGCGCTTCCATTAGGGCTGGTAGCGGCGGAACTTTTCTTGTTTAGGAGCATCGGTGCTCTTGCGGCGCTTGCTGTCTTCGTTTTGGAATCCTACGCGGTCCATGGCGCAACGGAAACCAATGAAGTCGGTAGACAAGTCCTGCTCCAAGTAACGGCGCGTGCCAGGAGACAACCAGTAGGCCATGTCCTTCCATGAACCGCCCTTGTACACACGGGCATTGTTGCCGATCAGGGTAGACTCTCCGTATTCGTACATCGGGGCATCTCCTTCGGCAATACCGCCTTTGTCGTAGAGGATAGAGGACTCAACGTCACCGTCTTGGAAATCGCGGTAATCCGAGTACTGGTAGTTGCGACGACCGAGGTTTTCCTCTTCCGTAACGTTGCGTACAGGCAATTGACCGGGCAAACGCACCAAGCTGCTGTCGGTATCGTACTGGGGCTCGGTCAAAACTGCGAGTTCGCCAATGCCGTCGTAGTTGTTGTCAAATGCAGTGAATTGGTTACCACGGAAGGGGCGGTGGTCGCTCATATCCGTTCCTGACAAGGGGCGGTAGACGTCCAATACCCATTCGGCCACGTTGCCGGCCATATCGTACAAACCAAAATCGTTCGGGGGGTAGAAGCGCACTTGCATGGTGATGTTGGCTTGGTCGTTCAAGTAGCCTCCGATACCCATGTTGTCACCAGATCCGCGGCGGTAGTTGGCCAACATGTCGCCTCGGTTCTTCTTGTCAGCGTTGCGCACGCTCGAACCGTTCCACGTGTATTTGTTGCGGTCGATAGTGCGGTTGTAGATGCGGTTGCCCACTTCAGCATAGGCGGCGTATTCCCACTCCGCTTCTGTTGGGAGGCGGTACTTGGGAAGCAAAATGCCGTCCTCGATACGAGCGGGGCGACCTTCTTTGCCATAGACCTGCTGAGGAGAAATGTCCTTCAAGCCTTTTTTGTTCTGTTGGGTGTATTCGCCCTGCTTGTAGAGGTAGACTTCGGTGTTGAAGTTCTGGTCATCCGCTTGGGTTGCCATGACGTTCAAGATGCCCTTATCGATAAGGATCTGCTCGTTTACGCGGTCCGTTCTCCAAGAACAGTAACGCATAGCTTGCTCCCAGGACACACCCACTACAGGATAGAAATTGTAAGCGGGGTGGCGGAGGTAGTTCTCCACGTAGGTTTCATTGTAGCCCAACTTGTCGCGCCATACCAAGGTATCAGGCAACGCAGATTGGTAAATCTGGGGGTAGTAGCCGTAGTCGTACACGCGACGCAACCAGTAGAGGTATTCGCGGTAATCGGCATTGGTTACTTCGTTCTCGTCCATGTAGAAGGACGCAACGGTCACGCGAGCAGGCGTGTTGTTCCAATCGCGCATGAAATCTTCTTCAGAACGGCCCATGATAAAGGTGCCGCCTTCAATGAAGACCAAACCAGGACCCGTTTCTTGGCCCTTGTAGTTGAGGTTGATTTGGAAACCACCGTTTTTCTTGTCGTTGTACGACATACCCGTCGTATTCGACGCAGTCTTGCTACAGCTAGCAAGCAACATCGTGGCGGCTAAGGCCCCCAGTGATGTACGGAGAAGAGATTGAAGCTTCATACGGATTCAATTAAAATTTTGGACACTTGATCTCGCTGTAGCGCGTAGCACGCGTGCGGCATGGGAACTGGTAGGACATGGAGATTTCATGTGCGCCACCCAGGGTGTTCTTCAAAGGAGAAATCGTGTAATCATACGAGTAGCCGAAGGTCCAAGGCACATCGTTGGGAGCCACGCCCAAAATGAAGACCAAGGCATCGGGGTTGGAGCTGATCGCTCCCAAGGCTTGGCGGTAGGCCATGCCTCCGGTCAAAGGACCGCGGTTAAAAGAAACACCACCCGTTAATTGGTTGGCACCTCCTTGACTTTGGAAAACCACGTGAGGAATCAAGAGGTTGTCCAAAGAGTTGTACAAACGCTTGCGTCCGATAGGTATGGTAGCACCCATTTGGGCCGAAAGCTTCATGGGCAATTTGTTATTGGACAAGAACGCTTCATTGGGCTCCGTCACGTGGCTCGCCGTAAAGCCCATGTAGAAGTGCTCGGTAAAGCCCAGCATGCCAAAGGTGAGATCCAGGTGGCTGTTGGTGGTGTTATCCGGCGCGATTTCATTGGTCGGCTTCACGAAACCGTAGAAGGGATCGATTTGATCGGGGAACGTCAAGCTGTTCCAATCCAGCGCGCGTTGACGGAAAGTTCCTTGCGCGCCAAAAAGAACGGAGAAGTCGCGGGTCACCGTCAAGTGGTAGGAATACACCAAAGAAGCTTCGGTCAGAGCGAGGGCGCCATTGGCGGCCTCGTCCTGCATGATGAGCACACCCACACCGCCGTTGAGCTTGTCTACGTACTGGTCGTAGGACGCAGAATACGTTTGATAGACGCCCAAAGAGGGGTATTGGTTGCGGTAGTTGACGTTGACTTTGGGGCACTGCTTGACACCAGCAAATGCGGGATTCAAGTACAGTGGGTTGGCATAGAATTGCGTGAAATGGGGATCCTGCCCGTACACGGACGAGAGCCCTAAAACAACGAATGCTATAGTCAATAGGCGTTTCACTGCCATGTTGGAGTACTATTTAAAGAGCCACAAGTATACGATTTTCCGCGGTCATTCGTGAAAAAGCGTGCAAATTTGCCCAAACAACAAACGGGACTTTTGGCCGTTTGAGTATGTAACGGACGCAAAAAAATCGCCGAAAGGGGTCTAAATGAAGCTTCAAACTGCACAATTTCTAGGTATTTCAGTCATATTATTGACTGCAATTCAGGCAGTTGCACAACCTGTGGCTTCAGTTTTAGCACAAGGTGAGTGGGCTAAGGTGGCGGTTTCGGAAGACGGCATCTACAGTTTGACGGCGGCGGATTTGGAGAGCCTAGGATTGGGCACAGCGCCTTTTGTTTCGACCCAGTTGGGCCTGTATGGCAGAACGGCAGGGGCCCTGCCCGAACGCAATAGCAGTCCCCGGGAAGTGGACGTCCAGCCCGTGCACATCCTCGTGGACGATGGCGGCGACGGCGTGTTTTCCGGCGCTGACCGCATCTACTTCTATGGGCAAAGTCCCCATACCTGGGTCTACAATGACGTGACCAATCGCTTCGACCATTGGCACCATCCCTACAGCGATCAGCAGGTCTACTTTGTAACGACTTCGGAAGGTGGCGCACGCATTGCGTCGGCGCCCAGTTTGACGGGCCCTGCGGCCGAGGCATTCCGCTTCACCCATGTGGCCCACCATGAGCAAGAACTCCAAAATTTGGTGGGCAGCGGCCGTCAGTGGTTTGGGGAGCATTTTGACTACACCTTGACGCGTCAGGTAGATTTGGGTTTGGATGCCCTCGATGCGCAAAGCACGGCCTTGTTCCGAGCGCGCGGCGTCGGCCGCTCCACGATTTCCGGCACCACGCTGGAACTCAGCAGCGCCCAAGGCCCCATTGGCGAGCTTTACTTCGGCTCCATCGCCGCCTCCTCTGGCGCGGACTATGTCGATGAAGCGGCGATGACCCAAACTCAAAGTGCCGTCTCCGGGACCTGGGGCGAACTCACCCTGACCTTCAAGCGCGACGTCAATCCTAGCGCAGCCGCTTGGCTGGATTACGTAAATGTGAACGCGGATGCCCCCTTTGAGTGGCGTCAACGCCCACAGGTTTGGCATTTCCTACCTGCCGATACCGCGGTGCTCCAGGCCAATCTGTCGCAGGTGACGGGCGGATTGACGGCGAATGGTCAAGCTTGGAACGTGAGCAACCCGCTGCAACCGCAACGCCTGACGCCGGTCGGCTTCACGGCGAATGGCTCCGCGCACTGGGGCTTGCGGGTGGACGGCACCGTGCCTCAGACCATCGCAGTATTCGAAACTTCGACCCTCACACCTGCATTGCTGGGAAAAGTGGGCAACCAAAATTTACAGCAATCCGGTCCCCTGGACTACGTGATTGTGGCGCCCGACTTCTTGCTTCCGCAGGCCCAGCGTTTGGCGGATTTTCACACGGAAAAAGGCTTGCGCGTCACAGCGGTGGATGTGCAAAAGATTTACAACGAATTCTCGTCCGGCGTTCAAGACATTACGGCCATCAAAGACTACCTGCGCCACCTCTGGAATTCGGCCGATACGCCTACGGACAGACCCAAGTATTTGCTCCTTTTTGGCGACGCGTCCTACGACTACCGAGGGGTTGTGGAACCCAACACCAACCAAGTGCCTATCTACCAGAGCTACAGCAGTTTCTCGCTGTATTCCTCGTTTAGCACCGACGATTTCTACGGCTTTATGGACGCCGATGAGGGCAACAATTTGCGCGCCAAGGGCTTGGATTTAGGCATTGGACGCATCCCCGTCAACACGGAAGAAGAAGCCAAAGGGGTGGTCGATAAAATTTTGGCCTATTCGGACCCTGTTAAATCCATGGGTCCTTGGCGAAAAAAAGTGCTCTTTGTATCAGACGATGTGGACCACGGTTGGGAGGCGGTTTTGACCAGTATTCCCAACATCATTGCGGACCGTTTAGATACGGTCTACCCCTTCCTGGACATCGACAAGATGTATGCGGACAGCTACGAACAGCAGTCCAGCAGCGCGAGCCAAAGCTATCCCCGGTTGCGCACGGAGCTGGTGCAGTCCATCAACGACGGCAATCTGGTCACGGCCTACGTGGGCCATGGCGGTGAAGTGGGCTGGGCCAGCGAGAACATCCTGCAGCTCAATGACACCAAGACGTTTTCCAACGGAGCCAAACTTCCCCTCTTTGTCACCGTCACTTGCGAGTTCAGCCGATTGGACGACCCCTTACGAACGTCTGCCGGTGAGTTTTTGCTCTTAAACCCTCAGGGCGGCGCGATTGCCTTGCTTAGTACGACACGTGTGGTCTATGTGGATGGTGCAGCCACCCTGAACGATTCTATTTTCCGCGTGATTTTTGAGAAGGAGGGAGGGCAATACCGAACCTTTGGACAGATCCTGCGCAGCGCCAAAAACGGCACGACCTCGTCGGATAAATTGCGTTTTTCGCTGCTAGGCGATCCCGCGCTGCGTCTAAATATCCCCGAACATCGGGTCGTCCTGGACAGCCTCAATGCCCTCGAGCTCCTTCCTGCCACACTCGCTTCTCAAAGCGACACGCTCCAAGCGCTGTCGCGTGTTCGCATACATGGCCATGTGGAGGATGGGTTTACGAACGCGCCTCGCAGCGATTTTAACGGGCCCATGGAGGTGATCCTCTACGATAAAAAGGTGCAGCGCAGCACCCTTAAAAACGACAACGAAGGTCCCTTCATCTTCTTTGGCGAATGGGCCAATGCGGCCTACCGCGGGAAGGTCTTTGCCCAGCTGGGCCGCTTTGAGGCGGAGTGGGTCATGCCGCTAGATATTGCGCTTCAAGTGGGGCAAGGCAAATTTTCCTTCTATGCGCAGACGGATTCGACAGATGCCTCCGGCAGCGATTTCCGGGTGTGGATTGGCGGTATTGATCCCGATGCGCCGGTGGACGTGACGGGCCCCACCGTGGAGGTCTTCATGGGCGACACCAATTTTGTGTCCGGCGGCATTACGGGGCCGAGCCCGCTGGGGCTTGTGCGCCTCTTTGATGAAAACGGCATCAATGCCGTGGGCAATGGCATTGGGCACGACCTGATGGGGGCTCTGGATGGAAATTGGAACGAGGCGTTTTCGTTGAATAGCCGGTATTCGTCGTTGGCGGGGACGTTCCAGCGCGGCGAGGCAACTTGGCCCTTTGAGAATTTGGAAGAGGGTGCACATACTTTTTCGGTCCGAGCCTGGGACAGCTACAATAATGTGGCCGAAGGAAGCGTTGACTTTACCGTGTTCCTTCGCGATCAACTGAAACTTGGCGCCCTGCGTATCTACCCCAATCCGGGAATGGGCCCCTTCCACCTGGATGTGGAGCACAATGCGCAAGGCGATAGTCTGGAAGCCGTTTGGACCGTTGTCACACCGGAAGGCCAAATTGTGTACCACCATGTTTGGGAAGGAAATGCAACTTCTGCCGTGCTGCAATCCGTGGATTGGGACGGAACAGACGGTCGGGGCCACCTTCTTCCTGCAGGCTGGTACATGGCGCGCGTTCACGTGCGTCGAAAGACCGACGGCCAAATCGTTCAAGCCGCCGAGCGCGTAATCCTCCTTCACTAAGCCTATATTTGCTCCCCATGATTCGCTTCATTCGACCTATTCTATTGACGTCTGCCTTGTTGAGCAGTTCGGCCCTTTTGGCACAGACCACCGCTTTTGGTGACAATTTGAACGTTGTAACCTCTGCCATGCCGATGCTGAACATTGGCCCAGACGCGCGAATGGGCGGTCTTGCGAACGCCGGCGTCGCAGCCTCTCCCGATGCGAATGCACTGTTCTGGAATCCCGCCAAGTTGGCGTTTATGGGCGCTGGCAACATGCAAGGAGGCCTGTCCTACACGCCTTGGTTGCGCCGTTTGGTGCCCGATGTGGAGCTCATGTTTGCCAACGTGGCTATGGGCTTGGGCGAGCGTTCTGGATTTGGCGCGAGTTTGCGCTACTTCTCTTTGGGCGACATTACGTTCCGAAATGAACAAGGCGACGAACAGGGCACCTACCGCCCCTACGAGATGGCTTTGGATATGGCCTACGCGTTGAAGCTTTCGGAAAATTGGTCTGCCGGTGTGGGTTTGCGCTATGCGCTTTCCGATTTGACGCAGGGCCAAGTGGTGGGCAACCTCCAAACCAAACCCGGCCAAACCGTGGCCACCGACGTGAGCTTCTACTACCAAGGTGAAGAGCTCAATCTGCCCGACGGTCAAAAAGGCCAGTGGCTGGGCGGTCTGAATATTTCAAACATTGGCGCCAAGGTGAAGTACACCGAATCAGGCGATGCGGACTTCATCCCGACCAACATGAAGCTCGGGGTGGGCTACAACTGGATTTTGGACCGCTACAACCGTGTGGTAGTGCTGTTTGATGTCAACAAATTGCTCGTGCCCACGCAGCCTGTTCGCGACCTCTTGGACGTGGACGGCGACGGCGACCGCTACGAAATCATTGCGGGCAAAGACGACAATGTTTCAGTCATGCAAGGCATCTTCCAGAGCTGGGATCCCTCAGCCAAGCCCGATGGCACCAAAGAATTGATGCGCGAATTCATGTACAATGCCGGTGTGGAATACTGGTACGACGACAAGTTTGCGGTGCGCGGTGGCTACCAGCACGAAGACCAGCTGAAGGGCAATCGCCGCTTCTTTACCATGGGCTTTGGCTTGCGCTATTCCTTGCTGGGCCTGGACTTTGCCTACCTGTTTCCCGCAGATCAGACGGTGCGTTCCCCCCTGGAAAACACCATTCGATTCAGCGCCCTCGTGGACCTGAATCAGCTCCTCGACTGAGAACCTTAGTGTACTTTTTACCCTAGGGCCGGTATTCCGGCGCTACGCACTATTTTTGAGGCCGCCTTACGGCGTTTCCATCAATTGCGAGAAATGGCTAAGAAAAAACTCACCAAAGAAGTTTACCTCAAGTGGTACGAAGACATGCTCTTCTGGCGCAAGTTTGAGGACATGGCTGCGGCCCTGTACATCCAACAGAAAATCCGAGGCTTTTTGCACCTCTACAACGGACAAGAAGCGGTGTTGGCCGGGGCCTTGTTGGCTATGCAGCCAGGCGATAAAATGATTACCGCCTACCGCAACCACGTGCAGCCTATTGGCTTGGGCGTAGATCCTCGCAAAATCATGGCGGAACTCATGGGTAAAGTCACGGGTACCTCTCGCGGTAAGGGCGGCTCGATGCACATGTTCTCGAAGGAACACCACTTCTACGGCGGCCACGGTATCGTAGGCGGTCAGATTCCCTTGGGCGCTGGTTTGGCCTTTGCCGACAAGTACAAGGGCGATAAGAACGTCACCTTGACCTACATGGGCGATGGTGCGGTTCGTCAGGGTTCCTTGCACGAGACCTTCAATTTGGCCATGCTCTGGAACCTGCCCGTTGTCTTCGTTTGTGAGAACAACGGATATGCCATGGGAACGAGCGTAGAGCGCACGGCGAACCATACGGATATCTGGAAGCTTGGTTTGGGCTATGAAATGCCTTGTCAAGCGGTAGATGGTATGGACCCTGCTGTTGTCTACGAAGCCATGCAAGAGGCGATTGACCGCGCGCGTTCTGGCGGCGGCCCAACCTTCTTAGAAATCCGCACCTACCGCTACAAGGGACACTCTATGTCCGACGCGCAGCACTACCGTACCAAAGACGAGGTAGCGGAATACCAGAAAGTTGATCCCATTCTCATCGCTAAGACGATGTTGACCAAGAAGAAATGGGCGACCGAAGCCGATATCGAAGCGATCGATACCCGCGTGAAAGCGCTGGTAGCTGAGTGTGTGCAATTCGGTGAGGACTCTCCTTTCCCCGAAGCGCATGAACTTTGGCAGCACATCTACGTTCAAGAAGACTATCCATTTATCAAGGAATAATCCATGGCAATCGTAATCAATATGCCGCGTTTGAGCGACACCATGACCGAAGGGGTGGTGGCCAAGTGGCACGTGAAAGTTGGAGATGCAATTACCGAGGGCACGTTGCTCGCGGAAATTGAAACAGATAAAGCCACCATGGACTTTGAGGCCTTTCCAGGCCAAGAAGGTACCCTTTTGCACATTGGCGTTCAGGAAGGCCAAACCTCTCCCGTAGATACCATCTTGGCGGTGATTGGTGCGAAAGGCGAAGACATTTCAGCCCTTTTGGCGGGCGGTGGTGCTGCGCCCGCAGCTCCCGCGGCTGAAGCGGCTCCTGCTGCGGCTCCTGCCGCTGCTCCTGCCGCTGCTCCTGTTGCGGAAGCCCCTGTAGCGGCTCCTGCTCCCGCGGCAGCATCCACGGATGCGCGTGTGAAGGCGTCTCCCTTGGCAAAGAGCATGGCGGCTGACAAAGGCGTTGACCTTTCGACCGTTCAAGGATCGGGCGAAGGCGGCCGCATTGTTAAGCGCGACATTGAATCGGCAGCCAGCGGAGCTTCAACCCCCGCGCCTGCTGCAGCGCCTGCGGCGGCGGTCAACTACCCCTCATCGGGCTACCAAGACACGCCCATTTCGCAGATGCGCAAGACCATTGCCAAGCGTTTGAGTGAAAGCAAGTTCACGGCGCCCCACTTCTACTTGACGATGTCGGTAGATATGGATGCAGCTATCGAGGCGCGCCAGGCATTGAATGCCACGGGCGACCACAAAATATCCTTCAACGACTTGGTGGTGAAAGCCGTTTCCAAGGCGCTGAAGAAGCACCCGGCCGTTAACAGTGCTTGGTTGGGCGATGTGATTCGCACCAACTACGACGTACACGTTGGGGTTGCGGTAGCGGTAGAAGACGGGCTGTTGGTTCCCGTGATTCGTCACGCGGACGCCAAGAGCTTGACCCAAATTTCTGCGGAAGTCAAGGATTTTGCGCAGCGCGCCAAGACCAAGAAGCTTCAGCCTGCCGATTGGGAGGGCAACACCTTTACGATCTCCAACTTAGGCATGTTTGGCATTGACCAGTTTACCGCTATTGTGAACCCACCGGATAGCTGCATTTTGGCAGTTGGTGGCATCCAGGCTGTTCCTGTGGTCAAGAACGGCCAAGTCGTACCCGGCAACGTCATGAAGTTGACCTTGAGCTGTGACCACCGCGTAGTGGATGGCGCTACGGGATCAGCGTTCTTGAATTCCGTCAAGGCATTCTTGGAGTCTCCCGTGACCATGATGCTCTAAGGGGCAAAACTTTCCAAAAATCAAGGGCCGTTGGGCCCTTTTTTTTCCCGAAATTTGTAAGGTAGATTCATTCTAAATAACAACCCGCTGATGTTCCTCTCTGAGCTGGCCTTGGGCCAGAAAGCCATCGTCTTGCAGGCGCCGGAAACCCTTCCGGTGAAACTGTTTGAGATGGGCTGTATGCCTGGAGAGGAAATTGAGTTGGTGTTTTCGGCTCCGTTTCAAGACCCCATGTGCTTTCGCGTACAGGGTACGTTGATTTCCATGCGCCGCGAATTGGCTGCCATCATCCCCATTACTGAGCCGGATGCCCGATAAGAAAGCCCTCCGAATTGCGCTGGTCGGCCGTCCCAACACGGGAAAGTCGTCTCTGTTCAACCGTTTGACCGGCATGAACCAAAAGGTGGGCAACTACCCGGGGGTCACCATGGAGCGCACGACGGGCCTCAGTAAATGGGCTCCCGGTGTGTTGGCCGAGGTCATTGATTTACCCGGCGTCTATTCCTTACACGCCTCGTCTACCGATGAGGAAGTGGTTATGAATGCGCTGTTCCAAACGGCGCCAGAGGAAAAAATCGACCGGGTGATTGGCTTGGCGGATGGAACCAACCTAAAAACCTGCCTCTTTGTATTCAGCCAGGTTCTGGATTTGGGTCTACCTGCCGTGCTCGCAGTGACCATGGTCGACGAAATGGAGCGCCGTGGCATGGAGCTTAAAGTGGAGGAGCTGTCCGCAACGTTGGGCTGTCCCGTTGTACTGGTCAACACCCGAACGGGCGAAGGCCTTGACGCCTTGCGCACGGCGGTTCTCCAAGCAGAGCCGTCCAAACGCACCCCCTTCTTCCAACCCGGCGGGGTCCACTTGCGCTGGCTGGCGCAGGTCCAAGAAGAACAGCATTTGGCCATTCCCTACCGCGCTTGGCTGTGGGGATTGAACCGTGTCGAGTCTTCCGCGGGCATCGAACAGGAATTAGGCAAGCCGCCCCAGCGTGCCCGAACCGACGAAGCCATCCAGCGCTACCGTCAAGTCAATCAGTGGTTGCGCCAATTTTTTGTGGCAGATCCCGTCAAAGACCGCCGTTTAACAGCCCGTTTGGACCGTGTGGTGGTGCACCCCGTTTGGGGATCCATTGTCCTCTTTGGCCTCCTTTTTATCTTGTTCCAAGCGCTTTTCTACGGTTCAGAGGCGCCCATGAACTTTATTGACGACCAAATTGCCGCCCTGTCTAGTTGGATGCAAGGCCATTTGCCCGGCGGCTTCTTCACGCATTTGCTCACCAACGGCGTCCTTCCCGGAATCGCCGGCGTCCTCATGTTCATCCCGCAAATCGCTCTGCTTTTTGCCTTCATTTCCTTACTCGAAGAAAGCGGCTACATGGCCCGCGTGGTCTTCATCATGGACCGCTTCATGCGTCCCTTCGGCTTGAGCGGCAAGTCTGTGGTGCCTATGGTGTCTGGCACGGCCTGTGCGATTCCTGCCATTCTATCGACCCGAAACATGGAAAACAGCCGCGAGCGCTGGCTCTCGATTGCGGTGACTCCCTTGATCACCTGCTCCGCCCGCCTCCCGGTGTATGCCTTGTTAATCGGCTTAGTCATTCCCGATGTAACCTTCCTGGGCTTAAGTGTCCGCGGCGTGGTGCTGCTAGCCCTCTACGCATTGGGCTTTATTGCGGCTTTAAGCGGTTCGGCCCTTCTCAACCGCTTTACTCCGGCCCAAAAATCGCCCGCCTTCCTTCTGGAAATGCCTCCCTACCGCCTTCCGCAGCTGCGCAACGTAGCGACCGCCGTTTGGAACCGCACCAAGAGCTTTGTGTCGGAAGCCGGTAAAATCATCTTGGCGATATCTGTCGTGCTGTGGTTCTTTGCCAGCTTTGGCCCCGAGAAGACGCCTGACTTCACCCAAGAGCACCAGCCTATTGCCATTGAAGCAAGTTATATCGGCCACTTGGGCAAAGCCATAGAACCGGTGATGGAGCCCCTGGGCTTTGATTGGAAAGTGAGCGTAGCCGTTCTCAGCTCCTTCGTGGCCCGCGAAGTCTTTGTAGGCACCATGGCGACCCTCTACAGTGTGGACGACGAGGACAGCGCCACTATCCGAGCCCAAATGGCCCGCCAAGTGGATCCCAAAACGGGTCAGCCCTACTTCACGTTAGCGGTGGGTGTATCCCTCTTGCTGTTCTATGCCTTTGCCATGCAGTGTATGAGCACCTTTGCAGTCGTCGCCCGCGAAACGAAGAGCTACACCTTTGCTATCCTTCAGTTCATAGCAATGGGCGCGCTGGCCTATGGGGCGGCATGGATCGCATACGTCGCTCTCGCGTAAGGGCTTGCTCACGGATAATCGCCTATTTTTGCGCTATGGCCGTTATCCTCTGGACACTCGTTTTTTACGCTGCACTGCGCTTGTTCTTGCCTGTTCCCAAAGAATCTGGGTGCTCAGCTGGGTGCGACTGTGCTAAATCTTCGCTGTCATGAGCAGCGTGTACATTGTGACGGGTGCTTCGCGCGGAATAGGAGCTGCGACCGTTGCCGCACTTCAAGCGTTGGGTAAGGAAGTAATCGCGACAAGCCGAACGTCCTCCGAAGGACGGTGGGCGCTGGATGTGAATTCGGACCAAAGCATCGCGGACTTTGCCGCAAAACTCAAGGAGCAGGGCCTAAAAGTCGCGGGCCTCATTAACAATGCGGGAGCCCTTGTAAACCGCCCCTATAATATGCTCGCGCGCGAGGACTTTGAAAGAATGGCCTCTGCCAACTGGATTGGGCCCGCTTTATTGATCCAAACCTTAGCGGATTTCTTCACAGAGGATGCGCATATCGTCAACATTTCGAGCATGGGGGGCTACCAAGGCGCCTCCAAATACCCTGGTCTTGCCGCCTACACTTCGAGCAAAATGGCCCTTGCGGGTCTGACAGAATGCCTCCAAGCGGAATGGGGAGATCGCGGTTGGACGTTCAATGCGCTTTGTTTAGGAGCGGTCCAAACGGAAATGTTGGCCGAAGCCTTCCCTGGATATGCGGCTCCAACCACCCCAAAAACCATGGGAAGCTATGTGGCGAACTTCGTGCTTGAAGGCCACCAAACGCACGCAGGCTGCATCTTGCCTGTAACTAAAAGCAACCCCTGAAAATTTTTTAGAAAGCCGAGTGCTGTTTTTCAGCACTTTAAAAAAAGTTTAGAATTTTTTTTGGCAGGGGGCATTGCACAAACAAAAAGTCGTTCTACATTTGCACTCCCCAAACGGAACAACGGTGACTCGGAAGCGAGAAGCCGGGGCCAAAAGGGGAAAGACAGAAGAAAGAAACTTCACCGTTCTTTAACATATTGTGAAATCGAAAGAGCTTCAACTCGAAGATTCTAATGAGATACTTCAAGAGGCCAGATCAAACAATCTTACAATGGAGAGT
>JAYQOY010000008.1:0-22500 GCA_038145075.1 Schleiferiaceae bacterium | reverse complement strand
GCGAGGTTAAGGGCTGAAGGCCCGGAGCCGAAGCGAAAGCGAGTCTGAATAGGGCGTATAGTTAGTGGGGGCAGACGCGAAACCTAGTGATCTACCCATGGCCAGGGTGAAGCTTTGGTAACACAAAGTGGAGGCCCGAACCCGTTGACGTTGAAAAGTCTTGGGATGAGCTGTGGGTAGGGGTGAAAGGCTAATCAAACTGGGAAATAGCTCGTACTCCCCGAAATGTATTTAGGTACAGCCTTGAGTGTAGTGTATTAGAGGTAGAGCTACTGGTTGGATGCGGGGGCTTCACCGCCTACCAAGTCCTGTCAAACTCCGAATGCTAATACATGTTCCTCAGGAGTGAGGGCCGGGGTGCTAAGGTCACGGTCCGAGAGGGAAACAACCCAGATCATCTGCTAAGGTCCCAAAATATGTGCTAAGTTGAACAAACGAGGTCGGGCTGCTTTGACAGCTAGGATGTTGGCTTGGAAGCAGCCATTCATTTAAAGAGTGCGTAACAGCTCACTAGTCGAGCGGCCTGGCATGGACAATAATCGGGCATTAAGCACATTACCGAAGCAATGGGCTCGTAAGAGCGGTAGGGGAGCATTCTAGTTGCGCCGAAGGTTGACTGTAAGGTTGGCTGGAGCGGCTAGAAAAGAAAATGTAGGAATAAGTAACGATAATGCAGGCGAGAAACCTGCACACCGTAAACCCAAGGTTTCCTCAGCAATGCTAATCAGCTGAGGGTTAGTCGGGACCTAAGGCGAACCCGAACGGGGTAGTCGATGGATAACTGGTTAATATTCCAGTACTCGCTTTAACTGCGATGGGGTAACGAAGGTGTGACAGCTCCGCGTACTGACGGAATAGTACGTTAAAGCCCGTAGGTATAGGTTGGATAGGCAAATCCGTCCGACTTGCTGAAAGGTGATAGTACTCCAAGGCTTCGGCTGCGGAGATAGTGAGTGTAATCAGACTTCCAAGAAAAACCTCTAAGCTTCAGGTTAAAGCGACTCGTACCGTAAACCGACACAGGTGGGTGAGGAGAGTATCCTCAGGTGCTCGAGTGAATCATGGCTAAGGAACTAGGCAAAATCGCCCCGTAACTTCGGGAGAAGGGGCGCCTCCGCGAGGAGGCCGCAGTGAATAGGCCCAGGCGACTGTTTAGCAAAAACACAGGACTCTGCTAAATCGAAAGATGATGTATAGGGTCTGACACCTGCCCGGTGCTGGAAGGTTAAGAGGAGATGTTATCGCAAGAGAAGCATTGAATTGAAGCCCCAGTAAACGGCGGCCGTAACTATAACGGTCCTAAGGTAGCGAAATTCCTTGTCGGGTAAGTTCCGACCTGCACGAATGGTGTAACGATCTGGGCACTGTCTCAGCCATGAGCTCGGTGAAATTGTAGTATCGGTGAAGATGCCGATTACCCGTAGTGGGACGAAAAGACCCCGTGAACCTTCACTACAGCTTAGTATTGACTTCGGATAATAGATGTGTAGGATAGGTGGGAGATAATGAAGCGTAGTCGCCAGGCTGCGTGGAATCATCCTTGAAATACCACCCTTCTGTTATTTGGAGCCTAACCCCGAAAGGGGGACAGTGCTTGGTGGGTAGTTTGACTGGGGTGGTCGCCTCCAAAAGAGTAACGGAGGCTTCCAAAGGTACCCTCAGCACGCTTGGTAACCGTGCGTAGAGTGCAATGGCACAAGGGTGCTTGACTGTGAGACTTACAAGTCGACCAGGTACGAAAGTAGGGCATAGTGATCCGGTGGTTCCGCATGGGTGGGCCATCGCTCAAAGGATAAAAGGTACTCCGGGGATAACAGGCTGATCCTTCCCAAGAGCTCACATCGACGGGAGGGTTTGGCACCTCGATGTCGGCTCGTCACATCCTGGGGCTGGAGAAGGTCCCAAGGGTTGGGCTGTTCGCCCATTAAAGTGGCACGCGAGCTGGGTTCAGAACGTCGCGAGACAGTTCGGTCTCTATCTACTATGGGCGTTAGAAATTTGAGGGGAGCTGACATTAGTACGAGAGGACCGTGTCGGACGCACCTCTAGTGTACCTGTTGTGGCGCCAGCTGCATCGCAGGGTAGCTATGTGCGGTTGGGATAAGCACTGAAAGCATATAAGTGCGAAGCCCACCTCAAGATGAGATTTCTCTTAAGGGTCGTTCAAGATGAGGACGTTGATAGGCTACAGGTGTAAAGGCAGTAATGTCATAGCCGAGTAGTACTAATTACCCGTGGATTTTTCATCCAGATTGTTTTATGTTGCTTCCAATTTGTCAAAAACCTTGTTAAAACATGGTGGTTATTGCGTTGGGGATCACTTCTTCCCATTCCGAACAGAATAGTTAAGCCCAACTGCGCCGATGGTACTGGATAAAACCGGGAGAGTAGGTCGCCGCCATACTTCTACTAAGCCTCACCCACGTGGTGGGGCTTTTTTATTTGCGTAATTTTCCAGCATGCGAGCACGCCTCTTTTATTCAATGTTTATGGGACTTTGGGGCGTTCTAATGGCCCGTGGGCAGGATGCTCCTGAACAGGCTTCCGCAACATCCGACTCAGTCGTAGTTATGGTATCTGACTTTTTTGGCGATGAACCAGATAGTAGTGCCGCACCGAAAGGGCAATTTGTAGAGAAGTGGTTTAGGCACCTTTCCTATGGGGGCTATTGGAGCTTAGAAACGGAGTTACCGGCTGTTCATTATCGAAATTACATGAGTCGGACGGTGGTCCTGAAGGATTTAACGATAGGGACATTAGGGGCGACCCATGTTCAATTTGGCGTTCCGCAGGGAACCTGGTTCAGCGATTTCAATGCTGTGAAGCAAGAGGGCTATCCCACTTATTTTAGAAAGGGCCCTATTCCCAGTGTGGAGTGGACCTACCAGAGCAGTCAGGGCCGTGGGCAGTATTTTGAATTAAATGCAACAGCGCCACAATCGGCCTACAAACATTGGAATGTTCACTACGGACGTTTGCAAGCACAAGGGCAGTTGTATAATGAGCGCTACGGGGCGGATCAACTTGTTGTGATGCATGAAGCGCGCGATAGCGCGGGAACCTGGGAGCTTAAAGGAAGCATTAGCGCTATTCAAGGCACGCGGAATGAAACGGGTGGAGTAGAAGACCCGAGTGTTTTGACGGAATCGACAGCGTTTATTTCCAATAGGGCCCTCGTACCTACACGCTGGACTACGGCAAAATCCCATGCTACAGAAATTAGTGGCTGGGCGACCCTTATGCTCCATTCCAAATGGTTGATCGCTTATACTGGGGAGGAAAAGATGCGAAGTTTTCAGGGACCAACGAGCGGCTTCTTGGACACACTCTCGTCACGATCCCATGATGTATCACTGGGCCGCCTCTACGGGAAGTGGGGGTACAATTCAATGCGTGTAGGACTTCTTGGACGTGGACAATACGTGAGCGACTCCAACAGCACTTTTGGAGTTTCCTGGGATCCCTATATACAACTCACGAGTCGGTCGTCGGAAGTAAAGTACCATGTGGCTTCCGGCAATTTTGTAGTGGCTTTAAATCGTGTCCTGCATACGCCCGTTACTTTGAGCGCAGAACGTAAGTACGCGCCCTTTTGGTCGGGTCAGGAAGTGCTTCAACCTTCCAGCATGTCCGTGTCCATACCTATGCGGCTTAAAGAGACATGGCTCAACCTCCAGTACCATAGATACAGTGAGCGGAATCTGTTAGTAGCGCAAAGCGCGGCGGACGTTGGCATTTGGACGGCGACTCCCGCCAGTCAATTGGTGTGGGCCACTTGGACGGGTCCTTGGTCTTTGGACCCTACATGGAAGGACGCCCATTTGAAGTATACAGCCACTTTCACGTGGACTTCAGCGCCTGAGCTTATGATGCCCCCTTTTATGCTGAAGGCGGCATGGGACCGACAGTGGAACATCAATCCGAACACGCAATTTTTCATAGCCCTGGAGGCCATTGGCTGGGCGGGTTCCTGGGCGCGTCCGGTTTATGTGGCCGAACGCGGGCAGTTCGCCTATTCGCCCAACTCGGGCAGCATCGCGCCCAACGGGATTGTGACGCCGCTGGCGGGCATTCGGTTCAAGAAAGAGGCCGAATTCTTGGTGAAATTCCAGAACGCCAACCAAGGATGGATACCAAATACCATCTTTTTGGCGGAAAACTACCCAGTAGCCGCAGCCGCTGTCCTCTTTGAAGGACGCTGGCGCATGTTCAACTAAAATGAGGGCTTGGACGCAAGCTGTTTAGGGCTGCACTGCGGGTATGAGCTGCGGTGCGCTTGCTATCAAATTGAAATGAAGAATCCCCCTTAGAATACGGGGTAGTCGTCGTCCATGGGATCCACCTTGGATGAAAAGGCGTCGTTGGCCGCGGCATTCATTTTGGACTCAAAAACGGTGGGCATTCCGCCACCAGCGTGGTGGTGGTCGAGGTCGGAGAATTTCGCCATGGCGCCCTCAAATTTGAGGCGGACGTTATCGAGTGAACCGTTACGGTGCTTGGCGATGATGAGTTCGGCCTGGCCGTCGCAAGGGGTTCCGTCGTCGTCCCATTCGTGGATCTGGTAGTATTCGGGACGGTAGATGAAGGACACGATGTCCGCATCTTGTTCAATGGCGCCGGATTCACGTAAGTCAGAAAGCAATGGACGCTTGCTGCCACCACGTGTTTCAACGGCACGACTGAGTTGTGAGAGGGCAATGACGGGAATTTCCAATTCTTTAGCAATGCTCTTCAGTGAGCGCGAAATCGTTGAAATTTCCTGTTCTCGGTTGCCGCCTGCTTTGCCTGCACCTGCCGTCATCAATTGCAGGTAGTCGATGACAATGATGCCTACTTTGTGTTGTGCAACGAGGCGGCGGCACTTGGCACGAAGGTCAAATACGGATAGACCGGGGGTATCATCGATGTAGATGGGCGCATCCTCAAGGCGTTTAACCTTGGAGGTGAGTTGCTGCCATTCGGTGGTGTCGAGGTTGCCTTTTCGGAGCTTTTCGGCACCAATGCCCGTTTCTGAAGAAATGAGACGCGTAATCAACTGAACGGAGGACATCTCCAGGGAGAAAACCCCTACAGGAATCGAATGGTCAATGGCCATATTGCGCGCCATGGAAAGCACCAAGGCGGTTTTACCCATACCGGGACGGGCGGCAATGATAATCAAGTCCGACTTCTGCCAACCGGAGGTGACGCGGTCTAAACCGGTAAAGCCGGAGGGAACACCGGAGAGGCCCTCGCGTTTGGAGATTTCTTCGATGCGGCTAACGGCTTGCTTGACGAGCTCGTAGGAGCCTTCGTAGTTCTTCTTGAGGTTGCCTTGGGAGACGTTGAAGAGGTTTTGCTCCGCCTTGTCAAGCAATTCAAGAACGTCGTTGGTCTCGTCGTAGGCCTCTTCGATCATCTCATTGGAGATGCGAATGAGTTCGCGCTGGATGTGCTTCTGTACCACGATGCGTGCGTGGTATTCGATGTGCGCGGAGGAGGATACGCGGGTGGAGAGGCCGATGAGCTTGGCTTCCCCGCCAATTTTGTCGAGTTTGCCCTCTTTGCGCAAGCGCTGCGCTACCGTGAGGATGTCGATTGGATCGGATTCCCCAAAGAGGTGGGTGACGGCTTCAAATATGTGCTGGTGGGCTTCTACGTAGAAGGATTCGGGCGCTAAGATGTCCACCACTTTGGACAGCGCATCGCGGTCGATGAGCAAAGCGCCTAATACTGCTTCCTCCAATTCAATCGCCTGCGGTGGGATGCGTCCAGCGCCCCCCAGGGGGAGGACGGTGGCGTCCCGACGGGCGCGTGAAGGGGTGGAGGCAGCTTGTTCCATGGGATTAGGATGCGGCTTCGTCGTACACGCCCATGGCGCAGAATTTCTCGATACGGGCGTTCACTAATTCGGCAGATGGGATGTCTTTCAATTCGGTGTAGAGGCGAAGAATTTCGGCCGAAAGAATTTGGAACATGGCCTTGGGATCGCGGTGAGCGCCTCCGGCAGGTTCCTCAATGATGCCGTCGATTAGGCCATTGCTGAGCATG
The DNA here is from genome assembly GCA_038145075.1 of Schleiferiaceae bacterium. Classification (GTDB taxonomy): domain Bacteria; phylum Bacteroidota; class Bacteroidia; order Flavobacteriales; family Schleiferiaceae; genus TMED14. Next base: position 16,470 of record JAYQOY010000008.1, on the reverse strand, counting down.
TCATGGGCAGTGAGCTTGAGGGCTTCTGCTGCGCGCTCCTTGAAATCCCAGCTGCGCCAGAGGATGGAGGAGCATGATTCGGGGCTGATGACCGAGTACCAGGTGTTTTCCAACATCATCACGCGGTCACCTACACCAATGCCTAACGCGCCACCTGAGGCGCCTTCGCCAATGATGATGCAAATGACCGGCACTTTCAGGCGTGCCATTTCCAATATGTTGCGGGCAATGGCTTCGCCCTGACCGCGTTCTTCTGCCTCAAGGCCAGGGAAGGCTCCTGGGGTATCGATGAGGGTCACGATGGGGCGGCCAAATTTCTCTGCTTGCTTCATGAGGCGAAGCGCCTTGCGGTAGCCTTCGGGGTTGGCCATGCCAAAGTTTCGAAGTTGGCGAAGCTTGGTGGTCACCCCTTTTTGTTGGCCGATGAACATAAAGCTCTCGCCTTCAATGCTGCCCCAGCCGCCGACCATGGCTTTGTCGTCTTTCACGTGGCGATCGCCGTGCATTTCAATGAAGTTGCCGCCCGTCATAGCCTCGATGTAGGCCAAGGTGTAGGGACGGCCAGCGTGTCGGCTCAACTGAACGCGTTGCCAGGGGGTAAGCGTGGCTTTGAGTTCAGCGTGTGCAGCGGCAAGTTTACCGTCCAATTCACGGAGGCTTTCGCTCATGTCAACGCCCGTCTCCGCTTGGAGGGCATGGGCTTTGGCCATTTGCTCGTCCAGCTCTTTGATGGGGGCTTCAAAATCTAGATAGTCCATAGTTTTTAGGCAAGGGTTCAAACTTACACATTCCCGGGGGCTTGACCCGGGCGATGTGGAAAACTCTTAGAGGTTCTTTCGGCGCTTTTGGCGTTTGAGGAGGGCATCGGCAGCCAACATGGCGAGAATAACCGCCATGCCGAGGTAAAAGCCGGTGTTCATGGCTTCAGATTCGGCAAAGAGGAGGAGCGCGATGAGAATGCCGTAGACCGGCTCCATGGCGATGGTGAGCATAACCGTGAAGGGGCTGAGGTAGCGCATGATTCGGACCGATTGCACAAAGGCAAAGGCTGTGCAAAAGGTCGCAAGGAGGACCAAGTAGAACCAGTCGCTGCCGCTGGGCGCCAGGACCGCCGATTTAAGATCGCCTGTCGCCAGGAGATAAACGCTTAAAAGCAGCACCCCAAGGCTCATTTCCCAGAAGGAGATGTCCAAAGGCGGCATGCGCTTGACGATGCGGCCGTTGAGTACGGAGAAGAGGGCACTGAGAATGGAGCTCGTGAGGCCGACGAGGATGGCGGTGGTTTGGCCTTCCACGGACCCAAAGAGGAGGACCATGCCTGCGACTACCCCGCCGCCGATTAGAATTTCACCTGGCAAGATGCGGCGCTTGAAGAAGAGGGGTTCGAGCAGGGACGTGAAGAAGGGACCGGTGCTCAAGCAGGCAAGCGTCAGCGAGATATTGGAAATTTTAATAGCATGGTAGAAGGTGATCCAATGGACCACGATAACGGCGGCGTTCAGGCTGAGGGTTCCCCAGAGTTCGCGTGGAGGAAGGCTGAAGCGCTTCTTGGTCAATCGCACATAGGCGTACATAAAGAAGGCTGCCAGGAGAATGCGGTACCACACGAGCGGTAAAGCTTCCACATGGATCAGACGGCCTAGGGCGCCGGTAAATCCCCAAATCAGGACAATAAAATGCATCCAGAGGTGGTGCACCCAAATGGGCGAATCGTCGGTCGGGCGGAAGAGGGACATAGCCGGTTATTTAGCCGCTCGAAGGTAGAGGTAGCCCCCGAGGGCCGCAAACAAAAGATTGGGCATCCATACGGCCAGCCAAGGACTGATGTAGGGGGAGGCAACAAATATGCCGCTGAGCTGCATGACAAAGATGTACGTCACGGCGAGCAAGAGGCCAATGGCGATTTGGGCACCAATGCCGCCGCGTCGCTTTTCGGAGGCCAAGGCCACGGCAATCAGGACCAGTATGTACACGGAGAAGGGGTAGGCGGTGCGGCGGTACCATTCCATTTCGTGGTAAACAACAGCCTCGGAGCCGCTGAGGCGCTCCTGCTGCAAGAAGGTCCATAGGGCGGGGGAGGTCATGGTGGCAGTGCTGCGCAGGTCGGGCGAAATGGTGCTGGGTCCAAAGCTGAACGCGGTGTCCAGACGGCGGCCGCGGTTCAAGACTTGGGTGCCTTGGGCGTTCCAGGTTCGGCGCGTCCAGTTGTCGAGCTGCCAAAGCTGCCGAATCGTGTCAAAGCGGATAAAATCGCATTCCAACTTTTCCAGCATGCGGGTTTGATCGAAGCGCTCGTAGGTGAAGTGGTAGCCGCCGAGGCGTTCGGGACTCCAGGTTTCGACGTAGACAAAATGTTCGGGCAAGACTTGCCGGTGGATGTTGATAGGCCGTGAGGGCATGACGTCTTGCACGTAGGTGTCCTCAAAGTGGATGCGCCGAATGTTCGTCTGCGGAATGATGAAGTGACTCAAGACGGCCGTGAGCGCGAAGACCACCGTGGCCCCGAGGAAGTAGGGTTTGAGCAAGCGCTGGAAGGAGACCCCGCCGGTGAGAACGGCGGTGATTTCGGTTTGGTCGGCCATTCGGGCCGTGAAGAAAATGGTCGACAAAAAGACAATGAGGCCCGTGAAGGTCGTGCCGTAGAAGGCGATGAAGTTCACGTAGTAATCGCCCAAAATGGCCTGCACGCCCGCGCCTTGGCTGATGAAGTTGTCGAGCTTTTGACTGATGTCGAAAACGACGGCGATGAGCATGACCAAGCCTAAAAACAGCCCGTAATTCCCCAAAAATTTGACGAAAATGTAGCGGTCTAAGCGGCTCATGCCCCAGCGTTTCATGGCTTAGAGGCGGTTTTGGAGTTTGGGGACCATCTGGTTCTTCCAGCTGGCAAAATCCCCCGCCAGAATGTGCGCACGCGCTTGCTCTACCAACCAGAGGTAGAAGCGCAAGTTGTGAATGCTGGCAATCTGGCGGCCAAGTTGCTCATCGGCGTGGAAGAGGTGGCGCATGTAGGCCTTGCTGTAGCGTTGGTCCACGGGGGCATCGCCGTGCGGATCCAAAGGGCTGAAGTCGTCCGCCCACTTGGCATTGCGCAGGTTAATGATGCCCTCGGAGGTGAAGATTTGGCCGTTGCGGGCGTTGCGTGTCGGCATGACGCAGTCAAACATATCTACGCCTAACGCAATGTTTTCCAAAATATTGGCGGGCGTTCCAACGCCCATGAGGTAGCGCGGTTTGTCCACGGGCAGAATGCGGCAGACTTGATCGGCCATAGCGTACATCTCCTCGGCGGGTTCACCGACGCTTAGGCCGCCGATGGCGTTGCCGAAGGCGCCTTTGGAGGCGATGTATTCGGCCGATTCTTGGCGCAAGTCGGGGTAGGTGCTTCCCTGAACGATGGGGAAGAGCGCCTGTTCGTAGCCGTATTTGGGTTCCGTGGCGTTCCACTGCGCGAAGCAGCGGTCCAGCCAGCGGTGCGTGCGCTCCATGGCCTCGCGGGCATAGGGTTTGGCACAGGGGTAGTCTGTACACTCGTCAAAGGCCATGACGATGTCTGCGCCAATCTGACGCTGGATGTCCATCACAGCCTCCGGGGTAAAGAGGTGCCGGCTGCCATCGATATGCGATTGAAATTTGACACCTTCCTCGGTGATTTTCCGAATGTCTTGCAGGCTGTGCACCTGGAAGCCGCCACTGTCCGTCAGCATGGGGCCGTCCCAGGTCGTAAAAACGTGCAGGCCTCCCGCTTGTTCCAGGATAGAGGTGCCCGGACGCAGGTACAAATGGTAGGTGTTGCCCAGGACAATGTGTGCTTTGATGTCGTTCTTGAGTTCGGTCGGGTGCACGCCCTTGACCGTGCCCAAGGTTCCAACGGGCATGAAGATGGGCGTGGGTACGTCTCCGTGGGCGGTGTGCAGGGTTCCGGCCCGCGCTGAACTGCCCGAATCTTGGGCAACGAGATCAAATTGCATGCAGCAAAATTAGGCCTTTCCTATGGACTACTTTTGTGCCCGTATGGGCTACTCTGTCTTTTTGCAAGCTGGCGCACTTTCCGCCGAAACAATGAGTGCGATGAACCTCATTTTCTGGGGCTCCTTGGCGGTCTTGGCGGTGGGCATTGCTGCAGCCGTACGGGTATTCTTGCCCTGGTTTTCCTGGAGTCGCGCTGTGGGCAAAGGGCTTGAACCGTCCGAATGCAGCCTCATGATTGTCGGTCGCCACGATGCAGAAGGTTTTGAGCGCTGGGTCCATGCGGCCTTTGCACACCTCCCAGAAGCCGAAATCCTGGCGGTGGACAACCAAAGTGAGGACGATACCGCTAATGCACTTGAAGCGCTGAAGCGCCAGTATCCGTCGCTGATTGTGGTTACTTTGCCATCCTCCGAGCGCTTTTGGAGCACCCGAAAATTGGCGTTGACCCTTGCTGTAAAAGCAGCGCATAAACCCTTTGCACTGTGGGTGGACACCCGCTGTGAAATTCCGTCAGATCTGCTGCAGTGGCAGCGCGCGTTGACGTCGCCTCTGCGCCGTGGCAAGGCCATTGCTTCCTTCGCCCCTGTGGTGACGCCCCGCTCCGCATCCTTTCGCGATCGCGCGGAGTGCTTGGCGGTCAATGTTTGGGCGCACCTGCGTGCACGTCCGCTGTTTCCAGCCCTCAAGGATGTGAAGACGACGGGCATGGTTCCGGTGAACTTTGCCTTCAAAACGCAAGGCTTCTTTGACATCAAAGGCTACTTGACCAGCATGCACTTGGACGGCGGTGAAGCCGAATTCCTATTGAACGATTTAGTGCCGCTGGGAGCCGTTGTACCTGTTGCACAGTCTTCCGCTTTCCTGACGCGTCCATGGCTGCCCCAGCACGATCCTAAAATGCGCGCCCACCGCGAGGGGAGCGAACGCTTTGCGGTGGCTCGGTATGGAGTTTTAATCCTCTTAGTGGATCTCGTTGCGCTGGCCGCGGGTTTGCACTTGGCCCTGCTGTGGATTCACATGGAAGATTTTGGCATGCTCCAGCCGAGTCCACAGATACGCTTCCTGCAAGGACAGCTTCAAGCATTGCTAGGGGTCTATATTTTGGTGCAGGTTAGTTTTTGGATCTATGCGGTGCAGTGGAGCCAGCGCTTGGGCGCCGGATGGGCTGTTGGCCTCAGTGTGCCTTTTTACCTGCGTATACGTCTCTTGACAAAGGCTTTAACCTTTTGGAAAAAATGACGGCACCCGAAAATTGGGCAGCGCCCTTTCCCTTTCTGACGCCGGCAGCCATTGCGCAGATGGAGGCCTTGCCTGCGCTCTACGCGGAGTGGAATGCCCAAATCAATGTAATCTCGCGAAAAGACGAGGACGGCATTTGGGAGCGCCACATTCTTCATTCCCTTTGCTTGGGGGGCATCGTCCCGCACCGCCCTGGCTTGCGCATTTTAGATATTGGTACTGGTGGGGGCTTTCCAGGTATCCCCTTGGCGATTGCCTTCCCCAACGTGCATTTCACCCTCATTGATTCCATTGGCAAGAAGATCAAAGTGGTTCAGGCCGTGGTGGATGCCTTGGGCCTCCCCAATGTGTCGGCCATTCATGGACGCGCCGAATCGCTCAAAGGTCCTTTTGACGCGGTCGTTACTCGGGCAGTGGCTCCAGCCGCTACGCTCATGACGTGGTCGCGCCACCTGTGGAGCAAGAACCCCAATGCTGCCCTCTATGCGTTGAAGGGCGGTGATTTGAAGGAGGAGCTCAAAGGCCTGAAGGCCACCCTCTTCCCCTTGCCCGACATTTTGACCGGGGAGTTCTACTCGACGAAGTACGTCGTTCGTATTCCCGCGCGGTAGGGTTCAGGGTACGGAAGCAAAAAGGCGGCCCGCAAGGGCCGCCTTTTTGCATTAAACGCTTAAAATTTCCGGGTAAATCTCAGACGCATGCTACCATGCGCCTGGATCGCCTTAGCCCATGAAGGGGTAGCGGTAGTCGGTGGGGGGTACCAAGGTCTCCTTGATGGTGCGCGGAGAAACCCAACGCAGCAAGTTCAGAACAGAACCCGCCTTGTCGTTGGTGCCCGAACCACGAGCGCCCCCAAAGGGCTGTTGACCCACGACGGCACCGGTAGGCTTATCGTTCACATAGAAGTTCCCTGCAGCAAAAGCGAGGGCTTTGGTGGCTTCGTCGACGGCCGCGCGGTCCGTGGCGAAGACGGCACCGGTCAAGGCGTATTCGGAAGTTTCGTTGACCAAAGCGAGGGTGGAGGACCACTCGGCATCGGGGTAGACGTAAACCGTCAAAACGGGGCCAAAAATCTCTTCGCACATGGTGCGGAACTTGGGATTGGTGGTGAGGATAACCGTGGGCTCAATGAAGTAGCCTTTGGACTTGTCGTAGCCACCTCCGGCGATGATTTGGGCATCCGACTTGGAGGTTGCGTCGTCGATGAAGCCTGCGATTTTGTCAAAGGCACGCTCGTCGATGACGGCAGTGATAAAGTTTTTAAGGTCGCCCGGAGTGCCTGTCTTAAACGTCGCTAGGTCGCGCTTCAAGCCGGCTTCCACTTCCTCCCAAAGGCTTTGTGGAATGTAGGCGCGGGAGGCTGCGGAGCACTTTTGGCCTTGGAATTCGAAGGCGCCGCGGACGAGGCCCGTCACCACCTCTTGCGCATTCGCGGAAGGGTGTGCAACGACGAAGTCCTTGCCGCCCGTCTCGCCCACAATGCGGGGATAGGCCTTGTAGCGGTCGATGTTGGTGCCGATTTCCTTCCACAGGTGCTTGAAGACGGCGGTAGAGCCGGTGAAGTGCAAGCCCGCAAAGTCGGGGTGCTTAAAGACGATGTCGCCAAATTCAGGGCCGTCCATGTAGACGAGGTTGATGACTCCATCGGGCAATCCTGCTTTGCGGAAGATTTCCATGACTACCCACGCAGAGTACACTTGGCTGTCAGCAGGCTTCCACACCACTACGTTGCCCATGAGGGCGGCAGAGGCGGGGAGGTTGCCGGCGATGGCCGTGAAGTTAAAAGGGGTGATAGCCACGACGAATCCTTCGAGGGCGCGGTACTCCATGCGGTTCCAGATACCGGGGGATGAAATGGGCTGCTCGGCGTAGATTTTCTCCATGAAGTGCGCATTGAAGCGCAAGAAGTCGGCAAATTCACAGGCCGCATCAATTTCGGCTTGGAAAGCGGTCTTGGACTGGGCCAACATGGTGGCCGCATTGATGGTGGCGCGGTACGGTCCGGAGACCAAATCGGCAGCGCGCAGGAAGATGGCGGCGCGCTCGTTCCAAGGCATAGAGGACCAAGCGGCGTGGGCGCCCAAAGCGGCATCTACCGCAGCTTGGGCATGCTCGGCTTTTCCGTAGTGGTAGTGGCCAATTACATGCTGGTGGTCGTGCGGAGGACGGCAGTCGCGCAAGTCGTTCGTGCGAATTTCTTGGCCGCCGATAAACTGCGGGATGTCTTTGACCTGGTTGTAGAGGTCGTTGTAGGTCGCAATCAAGGTTTCGCGGGCAGGGGTGCCTGGCGCGTAGGAATAGATGGGCTCGTTAATGGGAGCGGGAAGTTGGAAGGATCCGTTGGACATGATGCGTAACAATTAAGGAATCGTCCTCAAAGGTCGGCATCAACGGTCGGTTCGCGAAGAATTTCTAAAATTTCTCCGCGCCGTGTGAGTCGCATGCCAGTCAGAGCTCCCCCGCGCCACGCTCCCGTGTCGATGCCCCAGGCATTGGCCTCAGGGAAAAAGCGGGGCTGACCGTCCTCTTGAACCACATGTCCAAACAGTTGCAGCTTGCCCACGTCCTTCAGGAGCGATCGGTTGTGCAGGACTCCGCGCGAGGAATGCGGGTTAAAGGGATCCCGGGCATGCAGCGCAACGCCGGCGTGCGTGATCAGGATGTAGGGGTTCTCCCACTTGAGGGGCCAGCTTTGGAGCCAGGCCATGTACCGCTTGTAGGAGAGGCCGCGTTTGAGCATGTCCCGCTTGAGCCGCTCCAGGTAGCCGGGGCGTTCATTTTGAGCCATGGCATCGAGCGCCATCTGCTCATGGTTGCCTTTCAGAATGTGAACGGCATAGGGGAACTCTTTCTTGAGTTTGCGCAGGTATTTCAGCGTCTTGGCACTGTGGCGCCCTTTGTTGATGACGTCCCCCACCAAAATGAGAAACTCATCTTGGTCGTTCCAGTGGTTTTTAACAAAAGCTTTCAAGGTGTGCACGCAACCGTGAACGTCGCCTACCACCAAGAGATTCATGTCTTTGGAGAATTATGCGTTGAGCATGACGGGCATGACGAGCATGAGGACTTCCTCGCCTTCGTCTAAGCCCCCTTCGGGTACCAGAATACCTGCGCGGTTGGGCGCAGAAAGCTCCAATGCCACTTCGTCCGCTTCCAAATTGCTCAGCATTTCAGCAATGAAACGGCTGTTAAAGCCAATTTCCATGTCGTTGCCTTCGTAGTTGCAGCCCAAACGTTCGTGCGCCTTGTTGGCAAAATCCAAGTCTTCTGCAGAAATGTGCAGCTCGTTGCCGGCCACTTTCAAGCGAATTTGGTGCGTGGTCTTATTGGAGAAGATGGACACGCGCTTGACGGAGCTCAAGAACGCGCCGCGGTCCGCTACCAAGCGGTTGGGGTTGTTCTTGGGGATGACCGCCTCAAAGTTGGGGTACTTGCCGTCGATGAGTCGGCAGACCAACGTGACACCGTCGTAGCTGAACTGGGCGTTCTGCTCGCTGTAGGCCACCTCCACGTCGTTGTCTCCCGAGCCCAAAGTGGACTTCAAGAGGTTCAAGGGCTTTTTAGGGAGGATGAATTCCGCCGTTGCAGGAGCGCTGTAGTCGGTTCGACGGTAGCGCACGAGCTTGTGGGCGTCGGTAGCTACGAAGGTCAGGCCTTCGGTCGTAAACTGGAAGAATACGCCACTCATCACCGGGCGGAGATCGTCATTGCCGGCCGCAAACAAGGTTTTGTGAATGGCCGTTGAAAGGACGTGTGCGGGAACTGTTACGCGGTCTGCTCCTTCTAGGGAAGCGGCTTTGGGGTATTCCGCCGCATCCACATAGGCCAGGGCGTATTTGCCAAAATCGCTGCTCACTTCCAAAGAATGCGTGGAGGGATTGAGCGTGAAGGTAAGCGGTTGCTCGGGGAAGCTCTTTACCGTATCCAACAGCATGCGAGCAGGGATAGCTGCTGTGGTCGCCTCACTGCTGTCCACCTTCAACGTCGTGGTCATGGTGGTTTCCAAATCGGATGCGGTAATGGTCAGCTGGCCAGAACTCAATTCCACAAGGAAGTGGTCCAAGATGGGCAAGGTGTTATTCGATTGGATAACGCCGCTGACGGTTTGGAGCGCGCGCAACAATTGGCCGCTAGATACAATAAACTTCATACTGCAAAGTAATTAGACAGGACTTTTAAGCGCTCAGTTTTTTGGCGCAAATGCCCGAAAACTTTTCAACACATGTTGAAGACCGTAGCGCTGCGTCAAGACGAAGCGTCCGTCACTTAAAACGGCGTAGAACCGGTCGGGGTCCCACTGTTGCGGTGCCCCATTTTCGTCCAGAATATCCGGGCCTCCAGGCACATGGTACAAGCGCATGTCAGCGGAATTTCCGTCCACGTACGTGACTACGACGTGTGCGACAGGCGTGCTCGCTTGAATGGAGTCCAATTTGCCGAAAGCAATGTCGCTGGGAATGATCATGCCTTCGTATTGAGCACTTTGAATCGCTTTGTAGAGGGCCTGACCCGCCATGGGATCGGCCTCCATGTCCATGCCGCTGCCATTGACGAGTTTAAATTGACTTCCCGAACGCTGGACTTCAAAAAGGACCGTATCCGGGAAGGACAAGGAGACCGCAGCAATTTCTTCAGGACTGGGCCAAATTTCACGGGTGCGCCAGAGGTCTTCACGCAAGAAGAATCGACTGGAGAGGTAGCCGTTGAAGCCTGGCATGTACGTTGCAACCGGGGTTTCGTACCCGTCGCGAAGCATGTAGGTGCCCAGCATGTCGGGGGTTTCTGTACCGACTGTGAAGGCTTTCACCAATTCGCTGCCTTGGTAGACCTCGACGCGTTTGCCGTAGGTAGCCATGGCGCTGAGGATGGTCTCTTGGGCGGCAGCTTGAGGGAAGTTCCGCAAGCGAATGCGGTAGAGGGTTTCCAGCAAGACTTCAATGGCATCGGGGCGGGCGATGTAGGCTCCGTTGACCAGCCATTGCTGGCCCTTTCGCTCTAATGTGACCGTGTCCGGGCTCTTGTCCCAAATGACCAGCTTCGTAACAGCGGCCGTATCGGAAACGGCAAAATTGTAAAGCTCCTTGTCAAAGCTGTTTTGGCTGGCTACTTCGCGCCAAATCAATCCCAGAATGGCAATGACGGCAAGAGCGATTAGAACGTAGGTGGTCTTCAGTTTTTTCATCATGGCCTATTTGGCGAAGCTGCGTTTGCGCAACCAGCGGTATCCAGCGCCCAAAAGTAAGGTGAGCAAAATAGGTCCCAAGGCATTTCCGCCTTGCCATGCGCCGCGGTTTTCGTTGGCACGAGGGCTGTCTAGCAATCGAAGGGTGACTTCGCGACCGCGAACGGCAATCAACCCGCTGCCGTCGAGCATGTAATCGAGGGCGTTGAGGAGGAAGTCTGCATTGCCAAATTGCTGACCGGTAAACTGATCAAAGCCCAGGGGAAGTGGGGCACCGCGGGGAATGTCCGAGCGCACGACGTTTCGTTGGTTCTTGATGAAGTCTCCGTCTGAAATGACCAAGAGTTTGGCGTCTGCGGCGGCGGCTTTGGGGGCAGCTACCGACGTTTTGGGGCTAATTCGGTTGGCGTAGAAGGACGGCAGGGCCCCTTCGAGTAAAATGGCGGCCATGGCGGGACCTTCTTGGTAGCGCGTTTGGTCCGGTTCGTTGTACAAGGTAGCCAAACTGACACTGCCTGGGGTGGCTTGGCGGCGGGTGTAGGGTGATGTGACCAACAGGGGTGTTTTGCGCACGCCGGGAACCCGAACGGTGTCCATCGTCGTCGCAAACTCCATGCGCACAGCGTTGAGGTTTTTGGCGATGGGGTGTTCGGTCTGTGGCAAGAAGAGGGGGAAGTAGACCCATGGGCGCACGGAACGGCGATCGTTCACGCCCGCACATACCAGATCCTGAATGAGGGAGGTGTTGATGCGCGCACCGTAGGAAAAGAGCTGGTCGCCCAATCCCATGGCGTCGAGGATGGGGTAGGCGAGGAATTCGGAGGCGTAGCTCAACGAGTCCATTTCTGCGTAGACGGCATCAATCATGAAGATGGCGCGTCCGTTGTTCATGAGGTACTGGTCGAGGAGCCAGCGGTCCAGGTCGCTGAAGGAAGCGCGCGGTTTGGCGAGCACGACGAGGTCGAAGCTGTTCAAACGACGTACTTGCAGCGTGAGGTCGGGTTGGCCACTGACGCTGTCTACGGGGAATTCGCGGAGGTTGAAGCGCTCCACATCGTAGCCTTTTGCCAAGCTGGCTTCCAAGGAAGCTGTTTCCACCGGGCTGAGTTCGCCGTGGCCGTCGAGCAGGGCAATGCTGGGGCGGTGGGAGGCGGTCAGGCCTTTGAGGGCGCTGGCGAGGGTGTATTCGAGGTTTTGGATGGAGGCGTTGATTTGGGCCTCAGGCGCGGTGGCAAACTGCTCCAAAAGCAGGGCGATGCTCCATTCGCGGTCGCGGTAAGTGGCGATAGCGCCGGGGAAAATTTGCTGCTGCTTGACGCCGTCCGCTTCTTGAACTTCAATTTGGATGGCGTTGAGGCCGGCATTCCGAAGTTGTTGGTAGGTGTCGCGACGGGCTTGCGGATCTGGATTTTCCGAAGGATTGATAAAGACGTACTGGATGTTTCCGTTGCGGGCGCGGAATTCGTCGAGCATTCGGCGCGTTTCCTCCTTCAAGCGCTGGAAGCCGGTGGGAAAATCACCGTCCAAATACAGTGTAATGAGCAAGGGGTCCTCCACCTGATCGATGAGGGCTTCCGTGCTTTCATTCAGACTGAAGCGCTGGTCTTCCGTCAAGTCCAAGCGGAAAAAGCTAAACTGGCTAACGGCTACGGCAGCGACCACGAGGGCGGCCATCCCAAGCCATTGGAGGAGGTCTTTAGAACGTGTGCTCACCAGTTTCGGCTTTGAAGGGCCGTGCGCGCAGCTCCTAAAAAGAGCAGGCTGGTCCCAAGGAAGTAAACGAGATCGCGGCTGTCCAAGACCCCGCGGCTAATGGAGGTGTAGTGCTCACTTATACCCAAGCGCATGATAAAGAGGCCTTGGTCCTTCAGCACCGAGAGCGCGGCCAGCTGGTCAAAGCCCGCGTAGAGGAAGAGGCAGAGCAACAAACCGAGCACAAAAGCGACAATTTGGTTGTCAGTGATGGCGCTGGTGAACAGGGAGATGCTGAGGTAGACGCTCGCTAGAAAAAAGAGGCCTACATAGCTGCCCAAGGTGCTGCCCAGGTCTAAATTTCCCACAGGGTTGCCCAGTTGGTAGAGCGAAATCGCATAAACGATCGTGGGCAGGATGGCCAAAAAGACCAAGAGCATGCCGGCGAGCCATTTGCCGAGGACGATGTCCCATTCGCTGAGCGGTTTGGTGAGGAGCCATTCCAGGGTGCCCGTTCGGCGCTCTTCCGCTAGCATGCGCATCGCAATGGCTGGCAATAGGAACAAGAAGACCCAAGGCGAGAGCATAAAGAGGCCGTCTAGCTGGGCGTACCCGCTGTCGAGCAGGTTAAAGGGGCCGTCAAATAACCACAGGAAGGCCGCATTCATGCCTAAGTACACGCAGAGAATGAGGACTCCGGTGGAAGACTGGAAGAAGGCGTTGAATTCTTTTTTAGCGAGGGCCCACATGGCTTAGAAGGGAATTTCGTCGGTGGTCCATGCCTCGGCTTTCGCGGAAAACCAGGGTTTGACCGTGGGCCAAATTTCGTCAAATAATGCGGAATCTCGGTAGGCGTTTAGGGCCTTTTCCGATTCCCAGTCGCTCACCGTGAAGTAGTGGCCCGGAGCCCCCTTGAGCAAGCGAACGCCTCGGCAGCCTGGTTGGGCGGCAATGGCCGCCATTTTCGGTTGGACAAAGGCTTCAAAGTCCGCACATCGGTCGGATTGGAGCTGGAGGTGAACGATGCGAATCATCCTTTGCGCTGAAGTTCAATGGGGTCATGAACGCTGGCGCCCAGCAAACTCGCTGCGGTATTTACCCCTTGGCTGCCCGGTTGGCTAATGCCAATCTCCAAATAGCCGTAGCGGTTGATGCGGTGGTAGAGCTGGCCGCCTTCGTTAAGTGCTTTTCCATCTTGGAGGGCGAGGCTCACGCGTCGTCCTCGAACCACCGCCACAAAGGGGCGGTCCCCATGCCAGTTTTTGAGCCATTCCCGGTTTGCGTTGGTCACCAGTTGGCCAAAATGGTCAATGTACTGGACGTGAACGATGGCCGTTTGCGCATTTTTTACTTCGGGGTGGGTGACCTGGAGCTGTTTGAGGTCTGCTTCCGCGGGCCCTAAAAGTCCCAAGGCCCCACGGTTGAGCAGATGCGCTGCTGCGGCGGCCAAACGCGCTTCGGTCGTTTGGAGCTCTAGGCGGTTCTTAAGGTCCAAGCGGATGATTTGGCTCGGCTTTAAATCCGGACGCAGCAAGGACAATCCGCCGTGGTTTAGGCTCAGGAAGTAGTGCCCATCCAGTTCCATGGCGATGGGACTGTATTCGCTCACGTCAAAGCAGTCTACAAGCACGATGTGAATACTGCCCTTTGGGAAGGTGGGGTAGGCGGCGCGAAGTACGTAAGCGGCCTCCTGGTGGTTGCGCGGAGGGATGCCGTGGCTAATGTCTACCAGCGGCGCGGCGCTTTGGGTCCGCAACATTTCGCCATAGATCGCCCCGCGGACAGCCGCCGTATCTGGATCGTTCCAGCCGTAGTCCGAAGTGAGGGTCACGATGGGCATAAATCGTACTTTTGGATGCTGTAAAAGTACTTGCTTCGGCCCACTTCCCTTTTCATGGAGAGAATTGTTCAAATAGAAGGTCTTGATCCCCGCATTTTATTCGGGGAAAACAACGCTCGCCTTCGTCAACTCAAAGACTACTTTCCCAAGCTAAAAGTCACCGCGCGTGGCGAATGGATCAAATGGGAAGGCATCGAAGAAGATGTGACCTCCTTTGAAGAGAAGCTGGACCTCATTTTCCGCCACATCGAGCGCTTTGACGTGCTGACGGAAGCCCAGTTGGAGCGCATTGTCTTGGACGACAAGCCCAGCATTCTCAAAAATATTCAAGGCCACAACGACGTTATCGTCAATGGGGTGGGCGGCCTGCTGATCAAGGCCCGAACGGCCAACCAGCGCAAAATGGTCGAAGCTGTTGAGACCAACGACCTCGTCTTTGCCATGGGGCCTGCCGGCACCGGAAAGACCTACACGGCCGTTGCCTTAGCCGTCCGCGCCCTCAAGAACAAAGCGGTGCGCCGCGTCGTCCTCACCCGTCCTGCAGTCGAAGCGGGCGAGAGTTTGGGCTTTTTGCCAGGCGACATGAAGGAGAAATTGGACCCCTACATGCAGCCCCTTTACGATGCCTTGCGGGACATGATTCCCGCGGAGCGTTTGGCGCAGTTCCTGGAGAACGGCACGATAGAAATTGCCCCTTTGGCCTTTATGCGGGGCCGCACCTTGGACCGCGCCTTTGTCATCCTGGACGAAGCACAAAACACCACGCCTAGCCAGATGAAGATGTTCCTCACGCGCATGGGCCCCTCCTCGCAGTTCATCGTCACGGGCGACCCTTCCCAGATTGACCTGCCCAGCAAGCAGGCCAGCGGCCTTCCGCATGCATTGAGCACACTGGCGCGCGTCGACGGCATCGCGCACATCACCTTGGACGGACGCGACGTCGTTCGCCACCCCCTCGTTCGTAAAATCATTGCCGCCTACGACGGCCAATAAGTCCTTTATGTCTACTCTGACGCATTCCGAATTCTCTTTTCCTGGACAAAAAGCTGTCTACCACGGCAAAGTCCGCGACGTCTACACCCTTGAAAACGACCTGCTCGTCATGGTTGCCTCGGACCGAATTTCCGCCTTTGACGTCGTCCTCCCCAAAGGCATACCGCACAAGGGGCAAGTCCTCAACCAGATGGCAGAGCACTTTTTAACGGCCACAGCGGACCTGGTGCCCAACTGGCGTCAAGCGAGCCCCGACCCCGTGGTGACGGTGGGCCAGCGCGCGGATGCGTTTAAGGTAGAAATGGTTATTCGGGGCTACCTCAGCGGGCATGCCGCGCGCACCTATGCCAGTGGCGAACGCATGCTTTGCGGTGTGCGCATGCCGGAAGGACTGCGCGAAAGCGACGCCTTCCCCGAAGCGCTCATTACCCCCACCACCAAAGAGGCCCTGGGCCAGCACGACGAGGACATTTCGCGTGAGGACATCCTCGCCCGTGGCATCGTGTCAGAGGCCGACTATGTGCAGTTGGAGGCCTATACCCGAGCGCTCTTTGCGCGCGGTCAAGCCATGGCACGCGAACGCGGCTTGATTCTGGTCGACACGAAGTACGAATTCGGCAAATTGGCCGATGGTACGATTGTGCTGATTGATGAAATCCACACCCCAGATTCTTCGCGCTACTTTATCGCCGAAGGCTACGAGGAGCGCCAGGCGAAGGGCGAGCCCCAAATGCAGCTCTCCAAAGAGTTTGTGCGCCAGTTCCTGATTGCCAATGGCTTCCAAGGCAAAGAGGGACAGGTGATTCCCACCTTGACCGACGAATGGGCGGCCTCCGTGTCCGAACGCTACATCCAACTCTACGAGTTGGTGACCGGCAAGACCTTTGTCCCCGCCGATCAAGGAGACATTCCTGGCCGCATTCATGCGAATGTGGAACAGTTCTTGTCTTCTATGAAGCATGCGTAAGCGTTTACTTTTTCTCTTAACTGCCTTGGGAGCGCCCCTCTGGGCCTCTGCGCAGCTCTATTCCTATGGATTGACGGCTGGGGCTCACGTGGCTCAGGTCGAGGTGGATCCCTTTTCCATCGACCCCAATCAGCCTTTGGAGACTGTTTCCTTTACGGCTACAGGGGGCTACCATGCGGGAATCTATGCCCGCTTGGGAGCGGGCTTGGTTTACTTAGAGCCGCAGCTTTGGTACACCGAACTCAATCAAGACATTACCTACTCGGATGGCACAGGGGCTACCACTACGGTGCCCTGGACGCTGCGTCGCTTGGATGTTCCGCTGGAGGTGGGCGTGAAGATGGGGCCCCTGTTGATTTTGGCGGCGCCCGTATGGTCCTTTCCAATCGCACAGGTTTCTAACGTTCAAACGATTACCGTGGATTCGGGCACGTGGGGCGGCCAAGTGGGCGTGGGCGTGAAGTTTGGGCCTGTTCAGCTCACCGCGCGCTACGAGGGCAGCCTAGCGCCCTTTGCGGACCAAATTCAAATTGGCGGCGCCAGCTACGCCACAGATGGGCGTATCTCACAGCTCATCACGTCGCT
>JAYQOY010000007.1:2293-49292 GCA_038145075.1 Schleiferiaceae bacterium | reverse complement strand
ATCTTCTTGCCCGCGGCGACGGGTGTCCGGGGAGCTGCAGGAGCGGGGCCGCTTGGAGCGGTACCGCGGGTGGAGGCGGTGGGAGCCTCACTGCCGGGGCCACTGGTTTGCAAGGCCTCGCGGCGAGGCGCGGGGGCAGGGGCGCGACGAAGGGCTTGGGCCTGTGCTGCGGGATCGGCGACGGGCAGGCCAGCGCGGAAGAGGAAGGAAATGACGCTTTGGTTCATTTCGCCCAGCATCTCGCGGAAGAGGTTGAAGCTCTCGTGCTTGTAGATCAAAAGAGGGTCTTTCTGCTCGTAGACGGCACCTTGCACGTTTTGGCGCAGGTCGTCCATGTTGCGGAGGTGTTCCTTCCAATTGTCGTCAATCATTGCGAGCACAATGCCCTTTTCCAGGTCTTGGATGAGGGAGGCGCCGCGGCTGTCGACGGACTTTTGGAGGTGGGTGGAAACTTGAAGGGCGCGGGCACCATCGGTGAAGGGCACCAGGATGCGCTCCACGTTGCTTCCTTGCTCGCGCAGGACATTTTCGAGGACGGGCAGGGCTTGGCCGGCGGTCCGAACAGCCTTCTCCTTGTAATTCTTCATGGCCGCCTCGTAAGTCCCCTGGATGAGGTCTTGCGACTTTTTGCTCTCAAATTCGGCTGCCGTGAAGGGGGAGGCAATGCCGAATGTTTCAAAAAGGTCGAGCTCGTAGGACGGGAAGGCGTTGCTGGGCTTGGTGTTTTGGACCAAAGAGGCAGCCAGGTCGTAGGCCATGTTGGCGATGTCGACTTGAAGGCGCTCGCCGGAGAGGGCGTTGCGGCGGCGGCGGTAGATGCCCTCGCGCTGCGCATTCATCACGTCATCGTACTCCAGGAGGCGCTTTCGCATGCCGAAGTTGTTCTCTTCGACCTTCTTTTGGGCGCGCTCGATGGACTTGGACACCATGGAATGCTGGATGACTTCGCCTTCGACGTGGCCCATTCGGTCCATCAGGCTGGCGATACGCTCCGACCCGAACAAACGCATGAGGTTGTCCTCCAAACTCACGAAGAACTGCGATGAACCGGGATCGCCTTGACGGCCCGAACGACCACGCAGCTGGCGGTCCACACGGCGCGAATCGTGGCGCTCCGTACCGATGATGGCTAGGCCGCCGGCCGCCTTGGCTTCGGGGGTCAATTTGATGTCGGTACCACGACCGGCCATGTTGGTGGCGATGGTCACGGTGCCGGGACGACCCGCTTCGGCGACGATGTCGGCTTCTTTTTGGTGCAGCTTAGCGTTCAGCACTTGGTGCGGAATCTTGCGCATGTTGAGCGCTTTGCTGAGCAGCTCGGAGATTTCGACGGAGGTGGTGCCCACCAGGACAGGACGACCTGCGTCGCGGAGGGTGATGATTTCTTCAATAACCGCGTTGTACTTCTCGCGCTTGGTTTTGTACACCAAGTCGTCGCGGTCGTCGCGGGCGATGGGGCGGTTGGTCGGGATGACCGTCACGTCCAATTTGTAGATCTCCCAGAATTCGCCAGCTTCGGTTTCGGCGGTACCGGTCATGCCCGAAAGCTTGTGGTACATCCGGAAGTAATTCTGCAGGGTGACCGTCGCGTAGGTCTGCGTGGCCGCCTCGATGGTGACGTTTTCCTTGGCTTCGATGGCTTGGTGCAGTCCGTCGGAGTAGCGGCGACCGTCCATGATACGGCCGGTTTGCTCGTCGACGATCTTGACCTTGCTCTCCATCACGACATACTCCACGTCGCGCTCAAACAAGGTGTAGGCCTTGAGGAGCTGGTTCATGGTGTGAATGCGCTCGGACTTTTGGCGGTAATCGCGCGAAAGGGCGTCTTTTTCTTGCGCTTTGGTGGCGGTGTCGGCGTCCGACTTTTCAATGCGGTCAAGGGACGTAGAAAGGTCAGGCAGGACAAAGAAGTCGGCGCTCGTCTTGGCGGATAGAAGCTCGATGCCGCGGTCTGTGAGGTTGACTTGATTGTGCTTTTCTTCGATGGAGAAGTAGAGGGCCTCGTCGACCAACTTCATCTCCTTGCCTTGGTTCTGGAGGTAGACGCCTTCGGTCTTTTGCAAGAGGGCCTTGTTGCCTTCCTCGCTCAGCAATTTGATGAGGGCCTTGTTTTTGGGCAGGGCCCGGTGGGCGCGCAGCAGCTGGAAGCCGGCGTCCTTAGAGTTGCCTTCGGAGAGCAGGCGCTTTGCCTGCATGAGGGCGTCTTGTGCCACCGCTTTTTGCTCGTTGAAGAGCTCAACGACAAAGGGCTTTAGCTCGTTGAATTCGTGGCGATCTCCGTTGGGGGTGGGGCCCGAAATAATCAATGGCGTACGCGCGTCGTCAATCAAGACCGAATCCACCTCGTCCACAATGGCGAAGTGGTGGCCGCGCTGCACGAGCTCGGACATGTCGCGCGCCATGTTGTCGCGCAGGTAGTCAAAGCCGAATTCGTTGTTGGTGCCAAAGGTGATGTCTGAGGCGTAGGCTTTTCTGCGGCCTTCGCTGTTGGGGCGGTGCTTGTCGATGCAGTCGACGGTCAAACCGTGGAACTGGTACAAGGGGCCCATCCATTCGGCGTCACGCTTGGACAGGTAGTCGTTCACAGTGACCACGTGGACGCCGCGGCCGCTCAAGGCATTCAAATAAACGGGAAGGGTCGCCACGAGGGTCTTACCCTCACCGGTGGCCATTTCGGCAATTCGGCCCTTGTGCAAGACGGTACCACCGAAGAGCTGAACGTCGTAGTGCACCATGTTCCAAGAGACGGGCGTGCCGGCAGCCGACCACGTGTTGTTCCAAACCGCCTGATCTCCCTCCAAACGGAGCCCATCAAAGTGGCCGTTCAGGGCGCGATCGATATCCGAGGCGGCGACGGTCATGGGACCTTCGGACCAGCGGCGGGCGGTTTCGCGGACGACGGCAAAGGCTTCAGGAAGGATTTCTTCGAGCACCGCCGCTTCTGCCACAATGGCTGATTTTGTCAGTTCGTCGACCTGGGTGTAGAGGGATTCTTTGACCTCAAAGTCCGCTTCGTTTTCGGCTTGGGCTTTGAGTTGCGCAATTTCAGCCTCTTGGGAGGCGGAGGCGGCTTTGATTTTGGCCTTGAATTCGGCGGTTTTTCCGCGCAGACCTTCCGGACTCATGCCGCTGAGCGCCTGCTCTGCTGCGTGAATTCGGTCGATATAGGGTTGAATTTCCTTGAGGTCGTTCTGCGACTTATCGCCAAGGATCTTCTGGAGAAGCTTTTGAATCATGGTAGCGGCAAAAGTACAATCCTTGTGCCACCTACGTATTTACCTAGAATGGCAGAATCAGTACTCTTCCTCGTTCCAAAGGAAGTCGTCGTCCGAGGGGTAATCGGGCCAAATTTCTTCGATAGATTCGTAGATCTCGGCTTCCTCTTCCTCGATCGCTTGGAGGTTTTCCACCACTTCTAAAGGCGCACCCGTACGAATAGCGTAATCAATCAATTCGTCCTTGGTGGCAGGCCAAGGGGCATCGCTGAGGTAAGAAGCCAGTTCAAGTGTCCAATACATAGGAGTAAGGCAATAGAATTTTGCGCAAATATATTCCTTTTGAAATGCTGTGCAAGCCCTTTCTTTCCCCGAATTAAATCTTTGGTTTCCAAGGTGTTTCTGAGGCACCGACCCGAACGCTCAACCAGCGCGAAAGCGTAAAGAAATAGTCGCTCAAGCGATTCAAGTAGGGGAGGACCTCTGCGGGCAAGGGCAGGGCGCCGTCGTGTAGGGCCTCGTCCAGCTGGGTGCACCAGCGTTCGGCGCGGCGGCAGACCGTTCGGGCCACATGGGCCTGACTGACCAGCACGTGCCCACCGGGCAGCACAAAGTTGCGCAAGGGCTCTAGCTCTGCATCCATCCCATCTATCCAGGTCTCCAGCTCCGCAGTCCACTCCCCGTGAACGGCCGGCAACTTGCCCACCATCTCCGGATTGTCATTGGCCATGTGCGAACCCACCGAAAACAAATGCGACTGCACCTCCAACAGGCGCCCCTGCAACTCCTCAAAGTCCGACGCTTGGTCGCGCAGCAGTCCCACATGGGCATTTAGCTCGTCCAAACTCCCATACGCATGCAAGCGCAAATCCGCCTTGGACACGCGCTGGCCGCTGTACAAGCTGGTTTTACCGCCGTCTCCTGTTTTCGTATAAATTTTCACCCTCCTAAGGTAACCACCGCCGCCCGTTTCTGTTCGCATTAAACCTATTCCCCCTTTGGACGTCCAAAAGTCATGAACCGCAGCCTCTACCTTTTTCTGCCCGCCACCCTGCTTTTTGCGAGCTGCCAGCCCGAACTCCCCAGCGATCCCGTTGCCGAATACCTCAACCTTCCCGAAACGCCTTACGACTACACCCCCAGCGAGCTACCTACCCACTTTGCCCAACCCAACGTCTTGGCCGCCGACAACACGCCCATGACGAACCCCGTCACCGATGACGGAGCCACCCTGGGCCGCGTGCTTTTCTACGATAAAAATCTATCCGCTAACCGCAGCATCTCCTGTGCGAATTGCCACCAACAAGCCATTGGATTTGGAGACAGTAAAACTTTCAGCGAAGGCTTCGAAGGCGGCCTCACGGTGCGCCACTCTATGGGCTTGAGCAATGCCCGCTTCTATGCGAATGGGGCCTTCTTTTGGGACGAGCGCGCCAGCACCTTGGAGGAACAAGTTTTGATGCCTGTTCAAGATCCGGTTGAAATGGGCTTGAGCCTCGATTCCCTTTTGGCCCGAGTCGAACACCAGCCCTATTACGCCCCACTTTTTGAAAAGGCGTTCGGATCTGAAGACATCACCGAACTACGTATTCGTCAAGCCCTTGCCCAGTTTGTCCGAAGCATCATGAGCTATCAAGCGCCCTACGACCAAGGCCGCGCCCAAGTGAATGCGCCCGGGGACCCCTTTCCCAATTTTACCGCCCAAGAAAACCAAGGCAAGGCCCTCTTCTTTGGCGTGCCCCCCGGCCCCGGCGGCCCACCCGTTCCCGGTGCCTGCGTCACCTGCCACGGCACCGAAGCCTTCACGGCTCCCGGTCCTCGAAACAACGGCCTCGACGCCATGACCACCGATGCGGGAGTGGGCGGCGTGAACGGAAATCCTGCCCAAGTCGGACTCTTCAAAGTTCCATCCTTGCGGAACCTAACAGGCCGCGGCCCCTACATGCACGACGGTCGATTCGCCACCTTGGCCCAAGTGATCGACCACTACAGTACCGGGGTCCAGAACCATCCCAATTTGAGTCCGCAACTTCGCGGTCCGAACGGCGATCCCGTCGCCCCCAACTTCACTCCAGCCCAAAAGGCAGCGCTTGTCGCTTTCCTTCAAACTCTGGACGACGCGTCGTTGGCCAACGATGTGAAATTTGGGGATCCGTTTAAATAGCTAGGTGGCACGGGCTTCGCCCTGTAGCTAGAGAGCTAGAGAGCTAGAAAGCACGCGCTTTGCGCTGTAGCTTTTTCCCTTAAACGCTTACTCTCTTTTACCCTTAAACTCTGTGGTGGACCTTCGCCGCGCGCTGGGACTTTCCGTTGTTTTGCCAAGCTCTAGCCCTCTAGCCCTCTAGCCCTCTAGCCCTCTAGCCCTCTAGCCTCAGTACGCCCGCGCACTGCTGCCCTCCATGTAGTTCACGAAGGCCCGGTTGGCGACGCGTGTGCCGCCAGGGGTAGGATAGTTGCCGGTGAAGTACCAGTCACCAAGGTTTTCGGGGCACGATGCATGCAGGTCTTCGATGGTCTGGTAGATGACTTTCACCTCGGCTTTGACGCCGGCGGGGGTGAGCATTTGGGCAATTCGGTCCGAAATTTCCTCCGCCGAAAAGGGCGCATACACGGCTTTCGCGGCATTTTGCTGCTCCTCCATGGGCTTCTCGAGTTCAGCCTTTGCTGCAACCAATGCGTCGGTCAGGACATTCCACATGCCCCGCTCTTCCAGCAGGGACACCGCAGCGCGGAAAGCGGCAAAGTCGCCCATCTTCGCCATGTCGATGCCGTAGCAATCGGGGTAGCGGATTTGGGGGGCCGAGGAGACGATGATGATGCGTTTTGGGCCCAAACGGTCGAGCATCTTCAAAATGCTCTGCTTCAGGGTGGTACCTCGCACGATGCTGTCGTCGACGGCTACGATGGTGTCTTTGGGTTCGACTACGTGGTAGGTGCTGTCGTAGACGTGAGAAACCATGTCCTCGCGGCCGGCATCTTCGGTGATGAAGGTGCGGAGCTTGACGTCTTTCCAGGCGATTTTTTCGAGGCGCGGGCGGCGGGTGAGAATGTGGCGCAGGTCGTCCGCGCTGTAGTCGGCGCCCAAGGCCTTGACTTGCTCAATTTTGCGCTCGTTCAGGGCATCTTCCACGCCTTTGAGGAGGCCGTAGAAGGAAATTTCCGCGGTATTGGGGATGAAGCTGAAGACGGTATTGTCAAAATTTCGGTCCGCTGCATCAAGCACGCGATTGGCCAAACGTCGGCCCAGCTCCAAGCGTTCGTGGTAGATGGCTCCGTCATTTCCGCGCGAGAAATAGATGCGCTCAAAAGAACATGCCAGTCGCTCGCGCGGCTCCAAAATCTGTTCAATGCTTACGTCTCCGTTGCGGCGAATCCACACCATCGCACCGGGAGGCACTTCTTTGACTTCTTCAAAGGGCACCCCAAAAGCTGTTTGAATGACAGGACGCTCGGAGGCGACCACAGCGACTTCATCGTCCACGTAGTAGAAGGCGGGCCGAATACCGTTGGGATCGCGCAACAAGAAGGCGTCGCCTTGGCCGACCATGCCGCCCATCGCATAGCCGCCGTCCCAAGCACGCGAGGCCTTCTGCAACACGCGGGGCAGCTGGAGGTTGTCCATCTGGTAGCGGCTGCGTTCCATTTTGCTCATGCCAAAGACTTCTTTCGCTTCCTTGTGGAGACGCTCGTTCTCTTTGTCGAGGAAGTGGCCAATTTTTTCCATGACCGTGACCGTGTCAGCGCGCTCTTTGGGGTGCTGCCCCAATTGGATGAGCTCGTCTACCAGCTCTTTTACATTGGTCATGTTGAAGTTGCCGGCGACGATGAGGTTTCGGCTCATCCAGTTGCTCTGACGCAAGAAGGGGTGGCAGGCTTCAATGGAGTTGGCGCCGAAGGTGCCGTAGCGCAGGTGGCCCAAATAGACCTCGCAAGCGAAGGCGATATTTTCTTTGACCCAGTTGGCGTCTTTGAGGCGTTCGGGCTGACCGTCCAAAACAGTATTGATCCGATTTTGAATGCGCTGAAAGATGTCCTGCATAGGCTTGGCTTCCACCGAACGGTAGCGGCTGATGTAGCGCTGCCCAGGAGCCATGTCCAGCTTCACGCCCGCCAGACCGGCACCGTCCTGGCCGCGGTTGTGCTGCTTTTCCATCATGAGCACCATTTTGTTCAGGCCGTAGAGCGCCGTACCGTGTTTTTCCAGGTAGTAGTCCAAGGGCTTGCGGAGCCGCAGGAGGGCTATGCCGCATTCGTGGTGGATGGCGTCGCTCATCGGATGGAAATCAAAGCACAAAGGTAGCGCTTCCCTATCTTCGCTCAAGCCCTCATTTGCCCTCGCTATGCACACATCGCCCTTAGTGGTTGACATCCACACGCACATCTTGCCCGAGCACATTCCGCACTTTGCGCAACGCTTTGGCTACGGGGGCTTTGTGACCTTGGACCACCACTGTGCGGGCTGTGCGCGTATGATGAAAGACGACAAATTCTTCCGCGAGATTCAGGCCAATTGCTGGGACCCCGAGGTCCGAATGGGCGAATGCGACCACCACGGCGTCCACGTGCAAGTCCTGTCCACCGTGCCCGTCATGTTTAGCTACTGGGCTCAGCCCAAGGACACGTTAGAAGTAGCGCGCTTCCTGAACGACCACATCGCGGGCATCGTCCAGCGCTACCCCACCCGATTTGAAGGCTTGGGAACGCTGCCCATGCAGGCCCCGGAGTTGGCCATTCAAGAATTGGAGCGCTGCAAGGCCATTGGCTTGAAGGGCATTCAGATCGGCAGCCACATTGAACAGTGGAACCTGGACGCGCCTGAACTCTTCCCAGTTTTTGAAGCCTGCGAACGCCTCGGCATGGCCGTTTTTGTTCACCCTTGGGATATGATGGGTACGCCCACGATGCCCAAATACTGGCTTCCCTGGCTGGTGGGTATGCCGGCAGAATCCTCGCGGGCTATTTGCTCGCTGATTTTTGGAGGCGTATTAGAGCGCCTTCCTGGCTTGCGTGTAGCGATTGCGCATGGAGGAGGCAGTTTCCCGGCCACTTTGGGCCGAATTCAGCACGGCTTCGACGTACGCCCCGACCTCTGTGCGGTGGACAACTCCGTGGCGCCAACGAGCTATATGGGGAAGTTTTGGCTCGATAGCCTGGTGCATGACCCGGTCATGCTCGATCTGATCACCAACCTAGTTGGGGAGGACAAAGTGGCGCTGGGCACGGATTATCCCTTCCCGCTTGGAGAGTTGGAACCCGGGCGTCTGATTCAGACGATGCCATGGGAGGCAGAGAAAAAGGCCAAGATTTTAGGCAGCAATGCTCTGGCCTGGCTAAATGGGCCTCAGACGACGTAAAGCTTCTTCGCAAGCTCTTCCCGAATCATGTTGACGCGTCCGTTGTGACGCACCACGATGGACCCTTCCGGCGCTCCGGGCCCCAAGATGTCTAGTTCGGTATCCAATTGGATGCCCATGGCGTCGAGCTGTGAGATGATTTCAGAGGAATCGTCCGTAACAGATATCAGGCGGCAATGCTGTCCCGTGCGGGATTGCGTCAAAGGATGGCCCTCGTAGTTAGGCATGAGCAAATCGACCGTGGGAATGGGGTCGCCGTGTGGATCTGTCTTAGGGAAGCCCAAGAACTCCTCTAAGTTGTTGATGAGTTTTTCACTTCGAATGTGCTCGAGCTGCTCGGCAATTTCATGCACCTCGTTCCAGTCAAATCCCAAGGTTTTGTGCAAGAAAACCTCCCAAATTCGGTGGCGACGAAGCAAAGAAATGGCAATGCGCTCGCCCAATGGAGTCAAGCCGATGGTGCCATATTTTTTGTAGTTCACGAGGCCACGTGACTTTAGCTTTTTCAGCATGGAGGTCACACTTGGGGGCGCCACGTTGAGTTTGGCGGCCAAGTGGTTGGTTCCGATGGTTTCATCGGTCATCTTGAGCCGAAGAAGCATTTTCAAATAGTCTTCTTCGTTGCGGGTAGCTCGATTCATTTGGTAAAGCGGGGATCAGTTTCCATCGTGTGGCCGCAGTTCTTGCAGGTGCGCAAGTCGTCGCTACCATAGAAGGCATGGAAATGGGGGAGAAAGTCTTTTTCGATGTTGTTCAGCTCAAAGTAGGCTGCGTGCAGGGGGTGGTTGCAGGTGTCGCAAAACCACAGCAAGCCGTCGGTGAACCCTTTTCCAGCCCGTTTGCGCTCAACTACCAATCCGATGCTGCCGGCATCGCGCATGGGGGAGTGAGGGGTCTTGGCCGGGAGTACAAACATGTCACCGGCCTCTAGGACGTGGTCCACCACGTTACCATCCACTTGGGTGCGAACGGTGATGCGCCCTTCCAGTTGGTAGAAGAACTCTTCCGTTTCGTTGTAATGGTAGTCTTTGCGGGCATTGGGACCCGCTACGACCATGACAATATAGTCCTCCGAATCGGGGGTTAAATTCTTGTTCCCAACAGGGGGAATCAATTCATGTCGGTGTTCTTCCAGCCACTTCTGGAAGTTGAAGGGTGTGAGCATAGAAACAAAGTTAAACAGAGGTAACTCTCGTTATTCTCTGTGCCTCAACAATTGAGCCAGCGGGGTCCTATGGGGAGTTTTCGGTACTATGTGTTGCATAGTACCAAATATTAACTATATCTTTGCCAACATGAATACTGAAAATGCACGGGCTCAAATGCGCAAAGGCGTCCTGGAACTCTGCGTGCTTCGGGTGGTTCGGAAAGGAGAGGCCTATACCTCAGACTTGTCCGAAGCCCTCAAGCAGGCAGACCTCTTGGTGGTGGAAGGAACGCTCTATCCCTTGCTCACACGTCTTAAAAACGCCGGCTGGCTGGACTACCGTTGGGAAGAATCCAAGTCTGGCCCCCCTCGCAAATACTACAAACTCACCGAAAATGGCGAGCGATTGCTGGACGCTTTGGACCAGGAATGGAATGCATTTGTCAACGCTGTTAACTCCCTCTAAGTCATGAAAAAAACCATCGATATCAATCTGGGCGGTATGCTCTTTCATTTGGATGAGGACGCTTTTCAACGCGTAGGCGCCTACTTGGACGCGGTGCGTGCCCAGCTCAAGCACCTGGAGGGCTGTGAAGAAATTATCGCGGACATTGAAGCGCGATTGGCTGAACTCTTCCATGCGCACCTCAGCCCGGGTAAGCAAGTCATCAGCCTGTTGGAGGTAGATGCTGCCATCCGCACCTTGGGCCAGCCGGAGGACTTTGGCGACGGCGAATCTCGACCGACCGAAGAGGCCACAAAGCCCCTTGGGGAAGCCTCCGAAAAGCGCATACGTAGGCTCTACCGCGATGTGGAAAACGGTTTTGTGGGCGGTGTTTGTGGAGGCTTGGCGGCCTACTTCCGCATAGATCCAGTCATCTTCCGCGTGCTTTTCTTAATCCTGCTGGTGAGTGGTATGGGCTTCATTGCCTATCTCATCCTATGGGCCGCCATCCCAGGTGCTCGAACCACGGCGGAGAAATTGGCCATGCGCGGCGAAGACATAACTCTAGACAACATTAAAAAATCTGTGGAGGAGGAGGCGCAACGCATGAAGGCCCGATTTCAAGCGGGCGCAGAGGAGGTGAGTCCCGCGGTTAAGCGTGCAGCGTCTGGACTAGGCGGCGCCACTCGGAACATCGTCGAAGCCGTCGGAGGCCTGGTGGCAATCGTTTTCCGAATCATTGGCTTTTTTCTGCTCCTCGGCATTGCGGCTGCGGGGATTGCGCTCCTCGTGGTGGCGACCAACGGCTTCAGCTTTGAATCGGATTGGACGCAGGGCACGCCCATTTTCGCGATGGCCATGACAGTGCTTCCAAGCAGCATGTCCATGAGCGTACTTTGGCTGGCGACGATTGCCGCGGTGCTCGGAATCGTGATTGAAATCACGGCTCTTGTCCTGCGCTACACGTTTAGGGTCGACATTCCACGTGCGTCCTGGCGCTGGATTCACGGCTCGGCCATTTTGAGCTCCATGGTGGGTGTGATCATTTGGGTGGTGATGGGCATACAAATGGGCTTGGAATTCCGGGAAGAAGCGCGCCACATTGAGGCCATTCCCTTGGCAGAAGGCCAGACCGAATGGGTCCTCACCGTGTCGCCCAACGAACTGGACATCCCCGACAACCACGTGTCCTTGGGCGAGTTTATAGACGGACTGGCTCTTTACTACGACGGCATTGCCCTCGACGTCAAGCAGAGCATGCGCCAAGTCCCCAGCCTTGAATGTGTCGTGGAGTCCCGGGGCGCCAACCGTCGTGATGCGCGCATGAAGGCAGATAGGGTCCAGTACGATGTGACGTTGGAAGGCGACAGTATTGTTGTGGGCGACCTCATCTCCTTCCCGCTGGACGATAGATTCCGCGGACAGAATGCCCGCTTCACGCTCTACCTACCGGTGGGACATAGCGTGTATTTGGACGAAAGCTGTTCGGACTATTTGGACGACGTGGACAACCTTCAAAATATGTACGACCCCCGAATGGCAGGAAAGTTGTGGCTTATGACAGAAGAAGGCCTGACTTTATATGCCGAATCTAGACTCTAAACCATGCGCACCCTCCTTTGGACGGCTCTAACCCTAAGCTGCCTTACCTCCTGGGCCCAAGCCCCCTTTATCACCTACAACGCGGATCTGATGCGCGTTTTGGGCAGCGACCAAGTACAAGTCACCTCGGAAGTGAACTGGGCCGCTTTGCCCGAGGACATAGAGGATGCGCCCATTGTTTGGCAGTTTCCCAAGACGATCCCAGGTACCTACGCCACGGAAGATTACGGCAAGTACATCAAGGGCTTGGAAGCCTATAAATCGGACGGGACCCGAATCAAAGTGCGCAAAAAGGGCGAGAATACCTTCAAGCTGAGTGCGCTACCGGACCGCATTACGTACCGCGTGAATGACACCTACGATGCGCGCGTTCGGAAGAACCACATTTTTGAGCCCGCGGGAACCAACATCGCCGAACGCGAGAACTTTCTGCTGAACAACGCCGGCTTTTTTGGCTACTTCCCCGGCTATGAGCAGGAACCCGTGGATGTGCAGCTGCACTATCCCGGAAACATGCTGGGGGTGAGCGCCCTTCCCAGCCAGGTGGAGCAAGGTCCCGCTATGTATTTGGGCGACAGCCGCATTCAATCCTTTCAAGCCCGGGACTACCACCATTTGATGGACTGTCCCATTATGGTTACGGTGCCCGATACCATCAGTTTTTATGTGGCCAACTGCAAGGTGACCCTCAGTGTGTACAGCGAAAGCGGCCGTCCTTTGAGTGCGGCTATTTACGACGAGGTCAAGGTCTCCATGGAGGCTATCGCGACCTTTTTGGGCGGGGAACTTCCCGTCGATACCTACGCCTTCCTGTTTTACATCAAGGACTACACGGAGTTTCAGAGCTTGATGGAGGGGGACATTAAAATTGGCAAGGCCTTCAAGCTTCTGCGCCAATTGATCGGCCAAGGCTTCGGCGCCCTGGAGCACGGCAACTCTTCCACGTATTTCTTGCCCGACTTTGGCAACGATTTGGTGCTGGACCAAATGAAAGACGTCTGCATCCACGAATTCCTGCACATCCTCACCCCGTTGGGCTTGCATTCGGAGTGCATTGGCCACTTTAACTATGCGGATCCCGTAATGTCTCAGCACCTCTGGCTCTATGAGGGCGTGACCGAATACTTCGCCGGACTCTCCCAAGTCCAGGGCGGCGTGATGACCCAAGAGGCCTACCTCAAATCTTTGTTGGAGGGGAAAATTCGGTCGGCCAGTCGCTACCCAACGGAGAAAATGGCCTTCACCGAAATGAGCACCAACGTCCTGGAAAAACCTTGGAAGAAGCAGTACGGCCAAGTCTACCAACGCGGGGCGGTGATGGCGGCCTTGTTGGACCTGGAAATCATGCGTTTGACCGATGGCGAAAAGACCTTGCTCGATGTGGTTCGTGCGTTGAATGCCCGCTATGGCGCTACGCAGTCCTTTGACGAAGCGACCTTTTTTGAAGTCTTCGTGGCGGAGGTGCATCCCGACTTGATGGGCTTTTTTGACCGCTACGTTCGGGGCCGGGAAGCGCTGCCCTTGAAGCAAAACCTAGCATATGCCGGTTTTGACTATGTGAACGGCGAGACGCGCTCCTTGCCGCAAAGCCCCATCCAGCATGAAAACCTCAAACTTTCCTTCCTGCCTTTGGGCGCGGTGAAGACCGTGAAAAAGGTCAAGGGACCGCTGCCCTTTGAAGTGGAAAAAGGCGACTTCGTGAGCTTTGATGCGGAGCAATTGGGCGGACTCGAGG
Source organism: Schleiferiaceae bacterium (assembly GCA_038145075.1). Taxonomy (GTDB): domain Bacteria; phylum Bacteroidota; class Bacteroidia; order Flavobacteriales; family Schleiferiaceae; genus TMED14. The sequence goes on along the minus strand of JAYQOY010000007.1, from coordinate 35,794 downwards.
GCCCGCTGCCGGAAGGGGAAAAGGTGGAAGTGCAGGTTGAGCACCAAGGCGAATGGACGTCTACCTGGGTGCTCCCAGAGCGCGCAGAGGTAAAACTCTCCCACAAGATCTTCGCCTTGCCTGAGCCCACAGAGAGCCAGAAATTGCTTCGCGCGCGCTGGCTTGAAGGAAGCGCTGCGAATTTCTAAGCAACACCCGCTTCTCCTTCCTACCTTTACGGCATGGCACGTATTCTCACCGGTATTCAGAGTTCGGGACGTCAACATTTGGGCAATGTTTTGGGCGCTATTAAGCCCGCCATTGCGCTGGCGAATGATCCGCGCAACGATGCATTTTTGTTTATTGCGGATCTGCATTCCTTGACGACGGTGAAGGATCCTTCAGCCCGAAAAGAAAACCTCCTTGCCACCGCGGCCGCTTGGCTGGCCTGCGGTCTGGACCCTGAAAAAGTCGTTTTCTACGCGCAGAGCCATTTGCCCGAATGCACGGAACTCACCTGGTACCTGAACTGCTTCACGCCCTACCCCATGCTGGCCAATGCGCACAGCTTTAAGGATAAGTCGGACCGCTTGTCGGATGTGAACGCCGGTCTCTTTGACTATCCGGTCTTGATGGCCTCCGACATCCTTCTGTACGATGCCCATTTGGTGCCCGTGGGAAAGGACCAGCGCCAGCATTTGGAAATGACGCGCGACATCGCCGAGACTTTTAACCACCAAACGGGCACGGAAACCTTTGTCATCCCCGAAGCCCGCATCGACGAGGCGGTGATGACCATTCCCGGGACGGATGGCCAAAAAATGTCCAAGTCCTACGGCAACATTATCGACATCTTCTTGCCCGAAAAGGCGCTCAAGAAGCAGATCATGTCCATCGTGACCGACTCCACGCCCCTGGAGGAAGCCAAAGACCCTAGTTCCTGCAATGTCGTCCAACTCTATCGCCTCGTGGCGAACCCAGCTCAAGTGGCTGAAATGGAGGCGAATTATCGAGCTGGTGGCTATGGCTACGGCCATGCCAAAACGGCGCTTTTGAACGTTTTGCTCGAGGTCTTTGCGGAGGAACGCGCCCGCTTTGACGCCTACATGGAAAATCCCCAGGCGGTCTACGACGCCCTAGAGGTAGGGGCTGCAAAAGCCCGCCCCGTGGCAAAAGCGACGATCGCGCGCACCCGCGCGGCCTTGGGTTTCTAAACGTTTAAGGAGTTAGCCCTTCCGGCGGAACTGCGCTTGCAGGGCCTCACTGGGACCATGCCCGATAAACTGATCGGGGTAGCTTCTCCGAATGCACTGCACGTTGGGAATGGCGTTCTCCGCCAGCCAAGTGCTCAATGCGGCACCCACGCCGCCGAGGGCTTGACCATCCTCCCAAACCATCCATCGGTAGTGGTTTTTCGCAAAATAGGCGAGCATATCTGGGTTGATAGGCTTGGCCATGCGCAGGTCCACGACACTTTCCGTGGGTTTGGCTTCTGCGAGTGCGTCGGCGATTACCGGTCCGAGGCAAAAGTGCACGGTGCCGGTGCCCCATTGCAGGATGTCCATGCGGCCGCGGCGTTCGAGCGCTGCTGGCAGTTCGGGTTCTGTTCCCTTGGGGTAGCGAATGATGCTCGGACCTCCGTAGGCGTGGGCTTCTTGGAGGGCCTCCTCGAGGGCCTCTCCGTTGCGAGGAGCCCAAATGGCGGTATTCGGGATGGATCTAAAAAGGGCCAAATCAAAGACGCCATGGTGCGTTCCGCCATCCTCACCCACGAGTCCAGCGCGGTCCAAACACAAAATCACCGGCAAGTTTTGCAACGCCACATCGTGAATCCACTGGTCTACGGCGCGCTGCGAAAAGGTGCTGTACAGGTTGACCACGGGCCGCAAACCCGCCGCTGCCATACCTGCCGCCTCCGTGACCACATGGCCTTCTGCGATGCCTCCGTCAAAGAAGCGATGGGGGAAGACCTCCCGAAAGAGGTCCAAACTGCAGCCCGGCGCCATAGCCGCGGTAAGGGCCACCACGTTCGCATCCTCCTTCGCCAACGCAATAAGCGATTGCGCAAAACGGTGCTGAAAATGAGCAGGCCCGATCGTGGAATCTTTTAAGCCAAGCGCTTCTATGCTGGGACGCTGGGTGCGGACATGTAAAATGCGCGGCCCCTTTGCGGCTAGCGCCTGCTGAACAGCTGCATGAAGTTCCACAGCGTGGTGCCCGTCGATGGGCCCACCCATCCAGGTCCAACCCAGGCCTTCGGCGATGGAGGCGTACTGGCCGTTCTGGTGCAAGGCGCCCACATTCTCTTCAATGGCTTGGCCGTTGTCATTTAAAATCAGCAGCACATCATCGCCCTGGCTACCGGCGTCGTTCATGGCCTCGAAGACCATTCCGCCGGTGAATGCGCCATCGCCGACGACGGCTACGCGTTTGCGCGAGAGGCCTTTGAGGGCATCTGCGCGGGCAAAACCCAAGAGGGCCGAAAGCGCCGTACTCGAATGCCCCACACCAAACGCATCAAAGGGCGACTCGTCCCGCTTGGGGAAGCCACTTGGCCCATCGGGCTGTCGATTTTTGCTGAAGACATCTGCGCGATCCGTAAGCACTTTGTGGCCATAGGCCTGATGTCCCACGTCCCAAATCAATACATCTTCGGGGGTATTCAATAGGGCGTGTAAGACCACCGTCAACTCCGCCACCCCTAAACTGGAAGCCAAATGCCCCGCTTTATCCTGGGTCGAAGCCAAAATGAAAGCGCGCAGGTCCTCTGCCACCGTCGCTAAAGCTTCCGGGGCTAGGGTACGCAGTTCCTCTAATCGGGGCAATGGGGCCATGGGCCAAAAGTACGCCTAGCCAGAATGAAAAACGCCGCCCGGTGAGGGCGGCGTTTTTACTAGGTAACTAGCTCTCTAGCGGCGCTACGCGCCTTGCTTCTCCCAGTACCTGCGCGAACGCGTTACCTCGGTGAGGTAGAGCATAACGGGCATGATGACCAGGGTCAGGAAGGTGGCGAAGGTCAGACCAAAGATGACCGTCCAGCTGATGGGGCCCCAGAACATGACGTTGTCGCCGCCGAAGTAGATCTGCGGATTGTTTTGGGAGATCAGTGTGAAGAAGTCAATGTTCATACCGGTGGCCAAGGGGATCAAACCTAGGACCGTGGTGATGGCGGTCAGCAAAACGGGACGCAGACGCGTTCGGCCGGCTTCGGCGAGGGTGAAGGTCAGCTCGTCTACGGGGAGACGAGCGTCTTCGTCCAGGTTGAGTTCGGCCTTTCGGCGCTCCATCAATTGACCGGCATAGTCCGCCAAAACGATGGCGTTGTTCACGACCACCCCGGCGAGCGAGATGATGCCGATCATGGTCATGATGATGATGAAGTCCATTCGGAAAATCACCAGACCGAGCAGTACGCCGATAAGCGAAAGGATAACCGTCACCAGGATCAGGAAGGGAATGCGCGCGGAGTTAAACTGGCCCACAATGATCAAGAAGATCATGAAGACCGCACCGAGAAGGGCTTTAGACAAGAAGCCAAATTCCTTGGCCTGCTCTTCCTGCTGGCCCGTGAAGGCGAGCGTGATGCCGCGGGGCACTTCGTAGCCGGCGAGGAGTTCCTTCATTTGGCCGACAATCTGGGTGGGGTTGGCCCCTTCCTTGACGCCGGAATAGAGGGTGATCACACGGTCCAAATCTTTGCGCTTCACGGCGGAGAACGTAGAGGATTTACTTGCGCTGGCCACGGCGGAAATGGGCACTTGCTTGATCCGGCCCGAACCTTGATCGCGGAAGGTGATCTTCTGGTTCATCAGGCTCTCCAAATTGTAGCGGTAGGCGTCGTCAAAGCGGAGGTTGATGGGGTACTCGTCCTCATCGTCTTTGAAGCGGCTGATTTCCTTGCCGAACAAAGCCGTGCGGAGGGCATCGCCAATTTGGCCGGTGGAAACGCCCAAGGAGCGCGCCTTGGCGCGGTCGACGGTGATGGGCAATTCGGGCTTGCCGCTTTCGACGTCGAGCTTGAGTTCGTCGTAGCCTTGGATGGGCGAGCTCTCAATTTCACGCTTGACTTGCTGGGCAAAAGCGAGCACTTCCTCATAGTCTGAGCCGGACAACTCAATGTTGATAGGCGAGCCTTGGGGAGGGCCGTTTTGGTCTTTGTCCACCACGATAACTGCACCGGGAACGTCCGAAAAGTTGTCGCGCAGGAGGTTCAATACATCGGAACTGCTTACGGCCTGACCATCTTGGTCCAAACGGTACTTGGTTTCGCGGAAGGCTACCACAATTTTAGCCTTGTGGGGGGTGGGAACGTTGGATGGACCCTCGCGAGGATCGCTGGTTCCCTTACCTACCTGGGCGATGATGGACTCAACCATGTAGTTGTAGGGGGCACCGTCTTTCTCATAGGTGAATTGGCCGACGAGTTCGGTGATTTTCTTCTCGAGGTCCAAGGTCAGCGCATTGGTCTCTTCGATGTCGGTGCCCACGGGGAGCTCGATGTAGATGTTGGCCAAGTTGGGCTGGTTGTTCGGGAAGAACAAAACCTTGGGAGGGAAGACGGCCAACAGGAAGATGGAGAAGAAGAGTAGGCCGACCGTGCCTAGGAAGAACTTTCGGGCATTCTTTCCGCGCAACGAAAATTCAATCACCCGGGAGTAAAAGGCTTCTAAGCGAGGCAGTAGATTCTTCTGGAAGTACTGCGTGCCCGGCTCAAACAGCCAGACGTAGGCCAGAATAATGAGGCCGGCATAGCCAAAGAGGTTAAAGAGGGTGGCTGCAAACAGTGCGGGTCCAGCGGCCTCTGAATTGGCGGCGAGGATGGCAATGTGTACCCCTAGACCAACCAGGGTCAAGAGGCCGCCAATGCGAGTCCACTTGGGTCGGTTCACGCTATCTTCTTCCGTCTTCATGTAACGTGCGGCCAATGCAGGGTTGATGACCAAGGCCACAAAGAGGGAAGATGAAAGCACTACGATTAACGTGTAAGGCAGGTACTTCATGAACTCACCGATCAAACCAGGCCAGAGGGCCAAAGGCACAAAGGCGGCCAACGTCGTGGCGGTCGATGAGATAATGGGCATAGCCACCTCGGCGGCTCCCAGTTTGGCTGCATCCGTAGCCTTGTAGCCACTGCTCATGAAGCGGTAGACGTTTTCGACAATAACAATTCCGTTGTCGACCAACATGCCCAGGGCCAATACCAAAGCGAAGAGCACCATGAAGTTCAGTGTGATGCCCATGGAGTTCAGGATGAAGAAGCTCAAGAGCATGCTCAAGGGGATAGCAATGCCCACAAATAGCGCGTTTCGCAGTCCCAAGAAGAAGGTCAAGACCAAAACCACAAGCAAGACGCCAAAAATGATGGAGTTCTCCAGCTCATTTACCTGGTTTTTGGTGCGGGTCGATTGGTCGTTGGTGATGGAGATCAGCAAGTTGCTGGGGAAGTACTCCGCCTTGGCGGTCGCGACAATCTCATTGATGGCTTTTGAGGCCAAAATCAGGTTCTCACCAGAGCGCTTCTTGATGTCCAAAGTCACGACAGGGTCGCTGTACTGACGTGCGTAGGATTCACGGTCCACTCCGTCAAAGGCTACGGTGGCGACGTCGCGCAAGTAGACGATGTCTTCTTTTTCCTGCTTGACGATGATGTTTTCGATGTCCTGGAGGGATTCAAATTCGCCCAGTACGCGAACGTTTCGGCGGTAGCCATCCACCAACAAATCACCGCCCGAAATGGACATGTTTTCATTTTGGATCGCCCCAGAAATGTCGCGGAACGAAATATTCAAGGATTCCATCTTCTGGACATCCACCATGACGCGAACTTCCTTGTCGTCAATACCGCGGATATCCACGGAGGTGATGGCCGAAAGGTCTTCTATCTCCTCTTTGAGGTACTCCGCATAGTCCGTCAACTGTTCGCTCGTGTATTCGCCCGAAAGGTTGATGTTCATGATAGGCAACAACTCGCCAATGTTCAGGTCGAAGATGTTAGGGTCTGCAGGCAAGTCCTTGGGGAAGTCTGGCGTGGAGCGCGCGGCGTCCACCTTGTCCTTCACTTTGCGCAAAGCCTCGTTGACGGGCACGTCAAAGTTGAACTTCACCTGAATGGTAGAATAGCCCTGAATAGACGTGGAGGTGACTTCGTCGACGCCCGAGATGCTCTTGATTTGCTTCTCCAAGGGGCGCGTGATGAGGCGTTCAATGTCCACGGGGGAGTTTCCCGGATAGACGGTACCTACGTAGATGGTGGGTTGGGCAATTTCGGGGAAACTTTCGGCGGGCATGGCGCGGTAGGCGGCCAAGCCTGCGATAAAGATGATGACCGTTAAAACGCCAACTGTAACGCGGTTGTTGACCGCCCAATCGGTGATGCCAAAACGGCGCATCAGTGCATTTGGTTGCTCAGACATGGCTTAGTACAGTTTTACAGTTTGGCCAGGCTGAACGGAGCGAATGCCGCGGTCGACCACCTTCTCCCCAGGAGCGATGCCTGATTTTACTTCCGTGAAGTCGTTGTTGGCTACGCCCAAGACTAAGTCGCGGCGCTCAATGCTGCCGAGTTCCCCTTTTGCCACGTAGACATAGGTGTAATTCACGCCTTTCGTGTCCTGCAAGATTAAGCGGTTGGGCACCGTGATGGCACTGTCGACGCTATAGTCCTTGAGGGCGACAGAGGCCATCATGTTGGCTTTCAGGTCGCTGTTTTTAGGAAGCTCGACGGTTACGCCAAACGTGCGGCTTCCGGCATTGATGAAGTTGCCCACCGCGGTGATTTTGCCCACGAGGTCCAAGTTGATTGCCGAGAAGTGCATGTCCACTTCGTCGCCTTTCTCGATGCGCTGGATGTAGGTTTCTGGAACCTGCATGTCCAAACGCAAACCGCCATTTCCTACCATGCGCACCATAGCCATGCCGGGCGCAGCTACCTCGCCTTCCTTGGCAAAAACTTGGTCAATCACCCCATCAAACGGAGCGGTGACGGTGGCCATGGCCACTTGGCGCGAAACGGCTGCCAGGCGCTTTTGCAAGGCCTCAAACTGTGTCTTGGCTTGCAGGTACTGCACTTCGCTGCCGATTTTCTGCTCCCACAGGCGGGATTGCTTTTCAAATACAGATTGTGCCAACGTCAGTTGCGTTTTCACTTCGGCCAAGCTGGCTTGCGCCAACGAGGCATCCATAGCCACCAACAGCTGGCCGGCACGCACGCGCTCACCTCCTTTAACGGTCACTTTGGTGATGGTGCCCGCCATTTCGGGGAAGAGGGTCACGGATTTGTCCGAAACCACCGAACCGTATACCTGAAACGAGTGGTCAAAACCGCCTTTGGTCACGTCGTAGGTCGTGACGCTGGCAAAATTGCGGGTGCTGTCAGCCGCCGCCAATTGGAGGTCGATCTCCGCGAGCTCGGCCTTAAGCGTTTCGATAGCGCCGGCAATAGAATCGCGGCGAAGGTTCAATTGGTCCACATCCGAAGAGGGCGTAGACGTGCTGCAGGCAGCCAAAAGGGCCACAAGCGCAGTGAGGATGGACAGATTTTTCATGAGATTATTGGACAGTTTGAAGGTTGTAGGCGCCCAGGGATTTTTCCAGAGCTACGCGTTTGTTTAGAGCGGAATTGGCCGCTTGAAGCATAGCGGCGATACTTTGTTGGTACTGCGAAGACGCTTGGCTGTAGTCCATGCTCGAGGCGAGACCTTCCACCAACTTGGCTTCCGTGTTTTTCATGACGCGTTGCGCGAGCGCCACGTTTTGCACCTGGATTTGGTAGACCTTGAGCGCGTTGGCGTATTCGGCACGGGCTTGCTGGTTCTGAAGGCGCAAAGCGTTCTCCGTGTTGGCAAGCAAAATATCCAGCTCTTGAAGCTTGATGTGCTGCTCTTGCACGCGGGCGATTTTTCGGCCCGAACTAAACAACGGAATCTGCGCCGACAGATTCCACGACTGGAACATCGCGTCGTTTGCGGACGTGCCGTTGGGGTCGTAGACATTGGCGGACTCGCTCACAAACTGGCGGTTGTAGGCGTAGCCAGCATAAAGCTTAGGGAGGAACTGCATTTTCTCGTTCTGCAGGTTGAGGTACTGGCCCTGACGGTTCGTGCTCAACTGGCGGAAGTCAATGTGGTTTTGCACGTCAAACGTATTGCTGAGCAGGGATTGACCACTCTCGGCTTGAACGAGCAGGCTCTCCAAGGACGTCGTTAGCTTAAGTTCCGTTTCAGGGGCAATACCGCAGTGCAACTTGAGGAGGAGCTCTGCGATGTGGATTTGGCTTTCCAAATTGGCCACATTTGCCTCCAAATTGTGGTAGACAATGGAGAGTTGGTCCACATCTTCCTCCGCCACAAAGCCCTCGCCCTGCATGGCCTGAAGGTTCTTCAGCGTACTCGCCGTGTTGGCCAAGGTGGCCTTCAAGGCCGTGACATTTTCGCCCAAAATCACGCGGAGGTGATAGGCTTGAGCCACTTGCTCGCGCACATCAATCGTGGCCTTCTCGTAGGAGACGTCCGCCATGTCGCGCAAAACGGTGGTGGCCAAAAGGGCCACGATGTAGGAGCCGTCGAACACCAATTGGTTCACCGACAAGTTGGCCACGGAATTGTACCGCGTGCCAAACTGCAATTTGTCAATCACCCCGTCTTGGTTGATGTCAAAGAACTGTGCAGGCAGCTCAATGTTGTCCGTGTAGTTGCCGCCCATGTTCACGGAAGGCAAGCCCAAGGCGATGTTCTGGATCAAGACTTTTTCGGCGGCCTTCTTTTCTAGAGACTGCACTTGAATCTGTGCGTTGTGGTCCAAGGCGTAGGAAACGGCTTGGTCCAGCGACAGCTCCATGCGCTGCTGCCCCAAGGCGGACAGGCTGCCCATGGTCAGGGCCAGCAAGAGGGATCTGACTTTCATTTGGATTTGGGAGATTGGAGTTCGTGTAAATAAGCAAGCCCTTGCGCAGAGGCAATGGACCGTAAGTGAAGGTGCAAGCTGTAATCGAGGACTTCGGCGCGGTGGCCGGCATCGTCGCCCATTTCAGGGTCTTCCATGATTCCTACCATGGTATTGTAGCGGACCAACGCAATTTTCATCACCTGGAGGTCCTCCCGGTACAGCTTCTGCTGAATGCCCCGCTCTAAATTTTTTATCGAGGCCTCGATCATCATGTCGCGGCGCGCCTTGAGTACCCATTCGTAGGTCTCTGGGTGGTACTTCTTTAAAGGAAAGAGCAAGCGGGTACCGTAGTTCTTGAGCACTTCCTGCTGGATGCGTTGTACTTCTAGCAGCTCGTCGATGGCATTTTCGTGGATGCTAGCTTGTTCAATGAATTGCTTGGATTTGACTGCAAACAAGTATTTGGCGGCTTGATCTACCAAATCCGATTTGTTCGTGAAGAAGGTATAGAGCGTTTTCTTGCTCATGGCCAACTCTTTGGACACGTCGTCCATGTTGACGGCGCGCAAGCCAAAGCGTTGGAAGAGCTCCATCGCTCGTGTCAGAATGCTATTTCGGGGGTCCTGTTCCATGTAAATCGCCTACGGGTCGGCAAAGGTCGTGCCATTTCTACACACAGGAAACATTTAACGGATAAAAATGTTTCCAATGGGTGCATATTTTTTCTAAAAACGATCCGAATTCAACCGCTTCAAGCGAAAAGAAACTACCTTGAACTGCGGGATTTTGCCCATTTTTGCAGGTAGAAAAGTTCTTTTTTGCATCATACATCATGCCAACGTCATCGATATCTGACATTCTGCGCCAGCCCAAGGTGGGCGACACCGTAACCGTAAAGGGGTGGGTGCGCACCTTTCGTTCTAACCGCTTCATCGCCCTCAACGACGGCAGTTGCCAAGGCAATTTGCAGGCAGTCGTCGACTTTGAAGCTTTCCCCGAGTCCTTGCTCAAGCGCGTGACGACGGGTGCCAGTCTGTCCATTACGGGCGACTTGGTCGCTTCTCAGGGCGCGGGCCAAACGGTGGAGATTGCCGTTCAGAAATTGGAGGTTTTGGGCGATTGCCCTACAGACAGCTATCCGTTGCAGCCCAAGCGGCATTCGCTGGAGTTCCTGCGCGAGATTGCCCATCTGCGCATGCGCACCAACACGTTTGGCGCGGTGATGCGCGTCCGCCACGCGGCGGCCTTTGCGGTGCACCAGTTCTTTAATGACCAGGGCTTCTTTTACCTAAACACCCCCATCATTACGGCCAGCGACGCAGAAGGCGCAGGGGAACTGTTCCGCGTAACGACGTTGCCCGCCGATGGCGCACCTAAGAAAGAAGACGGCACCACGGACTTTTCGGAAGACTTCTTTGAAAAGCCCACCAACCTTACCGTGAGCGGTCAGTTGGAGGGTGAGCTTGGCGCCATGGCGTTGGGCAAGATTTATACATTCGGACCGACCTTCCGTGCCGAAAATTCCAACACCACCCGCCACTTGAGCGAGTTTTGGATGATAGAGCCGGAGATGGCCTTCTTCGATCTGCAGGACAACATGGAGCTGGCAGAGGCCTTCTGCAAGCACATCATTAAATACGTTTTGGCCAACTGCCAAGAGGACCTCGCTTTCTTGGATCAGCGTTTGGAGCAAGAAGAGAAATCCAAACCCCAAGACCAGCGCAGCGGCCAAGGCCTCATTGAGAAGCTGCAGTTTGTCATAGACAACCCCTTTGTGCGCTGCACGTACACGGAGGCGATTGACATTTTAAAGGATTCCAAGCCCAACAAAAAGGGCCAATTCAAATACCCCATCGAAGAGTGGGGCGCTGATTTGCAGTCGGAACACGAGCGCTTCTTGGTGGAAAAGCACTTCAAGTCGCCAGTGATTTTGTTCGATTATCCGGCGAAAATCAAGGCCTTCTACATGCGTTTGAACGAAGACGGCAAGACCGTTCGCGCCATGGACGTCCTATTTCCTGGTATTGGTGAAATCGTGGGCGGTAGCCAGCGTGAGGAGCGTCACGACGTGTTGGTCGAGAAAATGCAGGCTGTGGGCATTGAACCTGAGCACCTGGAGTGGTACCTGGATACGCGCAAGTTTGGCACCTGTGTGCACAGTGGATTTGGCCTGGGCTTTGAGCGAATGGTACAGTTTGTGACAGGCATGGGTAATATCCGTGACGTAATCCCCTTCCCGCGCACCCCGGGCAACGCAGAATTCTAAGACCCTATGCTCAAGCAATCGCTTAGCCAACGCCTGCAGCAAAAGCTGTCTCCGCAGCAGATTCAACTGATGAAGTTGATTCAGCTGCCTACGCAGGCATTGGAGGAGCGGATTCAAGAGGAAATGGAGATCAATCCGGCCCTGGAAGATGGACCGGAGGCGCCGGAGCCCCAGGATGAATTGAGTTCGGATTGGGAAGACGAGGCGGGCGGCGACGAAGGGGACTACGATCCCATGGACGACTACCTCAGCGACGACGAGATCCCCGACTACAAACTGCAGGCGAACAACTATTCGGCCGACGACGAGTCCTACGAGGCGCCCGTCGTAGTGGGCAAGGACATGAGCGATTTGCTGAAAGAGCAACTGTCTATGCGTTCGCTTTCGCCCCAAAAAGAGGCCCTTTGTAAGTATTTGATTGGCACGCTGGAGGACGACGGCTACCTGCGTCGGGAGCTGGTGGACATTGTCGATGACCTGGCATTCTCCATGGGGATCTTCATCGACGTTCAGGAGCTGGAGGCCGCTCTGGAGGTGATTCAGAGCATGGAGCCGGCGGGTGTGGGCGCTCGAGATTTGCAAGAGTGCTTGGCGCTGCAGCTGGAAAACCGCGAGCCCACATCCAATACCGAGCTGGCCTTGACCATCGTCACGGACCACTTTGATGCCTTGGCCAAACGGCACTATGCCAAAATGATGGCCCAGTTGGAGGTCAGCGAAGAGGTTTTGAAGGGCGCGCTCGATGAAATTGGGCGCCTGAATCCCAAGCCCGGCCACACGGCAGAAAGCGGCTCGCATGCTACCCAGACCGTGATTCCCGATTACACCATTCAAGTGGTGGACGACCTGTTGGAGTTGCGCTTAAACGGCCGAAACGCCCCCGAACTCAATGTGTCCCGCGAGTACAAGGACATGCTGCAGCACTACAAAAAAGCGAAGTCCTTTGGCTCCGAACAGGAGAAGGAGGCCTTTCAGTTCGTGAAGCAGAAATTAGATTCGGCCAAGTGGTTTATTGACGCCATTAAGCAGCGTCAGCAGACCTTGATTTTGACCATGTCCGCCATCATGCGCTTCCAAGAAGAGTACTTCTTAACGGGCGACGAACGCAAGCTCAAGCCCATGATTCTCAAGGATATTGCGGACGAAGTGGGTATGGATATTTCCACCGTGAGCCGCGTGGCCAGCAACAAATACGTGCAGACGCCATTTGGGACCTTTTTGATCAAAAATTTCTTCAGCGAATCCATGCTCAACGCGGAAGGCGAGGAAGTGAGCACCCGTGAAATCAAAAAGATCTTGGAGGACAGCATCGGCGACGAAGATTCACGCAAGCCCCTCACCGATGACGCCTTGGCTAAGTTGCTGAAAGACAAGGGCTACCCTATTGCGAGAAGGACGGTTGCCAAGTACCGCGAACAGCTGGGCATCCCGGTCGCGCGTTTGCGCAAAACGCTCTAAGGAAGGCGTTCAATCATTCTTGGCCCACATTGACCCATTCGAGGCCGGTAGTACCGGGGAATAGTCTATTTTCGTATGGCTGAAAAATATCCGCACTATGAAACGTCTATTCCTTGCCTTTTTATTTGGGGCCCTTTTGATGCCTTTCCAAGCTGAAGCTTCGCACATTTTGGGAGGTGACATTCAGTACAAATACGTCGGTGACTCTACGGGTGTGACTGGTCAATACCGCATCAAATTGGTGATTTACCGCGAGCAGTCGGGTGTGGGTTTGGGTACCGCCCAAACAGTAACCATCACCGCTCCTTCGTGCAACATCAACACGTCAGCTACGTGTAGCTTGTCTCAGCCCGAATTCAGCGCGGCTGCCTTGGGCGCCTACGACTGTATCCCCCAGGGTACCAGCGGATCCTACTTCAGCCCCATGGTCAACATTTACATTGGCTACGTCACATTGACTCAGACTTGTAACGATTACAAAATGTATTGGCAGTCCTGCTGCCGACCTTTTGGCGTAACCGGCATTGCGAACTCTTCAGGTGCGGGTTTTTACTTTGAAGCCGAATTGAACAATACGCTGGGCTACAATTCTTCGCCCACCTTCGTCTCTATCCCCTTGAGCTACATCTGTACGGGTGGATACATCAACTACTTGCAGAACGCCTATGAGAAGGACAACGATTCTATCAATTACGAATTGATTCCTGCCCGTGAATTTGGCTTTGGTACAGGTGGTGTAAGCGTAGGCTATGCGGCTGGCTTCACCTACTTGCAGCCCATCCACACAGACCCCTTGGCGCCCTTCACCTTGAATACGCAGACGGGTAACATCACCTTCATTGCCAACACGCAAGAGACCTCGGTGATTGCCATCCGCGTGAACGAATACCGCTTTGACTCGACCTATTTGTTCTGGGAAAAGGTAGGTTCAGCCAACCGCGAGATCCAAGTCTCCGTGGCAGCCAACTGTAACCCCATCGTAAACCAAGGCGTAAAGCTGGACCAGAATGCACCCGGTGTGACGCTGCGTCCCGACGGCAAGCAGCAGGTCGAGTACAAGTGTTTGGACTCTACGGTGATGCTCTACTTTACGCTTTCCGTAGAGGTGGTGTCCATTTCTCCAGACGGTTCGGACTTCCGCTTAACGGCACCGAATGGCCAGCCCATTCCCATTGCCAAGCTCATCCCCTTCCCTAACGTAAACGGGGAGACGGACTCCATGCGCGTGAAGCTCTTCAAGCCCTTGTCCATGAACGGTGAATACTACCTCTATTCAAAGGTGGGCAACGACGGCAACACGCTCTTGAACAAGTGTGGTAAGGCCATGGACGAGTTTGACACCATTGTCCTTTTGGTGAACGATTGTGTCAACTTGGACATGCAGCTTACGAACGTCTCCATTGATGAGGACAAGCGTCCGCACATCTACTGGAAGATTGATCCTGCGACCTTCCCCTCCTTCCTGTTCAACAACTTCCGCGTCTACCGCTCTGGAGATGGCGGCCAGAACTGGAACCAAATCACGTCTTTGTCGGATTCGGCACAGCGCGACTGGGTGGACAACACCTTGGGTGCTGCAGATGTGGACGCCAAATCCTACCGCTACTACGTGGAGGCCATCATCAATGGTTTACAGCAGCCTCCGACCAATGTGGTGAAGAGCATCTGGCTCCGTGGCGACATGAGCAGTACGGCCTCAATCCCTACGGTATGGACCAACTACAACGGCTGGAACAATCCGATGTACCAGGTGGAATTTGGCCGCGGCATCGCCGGTCAGCCCGGTGTCTACATCTGGGAAGACTACGGTTCCCCGCAGCTTGACACTTTTGTAACGGTTGAGTTCCCCAACTTGCCTCCTGGTCAGTATTCTATCCGTACGCGCACCCACAACCCCGGTCGCTTGCAGGATACGGCCTACTCCAACTGGATTGAGTTTGGTGAGCCCGTACCTCCGATTCCTCCTATCGATACGGTGATCGTACCCAACGTGGTCACGCCTAACGGCGACGGCGTCAACGACGGCTTCATCATCCAAGGTGCGATGAGCTACAGCTCGGGTCGTTACTTGATGATCATGAACCGCTACGGCAAAGTGGTGTACGAGAACGACGCCTACGACAACGGTATGCCTTGGAAGGGCGAAGACAACCGCGGCAACAAGCTCGCTGACGGTGTGTACTTCTACATCCTTCGCTTGGATGACAACCCCAACAGCGCGCACTTGGAGCTGACGGGCAACGTTACCCTCCTGTCGAAGTAAGAGCAACCGCATGTACTTTTAAAGGCCGCCCCGTAAACGCGAGGCGGCCTTTTTCGTTAACCCTAGTATGGAACGCCTGGACCGCATCAAACAGCTCTTGAAATCCCTGCCAGAAAAGCCTGGGATTTACAAGCATTTGGACAAAGACGGACAGATCCTCTATATCGGAAAGGCGAAAAATCTGAAGAAGCGGGTCAGCAGCTACTTCAGTAAAACACACGACCAAGCGCGGTTGCGCATGCTGGTTCGGCGGGTCGAGAACATCGAGGTCATCGTCACAGAGACGGAATACGATGCTCTCCTGCTGGAAAACACGCTCATTAAGCAGCACCAACCCTGGTACAACATCAACTTGAAGGACGGTAAGACCTATCCGTGGATTTGCATCAAGAAGGAGCGTTTCCCGCGGGTCTTTAGCACGCGACAGCGCATTGAGGACGGTAGCGAGTACTTTGGGCCCTACCCCTCGGGGCGCATGCTGGGGACCTTGTTGGATTTGATTCGGCAGCTCTATCCCTTGCGAACCTGTGCGCTGAATTTGTCCGAGGCTTCCGTGGACGCAGGCAAGTACCGGGTCTGCTTGGAGTACCAAATGCACAACTGCTTAGGTCCCTGCGAAGCCCGACAATCCGAGGACGCCTACATGGAGGATATTGCCTCCGTTCGGAAGCTGCTCAAAGGCGAATGGTCCTCCATCAAGCAGCGTCTACACGGCCAAATGATGATGCATGCTGCGGTTCAGGAATTTGAACTGGCCCAGGCCTGCAAGGAGAAGCTGGACCACCTAGAGAAGTACCAGGCCAAAAGCACGGTCCTCAACCCTAACGTGGGCGACCTCGACGTCTACTCCGTCGTGGACGATGTGGAGTTTGGCTACGTGAATTTTTTGATGGTTCGGGAAGGCGCGGTGCTGCAATCCTACACCATGGAGCTCAAAAAGAAGATGGAGGAGACGCCCGCAGAAATGCTGGAGTTGGCTATCCCGGAAATTCGGCAGCGCTTTCGGTCCACCGCCAAGCAGTTGCTGCTTTCCCACGACGTGGAGTTGGAGGTGGAGGATTTGAGTTGGCATGTGCCGCAACGCGGTGACAAGGCTGCGGTGGTGGCTCTGTCTTTGCGCAATGCGCGGGCGCATCGTTTGGAGCGCTTGAAAAATATGCAGATTGTGGATCCGGACCGGCATGTGAACCGCATCATGGGCCAAATGAAGCAAGACTTGCGCTTGGCCGAAGAGCCTCGCCACATCGAGTGCTTTGACAACTCCAACATCCAGGGAACGCATCCCGTGAGCGCTTGCATAGTCTTCAAAAATGGCAAGCCGTCCAAAAAAGACTACCGCCACTTCAACGTGAAAACCGTGGAAGGCCCGGACGACTTTGCGACGATGGAAGAGGTGGTCTACCGCCGGTACAAACGCATGCAGGACGAGGGCCACTCCCTGCCGCAACTCATTTTGATTGACGGAGGCAAGGGCCAGCTCTCTTCGGCCGTGGAGGCCCTAGAGAAATTGGGATTGCGGGGCCAAATCGCCATCATGGGCATTGCCAAGCGCCTCGAAGAGCTCTACTTCCCGGGAGATTCGGTGCCCTTGTACCTAGACAAGCGTTCCGAAACGCTTAAAGTGCTTCAGCAAGCCCGAAACGAAGCCCACCGCTTTGGCATCACCTTCCACCGCAACAAGCGCAGCAAGGCAAGCATTGGGTCCGCCTTGGAGGCTATCCCCGGCGTGGGCCCGGCCACCTTGGAAGTGCTCCTGAAAACGTTTAAATCGGCAGCCGGCGTCAAGCGCGCGAGCCCTGAAGCGCTGGAAAACGCCGTGGGCCCCGCCAAAGCGAAAAAGGTCTTGGCCTGGGTCGCGCAGCAAGCGAAGTAATCCGAGAAGACTTAACGGAATTTTAGCAGGATCTCCGTCAGGTGCTTGCGGGAAATGTCTGGAACGGTGGCATCCTCGGCCGGATAGCCGACAGGAAGCAGCAGAAAGGGTTTTTCATGTGCCGGGCGCTCTAAGATTTCCGCGAGGAAGTTCATGGGGCTGGGGGTATGCGTGAGCGTGACCAGCCCCGCTTCGTGAATGGCCGTGATCAAAAGGCCGCACGCAATTCCGACGGATTCCGAAACGTAGTAGTTCTTGCGCACTTCGCCATCAGGCCGAACGTCTTGCACCTGCTTAAACACCACCAGGAGCCAGGGAGCCGTTTCCAAAAAGGGTTTTTCCCAATCCGTGCCAATCGGGGCGAGGTCGTCGAGCCAGGCTTGCGGCGCGCGGCCCTCGTAAAAGGCCTTTTCTTCTTCTTCCGCGGCGATCCGAATGCGCTTTTTCAGCTCCGGGTTGGAGACCGCACAAAAGGTCCAAGGCTGCTTGTTAGCCCCTGAAGGGGCCGTTCCCGCGGCGGCGATTAGTGATTCGATGGTGGCTTCGGAGACGGGCGCATCGCTAAAGAACCGGACCGAACGTCGGGCATTCCAGCGTTGGTATACGTCGTGGGCGCGGCGCTCTACCTCGTCAGGTGCGACGCGTTCTGGGCGGTAGGGAATGTGCCCGTCCTCCATGGGCTCAGGCGCCTACAATTTTGCCGTCTTCCAAGGGCAGGATGCGCCGAGCGCGATCAATGACCCGTTGGTCGTGGGTGGAGAAGATGAAGGTGGTTTTCTCTTTTTGATTGAGCTCCGCCATGATGTCCAAAAGGGTTTCTGTCGATTTGGAGTCCAGGTTGGCCGTAGGCTCGTCTGCCAAGACAAAGCGCGGGCGGCTGGCGAGGGCTCGGGCGACGGCTACGCGCTGCTGCTGGCCGCCAGAGAGCTGGCTGGGACGGTTTTGGGCGCGATCTGCAAGACCCACAGCTTCGAGCAATTCCATGGCCCGTGCCTCGCGCTCCTTCTTGCCAACGCCTTGCAGCTCCAGGATGAAGGCCGTGTTTTCGAGGGCGGTCAATACGGGGATGAGGTTGTAGGCTTGGAACACGAAGCCGATGTGCTTCAACCGAAAGTCAATAAGGTCGCGGTCCTTGAGGTCGACGATGTCCACGCCATCGATGTGGATATGCCCGTGGCTGGGACGGTCTAGGCCGCCAATGGCGTTAAGCAAGGTGGTTTTTCCGCAGCCGGAAGGGCCGACAATCGCGGTGAATTCCCCTTCGTCAAAGGAGGCCGATATCCCGTTGACGGCCGTGACACTGCCGGCTTGGGATTCGTAAACTTTTACAACGTTTTGGAGGTCAATCAAGGCCATAGCACAGGGAATTAAAGCACACGCATGCTTTCGATGGGGTTCAACTTGAGGGCTTTTCGGGCCGGATACAGGGCGGACAGGAAGGCCAAAACAAAGACCAGCGCCGCGATGGGGAGGTAGAATTCGGGTACGGTGACCGGATAGATGGTGGACTCCATGCCAAATTCGGCCAGTCCTTGTTCGACGCCCTTGAGCGTGATGCCTGTTTGGGACGTGAGGGCCAAAGTGCCGTGGCCCAAAAGCAAGCCCATCGGCAGACCGGCGAAGCTGAGCAGAAGCGTTTCCAGTACGATGAGGGTAAAGAGCCGGCGCTTGTTCATGCCGACCGCCATAAGCATGCCCAGTTCGCGGGTGCGCTCTAGAATGGCCATGAGCATAGTGTTGAGGATGCCGAAGGCCATCGCGAGCAAAATGATGGTCATGAAGAGCAAGAGGGACTGGGCCATGATTTCGTCGGCATACCCCAGTTCGGGGCTGATGCTGCGCCATTCTTTGAATACCAAACGTGTTTCATCGCGCTTGAGCTGTTCGAGGGATTCAATCCGGCTGCTGTGGAAGACGTTCAGCAAGCGCAGGCTGTCTTCGCTGCGCAGGCGCACCATGGTTTGCTTCATGGCATAGGGATCCTTGACCCGAAAGCAGACCTCATGCGCCACGGGAAACACACGCGTCATGGAGGTAGAATCCAGCATGCCCATCTGCTGGGCGATGTTCAGGGCGGGCACGTAGAGCATAGTTTCCTCTAATAGGTTGGACGCGCCGTCGTAGAGGCCCACTACATAGAAGAGCGCACTGTGCACTTCGCCGTTGAGGTCCTGAAAGGTGAGCACCAAACGGTCATCCACGCCCACTTCTAAACGTTTAGCCAATTCCTCGCCTAAGACGACTTCATCGGCCGCGCCGTCTTCCAGGAAGCGTCCTTCGGTGATGTTTCGAGCGGACTTGAAAACGGCAGGTTCCGCCTGTGGGTAGACGCCCAACACCATGGCGGGGGCGGCGCCCGACCCGCTTTGAATCATAGCTTGAACTACGAGGCGCGGAGCCACTTCCGTGACGGAGGTGTCGGAGGCTAAATCCCCTAGAACCGCGTCCAATCGGGGCAGCAAGGCACTGGGCTCTTGACGTTCTTCAAAGGGTACGGACTGAATGCGGCCATGGCCCACATTGTCGTCCAATAGACTGACCGTGCGCGCATCGTTGAGGCCGGTGGCCCAGCCCATCATGAAGATGCCGGCCCAAACGCCCAAAGCCATGGAGCCAATAACCACGGCGGAGCGCCAAGGGCTGCGCCAAATGTTGCGCCAGGCCATGCGAATCGTACTCATATCAACGGTGAATGGCGGGGGATTTATACACGACGTACATCGGCCACAAGCTGGCGATGAGCGTCAACACGAGAACAATGGACGCATGGGTCCAGGTGATGGACCAGTCCAAGGAAGGGGGGAGTACGGGCTCCCAACCTTGCTGCTCCATGGCATCGGCCATGTCGCCTAGCAGGCGCAAGGGGCGCACGTGGAAGTAGTAAACGACGCTTCGGCCCATGAGCGTGCCTGCGGCAGCGCCCAAAATACCCATTAGGAGGGCTTCGGTGAAGATCATGCCTGCGAGTACGCGGCGCTTGACGCCCAAGGCGATCTGCATGGTGAATTCACGCTGGCGCTCGTTGGCCAACATGATCATGGTGCCCAGGAGACCAAAGGAGATGACCACGTAGAGGATGAGCAGAATGATAATGCCGCCGGCGGAGTCGGCCTGGATGGCTTGTTGAAGTTCGGGCATGCGCTGTTCCCAGGAGGACCAGCTTGCGTAGTTCATGGGGTGGCTTTGGGAGAGTTCCGATGCTGCGCGGAGGGAGGCTGCGGGGTTTTTGGGGGTAATCATGATAGTTCCCCACATGCCATAGGCGCCGCTGTAGGATTGGGCATCTTCGAGCCGAAGGACGGCCACGCGCTTTTCCAGTTCAGGGTTGCCTAATCGCAGGGTGCCCGCGACGATCATGAGGTCGGAGGCCATGGACCCTTGGTAGCCTTGACCCATGCCGACGAGGGTGTCGCCGATGTGGGCATCGAGGGATTCGGCCAAGTAGCGACCCAACCAAACCGGGTAGGGGCCGCCGTCAGAGGGAGTTTCAAAACTGCCTTCGATGAGGCGGGTAGCCCAATAATCGGCGTCTTCGCGGCTAAAGTCCACGCCGGTCCATTGGGCGACGGCGGATTCGGACTGTTTGCTGAGGAGGGTAAAACCGGCGAGGCGCGGGGTGGCGGAGGTGACGTTGGGGTCGGCTTGGACCGCGTCGAGCCATTCGGGGTCCTCGGGAAGGGCGAGGTCTAAGTTCTGGGAGGGCCAGTACGCACTGTCGCTCACTTGAACATAGCCCGCCATACCGCCCACCACGGTGTCAATCATATGCCCGTAAACGCCCAGCTGCATGCTGCGGATCAGGATGGCAAAGAAGAGCGCAAAGGCCACAGCGGCGGCGGTGATGGCGCTTCGGCGGCGGTTTCGGCCCAAATTGCGCCAGGCCATGCGCGTAGTTAGAGACATACAGCCAAGAGCATTAGAGGGAGTCGATTTTTTTCATGGTCGCTTCTGTGAACCAGCTCGCCTTTAAGTCGGGGCGCTTGCGCCACTCCAAGATGGTCAACGTGGTGGTTTGGCTGCCGCCCTTGGCGGTAAAGCGAATTTGGTCCGGCATCAACACGCCGTCAAAACGCTGAAAGTGTAAGGCATCCATTTGCTGTGTAATCTCGCCCTTCTTGTCAAAGAAAACGAGCCGAACCCAACTTTCATTCTGCACCCCAATGTAGGCGTCCACGTGGTCATGTGCCACCGGCGTAGAGGGCTTTGGTACGCATCGGATTACATGGCAGTCCAAGCCGTTCACGGTCTTTTTGCCCTGGTAGCTGTGCGTAAAGTCGGTGCTCAGGGAGGCTGCGCCCAAGATGTTGTCAAACTGCGCATCGGTTCCCATCCAGCCTTGCATGAGCATAGAGGAGGGGAGCTTCATGACTTTGCCCGTGCGCGGCGAGTAGGTCATGAGGTCCTTGTCGGCTTTCATGTAGACCATGCCGGCGTCTCGCTCGGGAGCCACAATTTGTACCAGCGAATAGGCATTGCCCATGTTCCAGCTGCGCAGCTCCATTTCTCGCGTGTAGCGCGGGCGCTCTGCTTTCATCTTCATGCGGCTGTAGGCGGACTGCTGCACGGCGGCCGATTCGGCCTTGGCGAGAAGGGCACTTGGATTTTGGCCCGAAAGCACCAACGGAAACAGGAATAGCGGGAGGAAACTGGCAAAAATGCGGCGCATGGGTCTTTAAAATTACGGCTCAAAGGCTTAACCCAAGAGTCGCCCCAGGGTTCAGGTGGCGGAAGGGAATTTGGGCACTAATTTTGTAGGGTAATACGGTGCAAGAATCGCACCGAAAATCCAAAAAGCACGTACCATGTACCCAGAAGATTTGATCGCCCCCATGCGCGCCGAGTTGACCGACGCAGGTTTCGCCGAAATCCGTGATGCCCAAGCCATGGAAAACGCCATTACCCACAACGCGGGAACCACGTTTGTAGTGATTAATTCGGTCTGTGGCTGTGCTGCCGGATCCGCACGTCCTGGCGCCCGCATGGCCGTTGCGAACGCTGCGAAGAAGCCGGATCACCTCGTGACGGCCTTTGCAGGGAACGACCGCGACTCCGTGAACAAGGCGCGTGAGCTTATGCTTCCTTTTCCTCCTTCTTCGCCCTGTATGGCCTTGTTCAAGGACGGCGAGTTGGTGCATATGATTGAGCGCCACCACATTGAGGGACGCCCTGCCGACATGCTCGCCAGCAACTTGATGGCGGCCTTTGAGGCGCACTGCTAAAAAGTGAGTAGCGGCAAGGGTCGCAGCAGGGACTTATAGTATTTTTTACCATAGTGTACTTTATACACTTTACGGGGATTTCCTTTACTTTAGAGGCAAAATACCCGTACTATGAATTGGAAACATACGCTAGGCTTCTGCCTTTCCTTTTTGTTTTTAGCCACTTCGGCCTATGGCCAAGGCCGCGTTAGCGGTTCTGTCAAGGACGCTTCTGGCGCTGCTTTACCCGGTGCCATTGTCTCTGTAGAAGGGGCAAGCGCGACCGCCATGACGGACAACAGTGGCCTGTATTCGTTGAATGTTGCCACTAACCAGGTGACGGTTACGGCCAGCATGATGGGCTACACCTCTGTCAGCCAAGCGGTAACCTTGAGCAATGGCGCAGCGGTGGCCAATTTCTCCTTAAAGGAAGAGGCTGTTACTTTGGACGACATCGTGGTCATTGGCTATGGTACCTCCAACATTAAAGATTTGACCGGTTCTGTGGTTAGCGTGAAGACTAAGTCCTTCCAGAAGGGCTCCTTCTCCACGCCTGAAGCCTTGATTTTGGGTAAGACCCCCGGTGTGCGTATCACATCCAATTCCGGTATGCCCGGCGCGGGTAGCCGCATCCGCATCCGTGGCGGTTCGTCCTTGAATGCGAGCAACGATCCTTTGATTGTCATTGACGGGTTGCCTGCGGATGGCTTAGGCCTCCTGAACCCCGCGGACATCGAAAGCTTTACCATCTTGAAGGACGCTTCTGCCACCGCGATCTACGGATCACGTGCAGCGAACGGCGTCATCTTGGTGACCACGAAGAAGGGCAAGGCCAATGCGCCTTTCCGTGCGGAAGTCACCGCAGTGACCTCCTTCCGCAACGTAACAAACCAAGTCGACGTCCTTTCCCCCGACCAGTTCCGCGAGGTAATTGGCCAGTATGGAACGTCTGCCCAGCAGACGCGTTTGGCCACGGCGGACCCCACGCAGATGACCAACTGGCAGAATGAAATCTACCAGACGGGTACCGTAAATGAGTACAACGTGGCGTTGTCGGGCGGCTTGAATTTGCCCTATCGCTTGGGCCTGGGCATGTACCACGAAAAGGGTGTGTTAAAGCGTTCGGACCTCAAACGCTACACGGCTACCTTGAATGCAAGTCCTTCCTTCTTGAACGGTAAGTTGAAAGCAAACACCAGTGCCAAGATTATCGCCTCCGAGAATTTCTACGCCAACCAAGGCGCCATTGGAACCGCCGTTTTCTTTGATCCCACGCGACCTGTGCTCAGCGGTGATACCTCTTTGTACGGCGGTTACTTCGAATGGACGATGCCCAATGGGGATCCTTCTGCACTCTCACCCCGCAACCCCGTGGGCTTGATCAATTTGCGCGACGACGTTGGCTACAACACCCGTGCGCTCGGCAACATCTTGTTTGACTACCAGGCCTCTGAATTCTTGCACCTCTTCATGAACGTGGGTGGAGAATTCTCCAACTCTCGCGGCGACATTTTTGTACCTGCCTATGCAGCCATGGCGTTTGCCAATGGGGGTTCTGCATACCACTACGAGTCGTCTCGCACCAACCGCTTGATTGAGTTGTACGGCAACTACAACAAGCAGCTCACCAACCGCGTGCATGCCGATTTGACGGGCGGATATTCGTTCCAGCACTGGAGCTCTTCTGCGCCCTCTTTCCCTAGCTTGAACGAGGCCGGCGACACCATCAGTCCTGCTAACCCCTTCCCCTACTTCTCGGAGAATGCCTTGATGTCCTTCTACGGCCGTGGCAACTTTAACATCAGCAACAAGTACTTGGTGACGGCTACGTTGCGTTCGGACGCATCCTCACGTTTCTCCAAGGAAGCGCGCTGGGGTCTGTTCCCCTCGGCGGCATTGGCTTGGAACGTTTTGCAAGAAGACATCTTCGCGGGCCAAACGCTCTTCAGCAACTTGAAGGTGCGCTTGGGCTACGGTTTGACCGGTCAGCAAGACATCTACAACGATTACGGTTACATCCCTAACTACAGTTACGGCACAGCTACCGCGCAGTACCAGTTTGGCAACAACTGGGTGGACATCTTGCGCCCTGACGCCTACGACTACAACCTGCAGTGGGAAAAGACCGCTACGACCAACATCGCTGTGGACTACGGCTTCTTGAAGGGCCGCATCAACGGTAGCGTTGACGTGTACCAAAAGAACACCTACGACCTCTTGGGCGTTGTGCCCATTCCTGCGGGCACCAACTTCTCCAACCGCGTTTTGACCAACGTAGGTTCGATGACGAACAACGGTATCGAAGCTTCGGTGAACCTCGTGCTGGTGGACAACGCAACGACCAACTTTGAAATTGGCTTCAACGCTTCGCGCAACCGCAACCAAATCACCAAACTTTCTTTGGTGCAAGACACGACCTCGCCCGGTATCCAGGTGGGAGGTATTGCCGGCGGCGTGGGCAACACCATCCAAATTCACGCCCTCGGCATGCCCATGTACACCTTCTACAGCTACGAGCAGATCTACGACGCCAACGGCCGCCCCTTGGAGCGCAACGGTTCTTTGGACCAGTACAGCGACGGCGTGGATGTGAACGGCAACGGCAAAATCGACGACATCGAAGCCTACGTAGACCAGAATGGCGATGGTGTCATCAACACGGGTGACTTGGTCGCTTGGGCGGGTAAGACCCCTGAGCCTCGCCAGATCTTCGGCTTTACCACGAGCTTCTCGCACAAGCGTTGGTCCGGCGGTATGACGTGGCGCGCGGAGCAAGGCCAGTACATGTACAACAACTTGGCCTCCAACCACGGCAACTACTTTGAAGTGGGCGGTTCCATGCGCCACTTGAACAACTTGGTGACGGACTTCCTCAACACGGGCTTCCGCTCTCCGCAGTACTTGTCGAGCTACTACATTCAGGAGGCGTCCTTCATCCGTTTGGACAACCTCTACCTGTCCTACAATTTGGGCGCACTGTACAAGGACAAGTACGCGACGAGCTTGAACCTTTCGGTCCAAAACGCTTTGGTCATCACGAAGTACCAAGGCTTGGATCCTGAGATCGCGGGCGGTATCGACAACATGATCTACCCACGTCCTCGTGTCTTCAACATTCAATTGAACGTTTCTCTCTAATCCCTTTCCTGCCATGAAATCTATCAAACTCTTCTCTCTCCTGGCTGGTGCAGCGCTTTTGGCAGCGTCTTGCGCAAAGGATTTGAACCTTACACCCAAATACGGTTTGAACGCGGATGCCGTGTATTCAGACCCCAACAACTACATCAACGTGTTGGCGAAGCTCTACGCGGGCCTCTCCATGAGCGGTAACCAAGGTCCTGCCGGCATGCCAGACATCGGCGGCATCGACGAGGGCTTCTCGCAATACGTGCGCGTCTACTGGAACCTTCAGGAGCTTCCCACCGACGAGGCCGTATGCGGCTGGAACGATCCGGGCGTACCCGAACTCAACACCATGACCTGGAACGACAACTCCTCGTTTGTGAGCGCGATGTACTACCGCATCTACTACCAAATTGCGTTGGCCAACGAATTCATTCGTTACACCATGGACGAGTGGTTGGACACGAAGGACTTCACGCCTGAGCAAGTCGCCATGATCAAAGACATGGGCGCTGAGGCACGCTACCTCCGTGCGCTGAGCTACTACCATGCTTTGGACCTCTTTGGCAATGTGCCCTTCGTGGATGAAAGCGATCGCCCAGGGGTATACTACCCTGAGCAAATCTCGCGCGCCGACCTCTTCGCCTACATCGAGGCAGAATTGAACGACATCGAAGCCTTGATGGTCCCCGCACGCGCCGGCCAGTACGGCCGTGCTGATTTGGGTGCTTTGAAGGCCCTCCGTGCCAAGTTGTACCTCAATGCTGAGGTATACACCGGTACGGATCGCTACGCAGACGCCATGGCCGAATGTTCGGATTTGATCAACGCGGGCTACAGCTTGGAGCCCTCTTACGAGCACAACTTCTTCGCCGACAACCACACGTCGTCCGAAATCATTTTCGCAGCGACGTTTGACGGTCAGCACACGCGTACCTGGGGGGGCACCACCTTCTTGGTGCACTCTCACATCGGAGGCACCATGGACCAGAGCTACTTTGGCACCACGTCGGGCTGGCAGGGCAACCGCGCTACGAAGGCGTGGTACGACAAGTTCCCCGACACCTTGGATACGCGTCGCCTCGTTTGGCTGGACGGCATGGAAGACACCATCACGACGGTGGGTACTTTTACGGAAGGTATTGGCATCACGAAGTGGCGCAATGTGAACCGCGACGGTTCGGCAGGTTCGGATCCTGTCACTTTTGTGGATGTAGACTTCCCCTTCTTCCGCTTGGCTGATGTCTACTTGATGTACGCCGAATGTGCAGCGCGCACAGGCACTAACTTGTCGCAAGGCGTGGGCTACTTTAACATGGTTCGCGAGCGTGCTTATGGCAACAGCGACCACAACGTAAGCACCTTGGACTTGCCGGTCATTTTGGACGAGCGTGCACGTGAATTGTACAGCGAGGGCCACCGCCGCACGGACTTGGTGCGCTTTGGGTTGTTTACCAGTGCAGACTACGTTTGGGCGTTCAAGGGCGGCGAGCAGTTTGGCACATCCACCCCCATTCACTACAATTTGTACCCGATCCCTTCTTCGGACATCATTTCTAACCAAAACCTGGTCCAAAACCCAGGCTATTAATCCTTTATTAATCCCTAATCAAATCAATGAGTATGAAAAAAATGCTTACTCTCGGACTGGCGGCTTTGACGTCAGTTATGGCCTATGGCCAAGTGGACGTTACGTTCCAAGTGGACGTAACCGATTACGTAGCAGCTGGTAACGCAGTTGCAGCAAACGGTCTCCGCGTTGGTGGCAATTTCGCTACTGCTGGAGCTACCAACGGTTCTTTGGCGATGGCCGACTGGTCTCCCACGGATACCGGTTCTGCGATGACCGACCAAGGCAACGGCGTATGGTCTATCACGGTTACCTTCCCTTCTACCGCTATCGGTGGTACGACCTACTATAAGTTCGTGAATGGCAACTGGGGCACCAACGAAGGTACCGACCCTGCTTGTACGATCTCTACGGACGGCTGTGGCGCTGACGACGGTTCAGGCAACATCAACCGCGAAATCGTTGTTCCTTCGGCAAACGGTACGGTATTGCGTTTCTGCTGGGACGCTTGCTACCAGTGTGACGGCAGCAGCTCTTCTATCAGCGTAGACGAGACGGCTGTTTCTGGTTTGTCTGTATACCCCAACCCTGCAAACGGTCCCGTAGCTATCGCTTTCACGGCTAAGGCTTCTTCTACCGCTACCATCAACGTATTCAACGTTTTGGGTCAGCGCGTGAACAGCTTCAACGCCGCTGTATTCGCTGGCAAGAACGAGATCCGTTGGAACTTGGACGCTGCTAACGGCAGCTTGGTGGAGAACGGCAACTACCTCGTAGAAGTAGTTGTGGATGGCGAGAAGTCTATCCAGCGTGTAGCGGTTAGCCGCTAGTCCTTTCTCCAAAAGGAAAATGAGAAGGCCGGCCATCGCCGGCCTTCTTACATTTACAGCTATGATGACACAGAGATTGCGCATGTGGGCCCTAGTGCTGGCCACCTTAAGTTTTTCGTTTTCTGCATATGGTACCAAGGAATTGCCGGTCCGAATGGATCCGCCCAACTGGTGGGTAGGCATGCCGGGGAATTCGGTCGAGCTTTTGGTAGAAACCCTCCGCCAAGAACCCATCGCCTCCGTCACCCTGACCCAAGGCGAAGGCGTTCGCATTCTAAAAGATGAAGCGGCCCAAAATGCCGCCTATCGCTACGTCACTTTGGTGATTGAACCCAGTGCGCCCGCGCAAACCCTGGTCTTCACGGTGAAGACTAAAAAAGGGCGCACCTATAGCCATTCGTATCCCTTGGAGGCGCGCGACGCCTCCCGACGCAGCCACATGGGCTTGGATTCGCGGGACCTCATCTACCTGGTTACACCCGACCGATTTGCCAACGGCAATCCGGCGAACGATCAAGTTCGTGGATTGCAGGAGCAGACCCTCGATCGGAGCGAAGGCTACCAACGCCACGGAGGCGACCTCCAAGGCTTGACGGACCACGTGGACTACATCGCTTCCTTGGGGGCCACGGCCGTTTGGACCATGCCCGTGTTAGTCAACGATATGCCGCGCGCCTCCTACCACGGCTATGCCATCACGGACCACTACCGCGTGGATCCACGTTTTGGGGGACATGCGGCGTACAAAGCCTACGCCAAGGCCCTCCATGCCAAGGACATGAAGTTGGTTATGGACATGGTGCCCAATCACATTGGAACGGCGCACCGTTTTTACCAAAATCCCCCCGATTCCAATTGGATCAATGCTTGGCCCGGCCGTCCAGAAACGGATAAAAACGGCGAAGTAGGCCAGCCCACGATCACCAACCACCGCTATGCCACGCTTTACGACCCCTATGCGGCCCCGAGCGACCAACAACAGTTTACGGACGGATGGTTTGTGTCGTCCATGGTGGACGTGAACCAGCGGGACCGCCATTGCGCCCAGTACCTGCTCCAAAACGCCCTTTGGTGGATTGAGTCCCTCGGCGTGGACGCCTTCCGAGTGGACACGTGGATTTATCCCGACCAAAACTTCTTGAACCAGTGGTCCACCGCCATACACGCAGTCTATCCGGACTTCTTCATTTTTTCGGAGAGCTGGGTGCACAACGAGCATTCGCAGCAGTACTTCTTGGACCGTCATCCAACACTCGATGGGGCCGCTGACTTTATGATGTACCAGGCCTGGAAAGAGGCCTTGGAGAAGCCCACCACATGGAATGGGGGCCTCAACCACTTTTACATGAATTTAGCCGCCGACTACCTCTACCGCGAGCCGGAGAACTTCATCGTGTTCTTGGACAACCACGACGAGGGCCGCTTCTTCGCCAAGGTGAAGGAGGACAAGGACCTCTACAAAATGGGCCTGGCCATGCTCTACACCATGCGCGGCATTCCCTGCCTGTACTACGGTACTGAAGTGCTTATGAAGGCGGAAAATGACCATGGCGCCATGCGCCAGGATTTCTATGGCGGTTGGCCAGATGATGCCAAGAATGCGTTCACGGGAGAGGGCTTGACGGCGGACGAGGCAGAGGCTTTGGCTTTTGTGCGCGAACTGGCCGAGTTGCGCAAAGCTCACCCCGTCATTGGAACCGGCGCCTTGCGGCAGTGGGCCCCTTACAACGACGTCTACGCGTACTCCTGGAGCAACGACGAGGAAGTCTTACTCGTGATGGTGAACCGCAATGCCAACGCGCAGTACTTTGATCTCAATCGCTTAGGGGACTGGCGGAACAATGTGTCTACGCCCAAAGTCCTTCTGACCACGAAGCCGGCAGGGGTTCCCGTATTTCCCGATGGCCTGCAAGCCGAGGTGGAAATGGGCATCTACTCCATGGCCCCCAATGGCGTCACCATCTTGGGGTATCGGAAGTAAGCGACGAACTAATTAAGCCCTCGGTGGGTTGTATCTTTGCCGCTCAATTTAGAATGAGTCCAAATGATCAACGTATCTGCCGAAGCCGCTAAAAAAGTTGCTTCCCTCATGAGTGAGGAAGGTAAGGATGTGGCAACCGCCTACATCCGCGTGGGCGTTAAGTCCGGAGGTTGCTCCGGCTTGAGCTATGATATGGGCTTTGTAAACGCTCCCGAAGAAGGCGACCAGCTTTTTGAGGACCAGGGCGTTAAAATCCTCGTGGAAAAGAAGAGCCTGCTCTACCTCTTGGGCACGACCCTAGAGTACAGCGGGGGATTGAACGGCAAAGGATTTTCGTTTAACAACCCCAATGCGGCGCGCACCTGCGGCTGCGGGGAAAGCTTTGCCCTGTGAGCGAACAAGACCAGATTCTCAACGAGGTCACTACCTCGGAATACAAATACGGATTTTACACGGACGTCGAGTCGGACAAGGTTCCTCCGGGCCTCAACGAGGACGTTATCCGTTTGATTTCGGCCAAGAAAAATGAGCCGGAATGGATGACGGAATGGCGTTTGGACGCGTTTAAAATTTGGCAGAGCATGGAGGAGCCCGAATGGGCCAACGTCACCTACGCCAAGCCCGATTTTCAGGCCATCAGCTACTATGCTGCGCCCAAGAAGAAGCAGGTGAACAGCCTCGACGAGGTAGATCCTGAGCTCCTCAAGACTTTTGAAAAATTGGGCATCAGCCTCGACGAGCAGAAGCGCTTGTCAGGCGTGGCCATGGACGTGGTGGTGGATTCGGTGTCGGTCGCCACGACCTTCAAAAAGACCTTGGCCGAAAAAGGCATCATCTTCTGCTCCATGAGCGAGGCCATTCAGGAACACCCTGAGTTGGTGAAAAAATACTTGGGCACCGTGGTTCCCAAAACGGACAACTTCTACGCCGCCTTGAATAGCGCGGTCTTCACGGACGGGTCCTTCTGCTACATTCCCAAGGGTGTTCGCTGCCCCATGGAGTTGAGCACCTACTTCCGCATCAATGAATCCGGCACGGGCCAGTTTGAGCGCACCCTGGTGGTGGCCGATGCCAGCAGCTACGTGAGCTACTTGGAGGGCTGTACGGCTCCCCAGCGCGACGAAAATCAGCTGCACGCCGCCGTGGTGGAACTCATCGCCATGGACGATGCGGAGATCAAGTATTCGACCGTCCAAAACTGGTTCCCCGGCGATGCCGAGGGCAAGGGGGGCGTCTTCAACTTTGTGACCAAGCGCGGCATCTGCGAGCGCAACGCGAAAATCAGCTGGACCCAGGTGGAAACGGGTTCGGCCGTGACCTGGAAATACCCCAGCTGCATCCTCAAGGGCGACAACAGCGTGGGCGAGTTTTATTCGGTCGCGGTCACCAACAACTACCAGCAGGCGGATACCGGCACCAAGATGATTCACTTGGGCAAGAACACCAAGTCGACCATTGTCAGCAAGGGCATCAGCGCCGGCCATAGCCACAACAGCTACCGCGGATTGGTTCGGATGGGCCCGCGCGCGGTGAATGCGCGGAATTTCAGCCAGTGTGACTCGCTGCTCATGGGCGATCGCTGCGGCGCGCACACCTTCCCCTACATTGAGGTGAAGCATCCTTCGGCCCGAATGGAGCACGAAGCGACCACCAGCAAAATCGGGGAGGACCAAATTTTTTACTGCCAGCAGCGCGGCCTCGGCATGGAAGAGGCCATTGCCCTGATTGTCAACGGCTACTGCAAGGATGTATTGAACCAGCTGCCCATGGAGTTTGCCGTGGAAGCACAAAAATTGTTGGCCATCAGCCTGGAAGGCTCGGTCGGATAAGGCATAGAACGCATGATTGAAATTGTCAACTTACACGCAAGCGTCGACGGACAAGCCATTTTGAAGGGCATCAACCTCAGCATGGGGCCCGGCGAGGTGCATGCCATTATGGGACCGAATGGTTCGGGCAAGTCCACCCTGTCCAACGTTATTGCCGGCCGCGAAGACTATGAAATCACTGAGGGCGACATCCTCTTCAACGGGGAGAGCATCTTGGAATTGGCGCCCGAAGAGCGCGCCCACCTAGGGCTCTTTTTGAGCTTCCAGTATCCCGTGGAAATTCCCGGAGTAAGCGTTTCCAACTTCATCAAGACGGCCTTGAACGAAATGCGCAAGGCGCGTGGCGAGGAGGCCTTGGATGCCTCGTCCATGCTGAAGAAGATGCGCGAGAAGATGGACCTCTTGGAAATGGACAAGGGCTTTTTGAGCCGTTCGTTGAATGAAGGATTTTCGGGCGGTGAAAAGAAGCGCAACGAAATCTTCCAAATGGCCATGCTGGAGCCCAAATTGGCCATTTTGGATGAGACGGATTCGGGGCTGGACATCGATGCCCTGCGCATTGTGGCCAACGGGGTGAACGCCCTGCGCTCGCCCGAGAACACCTTTATGGTCATCACGCACTACCAGCGCCTCCTGGACTACATCGTGCCCGACTACGTTCACGTCCTCTTCAAGGGAAAAATCGTGAAGTCAGGCGATAAGACGCTAGCCCTCGAGCTAGAGGAGCGCGGCTACGATTGGATCAAAAAGGAGCAGGCATGAAGGACCGCTTAGCCGCGTCGTACTGGCTGCACGAAAACCACTTTGCCGCGGTGTCAAGTGCCTTGGTGACCGACCGTCGCCGTAAGGCCATGGAGCGCTTTGAAGCCGAAGGATTTCCCACCGTGCGCCACGAGGACTGGAAGTACACCAACCTCAAACGCCTGCTCAAAGAGGACTATACCTTGCATTCGCCCTTTGACGCATCCGATGACGCCGAACCTATCGAGTTCAAAGACATCAAGCGCTTCCTGGTCAACGACATCGATTGCTACCGCGTGGTATTCATCAACGGTCGCTATTCGTCTTGGCTGTCCGAAACCACCCACAGCGGCTTTGACGTCTGCACCTTGGGCAGCGCCTGGAAGAAGTACGCGCACCACATCGAGCCCCACTTTGGCCAGTTGACCGAAAACCTGGGGTCCTTGGTGCAGCTCAACACGGCTCTGGCTTGGGACGGTCTCTACGTGCGCGTACCCAACGGCGTCACTTTGGACAAGCCCATTCAAGCGCTCTACTTTACCACGGGCGACCAACCCATTTTCAACCAAACGCGCAGCCTGGTCATTTTGGGCGAAAATGCCCACGCCGAAATCATCGAGCGCCACCAGTCCCTGACCACCGCGCAGAGCTGGACCAATGCGGTCGACGAAGTCTTCATGGGTGCCGGAGCGCGCCTCCACTGGGTGAAGCTGCAGCACGACGAAGCCTCTGCCGCCTTGACGCAGCACAGCGTCATCGAACAAAAGCGCGACAGCCATGCCACGGTCCACACCATCAGCACGGACGGCAAGTTTTTGCGCAACAATTTGGACTTCAAATTGGCCGAACCGGGGGCCGAAGCGCGCATGTTTGGCCTGTCTCTGGCAGACGGCAAGCAGCTCATGGACCACCACACGCGCGTGGACCACTTGGCGCCGAATTGCACCAGCCACGAAAACTATAAGGGCCTCTTCGACGGCGAATCCAACGGCGTTTTCAACGGCCAAATCCACGTGCACGTCGACGCCCAAAAGACTCTGGCCTTCCAGCAGAACGACAACCTGGTTCTCAGCGAAAAAGCGGCCATCGACACCAAGCCTCAGCTGGAAATCTTTGCGGATGACGTGAAGTGCTCGCACGGCTGCACCGTTGGCCAGCTGGACGAGGATGCACTCTTCTACCTCCGTGCCCGAGGCATCAAAGAGAAGGAAGCGCGTGCCCTGCTCATGGTGGCCTTTGCCCACGACGCCGTGGCTGACATTCAGCATCCGAGCCTCCAAGCCAAACTCAACCGCCTGATCAGCAAGAAGCTGGGGGTGGAGAGTTTTGGGTTTGCGCTTTAAAAAGCGAGGGCAGGGCCCTCGGCTTTTAGCTAGAGAGCTAGGAAGCTAGAGGGCTAGAGAGCAAACCAACAAACCAGGAGGCGCTAAGCGCCCCAGATTGGGTATCTTCGTTCTTCCTAAAAAGCGCATGCTATGAATCTTTCCTTTAAGCAGTTGAACAACCT
>JAYQOY010000007.1:0-1770 GCA_038145075.1 Schleiferiaceae bacterium | reverse complement strand
GGCCTTTCGGTGGGCGTTCACATCCTGGTATTCTTGACGATTCCTTCGGTGGTCATGATATATTTCTACAAGAAGTACCCAAATGTCACCTGGAAATCCTGGGTCATCGCCAACGGGGCCTCCATCGGTGTGCTCGGCTTGGTGTTTGCCATCATCATCCCCTTTATCCTTTCGCTTTTTGGCTGGCTGGAAATTGCCGCAGTAAACAGCGTAGGTATGCCCAAGAATACGGGTTCGGTGCTGGCCCTTTTGTTGATTGCCGCAGGCGTTTACTTCGGCATCCAATGGGCGAAAAAGAAAGACAAGCCCCTCGTGGCGCAGGGCATTCAGGCCGTCGTTTTCTTGCTGATTGGCTATTCGAGCTTTGTGGTTTTGGCCGTTCGCTCCAACGCCAACACGCCCATCGATGAGAACAACCCTGAGGATGCGATGTCCTTGCTTTCATACTACAAGCGCGACCAGTACGGCGATTGGCCCGTTCTCTATGGCCAGAGCTTCAACAGCCAGTTGGATGCTAGCCAGCCCTACACGGACGGCAGCCCCTCCTACCAGTACAGCGAGGAGACCGGCAAATACGAAGTTACCAGCGATGGCAAAGCCTCGAAGCCCAACTACGCCAAGAGCGATGTAGGCTTCTTCCCCCGCATGTGGAGCGATCAGGCGGACCACGTGGAGAACTACCAGAAGCTCATGGGCGTGAAGCCGACGGATAAGCTGAAATTTAGCGACCACTTTAAATTCTTCATGGACTACCAGGTGGGCCAAATGTGGTTCCGCTACTTCATGTGGAACTTCGCGGGCCGCCAGAACGACGACCAAAACCGCTACGAACTCACCAAGGGCAACTGGATTACGGGCATTGCCTTCTTGGATGAGATGCGTTTGGGCCCCCAAGACAACCAGCCTGCGCACTTTACCAACAATCCTTCGCGCAATGTGTACTACGCCTTGCCGCTTTTGCTGGGCTTGATCGGTTTGATCTACCAGGTCCAAAAAGACCAACGCAACGCCTGGGTGGTTACGCTGCTCTTCGCTTTTACGGGACTAGCCATTGTGGTCTACACCAACCACAAACCCTTTGAGCCACGCGAGCGCGATTATGCCTTTGTGGGTTCGTTCTACGTGTTTGCCATTTGGGGTGGTTACGCTGCTCTTCGCTTTTACGGGACTAGCCATTGTGGTCTACACCAACCACAAACCCTTTGAGCCACGTGAGCGCGACTACGCCTTTGTGGGTTCTTTCTACGTGTTTGCCATTTGGATCGGTCTGGGTGTCATCGCCTTGTACGAATGGATGGGCAAGTACCGCAACACGGTGACGGCGGGCGCCCTGACGGTGGCTATGCTGGGCATTCCCACGTTGATGGCGGCCGAAAACTGGGACGACCACGACCGCAGCGACCGCTACACGGCGCGTGAGATTGCGAAAATGTATTTGGACAGTTGCGCCCCCAACGCCATTCTCTTCACCAACGGCGACAACGACACCTTCCCCTTGTGGTATGTGCAAGAGGTGGAAGGCTACCGAACGGACGTGCGCATCGTAAACCTCTCCCTGCTGAACACGGATTGGTACATCGATATGATGAAGCGCAAGTTCTACGACGGCGACCCCATTCCGGTGACCTTGGAGAAGAAGGACTATGTGCAGGGAACGCGAGACGTACTGTACTTCCAAGATTTGGGCCTCAACGGACGCTGGTATGCCAAGGACTTCATCACCTATGCCTTGCGCAACGACGATGCGGTCTTCTTCACGGCCTTCCCCAA
>JAYQOY010000006.1:6737-54516 GCA_038145075.1 Schleiferiaceae bacterium | reverse complement strand
ACCCCCAACCCCCCAACCACCAATGAGGCAACAGCCACTTTCAGTGAGTATAAAGGCATTACTGCACGGGCATTCGGGTGTACATTTGTACATTAAATGAAAATTGCACGACGCATGTCCTGGATTCGACGTATTTCTCTAGCACTTCTGCTTGCAGCCCCAGCCTTTTTGGGCGCACAGACGCTAGACCTCGTTCAAGCCCCCAACCTTTCAAAATGTACCGGCGATTCCCTTCGTCTGACCATGACGATTGGAACCCCGGGCATGACCGCTACCAATGACTTTTATGTGATGCTCGCGCCTGGCATGAAGTCTGCTTTCACTCAGGCGAATAGCGATACGCTGGAGATTGTAAAATGGCAGTCCATCACGCCAGCTCCAACGGGGACGATTGCGGATACCATTTCCGCTGGTGTCAAATACGCATGGGTCATCATCCCAGTCACAATTACGACCAACAACTTCTATGGCCTGTCTGTAAAGTCCACCTCGCCGAGCCTTTGGTCTGATACGATCCAAATGACGGTTAACGTTGCTCCCACGGTGGAGATTGATTCCATCGTTGGTGGATTTGAAAACCTCTACAGCGGCGGTCCCGACTGGGGAATGTGTGAAGGCGACACGGTGGTCATCTACGCCACAAAAGGTTTGGACAGCTACGAATGGACGAACGGCGGTTCTGTTATTACGGGTGCTACGGCCGACTCGCTGATTGTTTTCGCCAGTGGCGTGTATGCCGTCACGGGATCCTCTGGAAACTGCGACGTTATAAGTGCAGACACTACGATCAACGTTTACTCACCTCAGACCACGATTACCCATATCCCAACAGGGATGTTCACCCTCAATGTTTTGGACAAAGACAGCCAGGTGGATTCATTGGCGTTCTGTGAGACCGAAACCATCACCTTGCGCGGCCCTGTCTCCTTTGCACCTGGAACCAGCGTGAATTATCAATGGGTCAAAGATTCTATCGATCAGTTCGGTCAAACGCTGAAAGTAACCATCAATGGTGCCACCAACCGAGATTATATCACGAACGTTTCGGGCTTGTATTCCTTAGTTACCTACTGGTTCCCGGGTGGATGTCCCGACACGAGCTACAGTGTGGAGCTCTTCGTCGACACTGTGCCGGATACCTTCATTGAGAACATTCAATGGGCATGGCAATCCGCTGCGTCCTTGGACATTTGTCCCGGGGATTCCACCTTGCTGCGACCAAACGCCACGAGCTTCTCAGGCGACTGGACCTATCAATGGGAGGTCAAGTACCCTGCTTCGACTGGCACATGGCAAGCCATTCCCGGCCAAGATCAAGAAGACTTGGTGGTAGACACGGCACTTATTGCAGGAACAGCGCAATACCGCTTGGTAATCACCAGTGAAAACTGTGACTTCACTACGGCGCCTCTGCAGGTAAATGTTATTCCGAAGCCCATAGTGAACGTGGCACCCAAGGACAGTCTTGCACTCTGTGCGGGAGATTCGGTCTTGATTGGCGCAACGGGCAACGGTTTGGCCTACCAATGGACCTGGGGAACCGGTGCGTATTCGGGCGTATCCTTCTATGCGAAGGAGCCTGGTACCTATGTGGTGGAAGCTACAGGGCCCAACAACTGTACGAGCTACGACACCTTGAAAATCACCCAAATCGTCGTGACACCCAATGCAGGCCCTGACCAAGTGGTCATGCCCGGCGACGTCGTTCAACTGAATGCAACGGGTGGTTTGCAGTACTATTGGTATGCTGACAAGCCTGCGTACTTCAGCGATCCTTACAATCCAAATGCACAGACCCGCCCCACCAGCGATACCACGTGGTACTTCGTGGAGGTGCGCAGTGCCTTGGGCTGTTGGGGCATTGATTCCATGATGGTGGTTCAGTTTGATCCCGCCACCTTGTTGCCCAATTTGACCAATGTGATGAACGTTATCACGCCAAACGGCGACGGTTTCAACGATGTATTTGACTTGTCCGAAGTGGTCCAAGCCGATTCGTGTGACCTCGTCATCTTGGACCGTTGGGGTTCACGTGTGTATGATGAACCTCGTTACATCTCCGGATGGGACGGCACCAACACAGGCGGAGATCCCCTTCCCGATGGAACCTACTACTATTTGCTGCTTTGCAACGGAGAACCCCGTTACCGCGGCGCCATTACTGTAATTCGCAATTAATCGTCCGTTATGAAAAAGACGCTCGTTCTGGCCTTAATCTCGGGAGCTTTTATGGCTCAAGCTCAACAGCTTCCCTTGTATGCCAACTATTTTTTCGCCCCCCAAATGACCAACCCCGCCGTTTCGGGTGCGGACGGTTTTAGCGAATTGACCACCATGCACCGCCAGCAGTGGCAGGGCATGGAAGGTGCGCCTGAGACTTCTGCTTTGGTGTTCAATGGTGCGCTCAACAAGGAACGCATTGGCTACTCCGTGTACGCCTACACGGACAAGACGGACATTGTGAGCCGTTCGGGTATTTATGGCAACTACGCCTACCATGCGCAGCTTTCTGAGACCTCTGTTTTGAGCTTCGGCGTAGGTGCAGGCTATGTAAACAACTCGTTCGATATGGCTTCGGTCCGCGTCAAGAATCTGGGCGACCCCTTCTTGATTCCGGCCAATCAAAACGGCACCTTGGACATGACCTTGGGCTTGAATTTGCGCGTGGCGGATTTCAACCTGGGTGTCAGCGTGCCTCAATTGCTCAATCCGACGATTACCTACAGCAACAACTACGATGGCCCTGTGGCCTACCACTTGATTCGTCACTATGTGGCACGCACGCAGTACGATATCAAAGTGCAAAAGGACCGAATGGTACTCTCTCCCATGGTGACGGTACGCGCTGCGGCCTTTGTGAAGCCTCAGGTGGATGCCGGTTTGATGTTCGACATGAAGGAGTATGGCTACATCGGTGCGATGTACCGTTCGAATTACGCTGCTACCATGAACGTGGGCGTTCACTTGACCCCCGTGCTTTCTTTAGGCTATGCACATGAGTTCAGCACAAACACGTACGCGTCCTATTTGGGCATGTCCAACGAATTCATCTTGTCCTACAAGTTTGGCGACAACAAGCGCAACGAACGTTTGGAGGCCGAAATCAAGCGCCTGAAAGACAAGCAACGCAGTTCTGCTCAAGAGACCGAGAAGTTGCTCAACGAACGCTTCGAGGAATTCAAAGAAGAAATGGGCGCAGCGCAAGCGGCTGAACTTGAGAAGCAAAAAGAAGCCCTCAAGGCAGAAGGATTGCAGCTTCAGGAGGCAGGCGCTCAAAATGGTGGCCTTCGCGGCAATGGCGGCAATGCAAATGGCGGTAACGACGGCCAAAACGGAGGTTGGAACCAAGACAACGGCCAAGGCGGTTCTTGGAACACCGGCAACGACCCCAATGCAGCCGGTAATATCCGAGGCTACCGCAACGAAGAGTACGCCAACAACGTGGCTCCTGGTTCATCTGGATACTATGTGACGGCGGGCGTGTACGGTGAAGCGGGCAACGCGGACCGAATGGCAAATAGCCTGTCTAAGAAGGGTATCAACGCAAAGGTCTTCCGCGATAGCCGAAACAACATGTACTACGTGTACCTGTTGAAATTCCGCAGCTACGAAGAGGCGGACCGTGCGAAGAGCTCCGGTTTGAATGGTCAGTACAGCGGCAAGCTTTGGATTAAAGTCGTCGAATAATGCAGCGACGCTTTACATTGTGGATACTGGGACTCTTCCTGCTGCTTTCGGCGGGAAGTGCCCATGCAGCCCACCTGGTGGGAGGGGAGATTACCTATACCTGCAACGGGGGTAACAACTACACCATCAAGCTTCGTATTTACCGCGATTGCAATAGCGGAGGAGCCCAGTTTGACAATACGGTGACCTTCACCATATTCGACAATACAGGCGCTCAATTGTACAATCCCACGGTCAATAAAGGCCCTACGGTCAGTGTTCCAGCGGGTACGGGAAATCCTTGCTTGACCACGCCTCCAAACATTTGTACGGAGTATGCCGATTACGTGCACACGATGAATTTGCCGGCACGAGTGGGTGGATATACGATTTCCTACCAGCGCTGCTGCCGAAATGCCACCATCTCCAACATCTCAGCGAGCGGCAAGGGCAACACCTACACGGTGCAGATTCCATCTATGGACAACTGCAACAATTCTCCTGAATTTACCACCGTGCCGCCCATCGTATTGTGTTTGAACGATCTCCAAAACATCAACGCTTCGGCCACGGATGCAGACGGAGACTCCCTCTACTACGAATTCTGCGACATCCTCAATGGGGGATCAAGCGGCAATGCCTCACCCAATCCGGCTGCGGCACCTCCATATTCAACCATTGCATTTATTGCACCCCAAACAAGCAGCTCTCCCGTTCCTGGCAACCCTGCCTTGACGATTGATCCCAATACCGGCTACATCACGGGTTCGGCTAATACAACCGGCCAGTTTGTGGTGGGCATCTGTGTGAGCGAATACCGAAATGGGGTGTTCCAATCCACCGTGCGTCGCGATTACCAGTTCAACATCACCAACTGTGTGAGCAACGTCGTGGCCGACATGTTGACCCAAATTGAAAAGCCCAGCTTGCTTTGTGGCGGTCGTACGATGCCTTTCCAGGCACAAACATCCGGAGCTATCAGCTACTATTGGGATTTCGGGGATACCACGACCACCCAAGATACCAGCTCTTCGCCTTCACCTTCCTGGACCTATCCCGACACAGGGGCCTACACGGTGATGCTGGTGATCAACCCCGGTTTGGTATGCACGGATACCGTCTACGAGAGCTTCCACATCTACGATGCGCCCGACTACGTTATCCAGTACGATGGCCAAAGTTGCTTTGAGGCGCAGGATTTGACGTTCTATGCCAGCGGAACGACCCCATACGATGCAACCTTCTCTTGGGACTTCGGCAACCTAGCCAACGTCTATGGAGCCACAGGCGATACGGTTGAGCACGTGAGCTGGTCGCAGCCCGGCAAGTACCCGGTGCAGCTTATTGTGTACTCAAAGACCTGTCCCGATACGACCTACGATACCGTCAATGTGGTGCAGTGGTCCTTGCCCGTCTTTGCAGGCAACGACACGGCTATCGCACGTGGCGATACGGCCTACCTCAACGTGACGGCTGGAGCGGCCTACCGCTGGTTTGCGGATAAGCCCGTGTATTTCAACAACTACCGACAGCAAGATCCGCAGGCTTGGACGTACCAAGATTCGACCACCTTCTATGCCATTGTGACCAATTCAGTCGGTTGCCAGGGCATCGATACGGTCTTTGTTTACTACTTACCGGACCAAACGGACCCCGACCTCTCCAACGTTCAGAATGCCATGACCCCCAATGGCGATGGCATGAACGATGTCTTAGACCTTTCCGAGGTTTCCTTCGGCGATCAATGCACACTCCGCGTACTCAACCGCTGGGGCGGCCAGGTCTACCTGCAAGACAACTACGACGACACCTGGGGCGGCACTAATGCCAATGGCAATCCCTTGCCTCCTGGCACCTACTACATCTTACTGCATTGCGGCAAAGAGCTGCGTTACGGCGGTCCGGTGACCATCGTTCGCTAAGGCACGTCTTTCTACAGGAATAAAAAAAGCCCCGGCCTGTCGGCCGGGGCTTTTTGCTTTAGATCGTGGTTCAATCGGAATTGCGTGAGACGTACACGGATTAGCCGTTGAACATGTCTCTGACGCGGTCAAAGAAGCCCTTGTCCGATTTGCCTGGATTGGGCTGGAAGTTGGCACTTTCCTGCAGTTTTTCGAGCATGGCTTTTTCTTCGCTCGTCACAGACTTAGGCGTCCAAACAGACACGTGCACCAGCAAGTCTCCCGTGCCATAGCCCTCGACGCTGGGGAGGCCCTTGCCTTTCAAACGCAACGTCTTTCCGCTCTGGGTACCAGCGTCAATCTTCATGCGGGCTTTTCCTTGAATGGTGGGGATTTCCACCGTGGTGCCCAAGGCGCAGTCTGGGAAGGAGACGTAGAGGTCGTAGTGCAGGTTTTGGCCCTCACGAACGAGTTCCGAATGGGCTTCCTCTTCGATGGAAACAATGAGGTCCCCCGCTGGTCCGCCTACGGGACCGTGGTTGCCCTTGCCGCCCACGCGAAGTTGCATGCCGTCCTGGACGCCTGCCGGGATCTTCACGCTTACGACTTCGTCCACGCGCTCTAGGCCATCGGCACCAACGCCATCGGGCCGCTTGTCAATCATCTTCCCTGAACCATTACACCCGTGGCAGGCAGAGGCGGTGCGCATTTGGCCTAGGATGGTGTTCTGTACGCGGGTGATTTGACCGGAGCCGTTACAGACCGTACAGGTCTTAAACGTCAAGCCGTCGGCGGGCACCGCGCGGCGGATTTTAATCTTTTTCTCCACGCCGTTAGCGATGTCCTCCAGCGTGAGTTTTACGCGAACGCGGAGGTTGGCGCCGCGCGCGGCTCCGCCACGGCTACCGCCGCCAAAACCGCCAAAGCTCCCACCTCCAAAAATGTCCCCAAAGTGGCTGAAGATGTCCTCCATGTTCATGCCCCCTCCAAAGCCGCCGCTTCCGGCGCCGAAGGCTTGGTGGCCAAACTGGTCGTATTTCTGCTTCTTTTCCGGGTTGGAGAGGACCTCGTAGGCCTCAGCGGCTTCTTTAAACTTGTCTTCCGCTTCACCGTCCCCTGGATTCTTGTCGGGGTGGTATTGAATAGCCAGCTTGCGGTAGGCCTTCTTGATTTCGTCGGCAGAGGCGGACTTGGATACGCCTAAAACCTCATAGTAGTCGCGTTTGGCCATGGCTTAGGAGGCAAGAGATTCGCCCACTACCACTTTGGCATAGCGGATAATTTTCTCGCCCAATTTGTAGCCCTTCTCGATTTGATCGACCACCTTTCCCGCCAATTCGGGGCTAGGGGCAGGGATGTTGGTAATGGCTTCCATCGTCTCCACATCAAAGGCCTGGCCAGTTGCATTCGCCATTTCCTTTAGGCCTTCGGCTTTCAAGGTGTTCAGGAGTTTGGTGTAGATCAGCTCAAGGCCCACGCGTTCTGTGGAATCCGCTGGAATATTCTTCAAGGCGCGCTCAAAGTCGTCCACGACAGGCAGTATGGCCTTGATAACCTTCTCGTTGGCGGTAGCCATGAGGTCCAAGCGCTCGCGTGCGTTGCGGCGGCGGAAGTTTTCAAATTCGGCATACAGGCGCAGGTTCTGGTCCTTGAGGGCTTGAATTACCTCGGCGGGGTCCGCAGCGACTTCAGGGGCTTCTGCCTCAGCGGTCTCAGCGCTTGCTGCGTTCTCGTCCAAAATGGGCTCTTCGGACTCGTGCTGGTTTTTAGATTCTTTTGCCATGCGTGCAAGTAGTATTCAGTGCTGCCCTAAAAGCAAACAATCTGCCAAACTGATTTCGTGTCAGAATGGCAGATTGTCAGCCCTTAGCAGGGCCAGGCTGTCGTGACGAACTGTCCGTCCTTATTGAAGGAGGGACTTCAAAGCGGCTTCCAATTGGGCGCCGCGCAGGCCTTTGGCAATGATCTTGCCCTTGCCGTCGACCAAGAAGGTCATGGGGATCGCGTTGACGCCGTAGAGCGCGGCGCCTTGTGCCCGCCAGCCGCGGAGGTCGCTCACATGGCTAGACCAAGAAAGGCCGTCCTTGGCGATGGCGTCCACCCAACGGTCCTTGGCTTGATCCAAGCTTACGGAGTAGATTTCAAAACCTTTACCAGCGGTGTATTTCTTGTCTTTGTACTCGTTGTAGATGCGAACCACATTGGGGTTCTCCATGCGGCAGGGGCCACACCAAGACGCCCAAAAGTCGATCAATACGACTTTGCCACGCAAATCGCTCAACTTGACGATGTCGCCGTTGGGATTTTGGAACGCGAGTTCAGGCGCTTGATCACCTACATTGATATTGGCCAATTGAGCGTCCGCAACTGGGCGAATGCTGCTTTCGGCAGGGCGCGCAGCCGTCCACAAAAGGGCGGAGGCGATAAGAAGAGAAGCAAGTACTTTTTTCATGATGGGATAAAGTTAGGCAGGAATGCGTTCGATTTGGGCACCGAGGGCACGAAGACGCTCGTCGATGCGTTCGTAACCGCGGTCGATTTGTTCAATGTTGTGGATGGTGCTCGTTCCTTCGGCGCTCAATGCGGCGATGAGCAGGGCGATACCGGCGCGAATGTCCGGCGACGTCATCGTGGTAGCGCGCAGGGTGAATTTTCGGTCCAATCCAATAACCGTAGCGCGGTGCGGATCGCAAAGAATGATCTGGGCGCCCATGTCGATGAGCTTGTCCACGAAGAAGAGGCGGCTTTCGAACATCTTCTGGTGAATGAGCACCGAACCCTTCGCCT
The DNA here is from genome assembly GCA_038145075.1 of Schleiferiaceae bacterium. GTDB lineage: Bacteria > Bacteroidota > Bacteroidia > Flavobacteriales > Schleiferiaceae > TMED14. The sequence continues at coordinate 46,162 of JAYQOY010000006.1, read as the reverse complement.
GCGTAGCCGTCACCAGCACAATACTCAGCAAATCGGGCGTAAAACCGGGCCATGGTGCGTCGGCCACCGTTACCATAGAACCGTCTAAGTACGCACCAATTTCGTAACTCTCCTGGGCGGGAATGTAAATGTCGTCGCCCTGGATTTCAAGGTTAATTCCCAGCTTGCGGAAGACCTCGGGGATGATGCCCAAATGCGCTACGCCCGCATTCTTGATGGTCAATTCGCTCTGCGTCATGGCCGCTAAACCAATCCAAGAACCAATCTCAATCATGTCGGGCAAACAGCGGTGCTCGGTGCCACCCAAGCGCTCCACGCCCGTGATGGTCAAGAGGTTGCTGCCAATGCCTTCAATTTTGGCACCCATGCGAACGAGCATGTTGCAGAGCTGCTGCAAGTAGGGCTCACAGGCCGCGTTGTAGATGGTGGTCGTGCCCGGCGTCATGACCGCTGCCATCACAATATTGGCGGTACCGGTCACGGACGCCTCGTCGAGGAGCATGTAGGCACCCTTTAGGCCGCTGGCGGGCGTTTCTACACCGTAGAAGTGAGAGCCTTCTTCAAATTTGAATTCAGCACCCAATTTCATGAAGCCCAGAAAGTGGGTGTCCAAGCGGCGACGGCCGATTTTGTCGCCTCCGGGCTTGGGAATGTAGCCCTTGCCAAAGCGGGCCAACAAGGGGCCCACGAGCATGATGGAACCGCGCAGGGCGGCACCTTTCTTTTTGTAGGTATCTGAAAAAAGGAAGTTGACGTCCACGTCTTTGGCGCAGAAGCTGAAGTCACCGTGCCCGTGTTTGGTCACAGTTACCCCAAAGTCTCCAAGGATTTCAATGAGCTTGTTGACGTCGACAATGTCAGGGATGTTGGAAACGCGAACGGTTTCCTCCGTCAGCAGTACCGCGCAGAGAATTTGGAGAACTTCGTTTTTAGCGCCTTGGGGGTGTACATCGCCTTTGAGGCGGCGTCCACCAGTGATGCGAAAGCTGGATGACACGGAATAGGGTAATTATTTGCGTTTAAAGGGGCCTTTTCGCTTGAAGTTGGCCTTTGATTTTTTCTTTGAGCGCGTGTGCAAGGGGGCATTCTGAGAGACGACCCCTCGGTTGACCGATAAGGTGGTCTTTTCTTGACCCAGTCGACCGCCCGACAGGATGCGCAATTCGGCATAAATGACCGCGTCGTCCACCGTGTCTTTGTTCCAAGAGAGGTAGGCGCGCTTCATTTGATTGGCGATGTCCAATTCCATGGCGTCACGCTCCTCGGACGGCTCCATGGCAGAGACCGTGGCGATCAAGCTCTGAATGATGTTGCCATAGTAGCGGTGGCTGCGGCTCTTTTGGGGGTAGGGGACGGCTTCTGGTTTTTCCGCCAGCTTCTCGCGAGTGGGAATAGGGTAGGGGCAGTCTACGTCCAGCTGGAAGTCGGACAAGACAAAGAGGTGGTCCCACAGTTTGTGGCGGTAATCGGGATTGTCGCGCAGGCTAGGATTGAGGTTGCCAATCACATCAATGATGCTGTTGGCCACCTTGGTGCGGTGGTCGCGATCGGGCAGCGTCAAGCAGTACTCGATCATGGACTGCACGTGGCGCCCATATTCGGGCATGCGCAACTGTTCACGGTCCGTGTTGTAGTCCAGGGAGAGAGCGGCAATGTTTGAAGTATCCATCATGAAAGGAGTTGCAATTTAGCAAACTTGAGCAGCAATTTTTTCTCGCCGGCGTTGTCGAAGAGGATGGTGGCTTTTCGCTCGGTGCCGTCGCCGGTCAATTCCGTCACTTTTCCGATACCAAAGCGGTCGTGCACCACTTTAAATCCAATTTCTAGGCCAAGTTCCAAGGCGTTGCTGCCCGAACTTCCCGCACTTTGCGTGGCTTGATTCATGGGCTTGAGCGCGGTGGGTCGTCGGAAGCGAACAGGCGCTGGAGGCGGGCTGGGCTTCGTCGGTTTGGGGGATGCAGGGCGAGAAGGCGCTGCGGTTCTGCGCGTCGAAGGTACGTCAAAGGCGTCCATCAACTCTTTGGGCACCGAATAGGTGGGCTGGAATTCAGGCACATGGATGTCCAAATGAGCCTCGTCCAGTTCCTCTAGGAAGCGGCTAGGTTCGCAGTCAATGAGTTTGCCCCAGCGGTAGCGCACGTGAGCGTAGGTGAGGAAGGCACGCTTTTCAGCACGCGTCAACGCCACGTAAAATAGGCGGCGCTCTTCTTCTAGGTCTGAACGCGACCCCATGGACATCATCGATGGAAACAAATTCTCCTCCATGCCCACGACAAAGACGGCCGGGAATTCCAGGCCCTTTGCCAGGTGAATGGTCATCAGATTCACTTTGGGACGGTCGTCCTCATCGGCGCGGTCGGCATCGGTCAGCAAAGCCACGTCCTGAAGAAAGGCTCCCAAGCTAGGGTCGCCATCTTCTACTTGCTGCTGTTGCTCCACAAAGTCCTTGATGCCGTTGAGCAATTCCTGTACGTTTTCGTAGCGCGAAATGCCCTCAGGCGTCTTGTCCTCCGCCAAAAACTTGATGATTCCGCTGCTGCGCGAAATGTGTTCGACCACGTCAAAGGCATCCTTCTCCTGGGCGATGATTTGGTAGGACTTGATCAGGTCGGTAAAGGCCAGCAAGCGTTCCTGCGTGGGGCGGTTGATGTTGACCCCCCAAGCGCCGGCATGTTCTGCGGCTTCCCAAATCGTTGCCTGGCGCTCGTCCGCCGCGATGGTCAGGCGGGCAAGGGTCGTGTCGCCGATGCCGCGCGCGGGCAAGTTGATAACGCGTCGAAAAGCCTCCTCGTCCTTGGGATTAACGGTCAAACGCACATAGGCCATCAAGTCCTTGACCTCCTTGCGTTGGTAGAAGGAGAGGCCTCCGTAGATGCGGTAGGGGATATTGCGTCTGCGCAGGGCATCTTCAAAAGCGCGGGATTGCGCATTGGTGCGGTAGAGGATGGCAAACTGATCGTGGGCCATGTGTTCCCGCATGTTCAGCTCCCAAATCGTCTGCGCCACATAATTGCCTTCGTCGGCGTCGCTCACACTTTTGTGCACGACAATTCGGTCCCCTTGCGGATTGCTGGTCCAAACGTCCTTCTCCAACTGGTCCTGATTGTGCTTAATCAGCGAGTTGGCCGCTTGCACGATGCAGCCCGTGCTGCGGTAGTTCTGCTCGAGCTTGAACAACTTGGCGTCTGCGTAGTCCTTTTGGAAGTTCAGAATGTTCCGAATATTCGCCCCTCGAAACGCATAAATACTCTGCGCGTCATCGCCCACCACGCACAAGTTTTCAAACCGCGAGGCCAGCGCCTTCACAATGAGGTACTGCGAATGGTTGGTATCCTGGTACTCGTCCACCAGGATGTATTTAAAACGCTCCTGGTAGCGCGCTAAGGCATCGGGGAACTTGATAAATAGCTCGTTGGTCTTCAGCAATAAATCGTCAAAGTCCATCGCCCCTGCACGAAAGCACTTTTCCATGTAGGCTCCATAAAGCTCGCCCAGTTGCGGCATGCGCGCCGAGGCATCCGCCTCCTGAAGATCCGCTCGGTTTTGGTAGGCCTTGGGCGTGATCAAATTGTTCTTGTACGCGGAAATGCGAGAGGCAACGCCTTTGACCTTATAGATGTCTTTGTCCAGGCCGCGGTCTTTAATTAAGCCGGCAATCACCTTTTGAGCATCCTCGGTGTCGTAGATGGTAAAATTGGAGGGGTAGCCCAAACGATGTCCTTCGATCCGCAGGATGCGCGCAAAGATGGAGTGGAAGGTGCCCATCCATAGATTCTTAGCTTCGGTGCCGCCGAGGAGCTTCTCAATTCGGCCCTTCATTTCGCGCGCTGCCTTATTGGTAAAGGTGAGTGCCAAAATGTTGAAAGGATCCACGCCTTGCTCCATGAGGTAGGCGATTCGGAAGGTCAGTACGCGGGTCTTGCCCGAACCTGCACCCGCAATAACCATGACAGGACCATCGGTCTGTTTCACGGCTTCTTGTTGGACCGAATTTAGGGCAGATAAATACGCTGACATGGGAAGAGGTCAAAGATACCATTCGGGCCCGGTGCGAAAAAGTTTAAAAACTGCAAGAAAATCAGCGTTGTCCGTAGCGAAAAAAGGTCTACATTTGCAGTCCCCTAAAAACTAGGGGTATAGTTTATTGTAGCGACGACAACCAACACAATTAAAAAGAATGCCTACCATTCAACAGCTCGTACGTAAGGGACGAGTCAAGCTGGAAAAGAAGAGCAAGTCCGCAGCGTTGGACTCTTGCCCCCAGCGTCGAGGCGTGTGCACGCGTGTGTACACCACCACTCCTAAGAAGCCTAACTCGGCTATGCGTAAGGTCGCCCGTGTGCGTCTTACCAATGGCAACGAAGTCAACGCCTACATCGGCGGTGAAGGCCACAACTTGCAAGAACACTCTATCGTACTCGTACGTGGCGGTCGTGTGAAAGACTTGCCAGGTGTACGTTACCACATCGTTCGCGGTGCCCTTGATACGGCAGGCGTGAACGGTCGTATGCAACGTCGTTCTAAGTATGGTGCTAAGCGCCCCAAAGCAAAAAAATAATCGGAAATCATGAGAAAGACGCGTGCTAAGAAGCGCCCCCTATTGCCGGATCCCCGCTTCAATGATCCCTTGGTAACTCGTTTCGTCAACAACTTGATGTATGACGGCAAGAAGTCTACCGCTTTCACCATCTTCTATGATGCGATTGACATCGTTTCTGAAAAGTCTGGCGAGGCCAACGGCCTGGACCAGTGGAAGACCGCTTTGACCAATGTGATGCCTCACGTAGAGGTTCGCAGCCGTCGTGTAGGTGGTTCTACCTTCCAGATTCCTCAGCAAATCCGCCCCGAGCGCAAAATCTCCATGGCTATGAAGTGGATGATTGGCTACGCCCGCGGTCGCAATGAAAAGAGCATGGCTGCTAAGCTGGCCGGCGAAATCATGGCTGCTGCTAAAGAGGAAGGCGCTGCTGTTAAGAAGCGCATGGACGTTCACAAAATGGCCGAGGCGAACAAGGCCTTCTCACACTTCCGTTTCTAATCTATTGATATCATGTCTAAGCGCGATTTAAAATTCACACGCAACATTGGTATCATGGCCCACATCGATGCGGGCAAGACGACTACCACGGAGCGTATTCTTTACTACACGGGTGTAAGCCACAAGATTGGCGAGGTACACGACGGTGCTGCTACCATGGACTGGATGGTTCAGGAGCAGGAGCGCGGTATCACCATCACCTCAGCTGCCACGACCTGTTTTTGGCGCTTCCCAACCGTTCAAGGAAAGGACACCGCAGAAACGCAGCAGTACAAGATTAACATCATTGACACCCCAGGACACGTTGACTTTACCGTTGAGGTAGAGCGTTCATTGCGCGTATTGGACGGTGCCGTGGCGTTGCTTTGCGCCGTTGGTGGCGTTCAGCCCCAGACGGAAACCGTTTGGCGTCAGGCTACGAAGTACTCTGTACCTCGTATCGCCTTCGTGAATAAAATGGACCGTACGGGTGCAGATTTCTTCAACGTTGTTCGCCAGATCGACGAGAAATTGAAAGGCAACCCCATTCCCTTGCAAGTGCCTATCGGTGCTGAGACGGAATTCCAAGGTGTTGTGGACTTGTTGACCAACGAGGCCATCATTTGGGACGACACTACGCAAGGCATGACCTACAATGTGGTGGACATCCCCGCTGATTTGGTGGAGACAGTAGCCGAATACCGCGAGAAGTTGGTAGAGGCTGTAGCCGAATTCGACGATACCTTGTTGGAGAAATTCTTTGACGATCCCGATAGCATCACCAAGGAAGAATTGGTAGCGGCTATCCGCAAGGCGACCATCGCTCAGAAGATTACTCCTGTATTGTGTGGCTCTGCCTTCAAGAACAAGGGTGTTCAGACGATGTTGGACGCCGTTATGTCTTTTATGCCTTCTCCCGTGGACGTTGAGGCCATCACCGGCACCAACCCCGATACGGAGCAAGAAGAAGTTCGCAAGCCTGATCCCGATGAGCCTTTTGCAGCATTGGCGTTCAAGATTGCTACCGACCCCTTCGTTGGTCGCTTGTGCTTCTTCCGCGTTTACTCGGGTAAGATTGACGCAGGTTCGTACACCAAGAACATGCGTACGGGCAACAAAGAGCGTATCTCTCGTATTTTCCAAATGCACTCCAACAAGCAGAACCCCATCGAGATGATCGAAGCGGGTGACATTGGTGCTGGCGTTGGTTTCAAGGACATCCGTACGGGTGACACCTTGTGCGACGAGAAGCGTCCTATCATCTTGGAATCTATGAGCTTCCCTGAGCCCGTTATCGGTTTGGCGGTTGAGCCCAAGACCCAGGCGGACGTTGACAAGCTCGGTATGGCTTTGGCTAAGTTGGCTGAAGAAGATCCCACCTTCCGCGTTCACACGGACGAAGAGACGGGCCAAACGGTCATCTCGGGTATGGGTGAATTGCACTTGGAAATCATCGTAGACCGTTTGAAGCGTGAATTCAAGGTCGAGTGTAACCAAGGCGCTCCTCAGGTTCAGTACAAGGAGGCGCTTACGGCCAACTTTAACCACCGTGAGGTATACAAGAAGCAAACGGGTGGTCGCGGTAAGTTTGCGGACATCGTCTTCACCATCGGTCCTGCCGACGAAGACTTTACCGGCACGCTTCAGTTCGACAACCAAATCAAGGGTGGTAATATTCCTCGTGAATTCGTTCCCGCTGTTGAAAAAGGCTTTAAGGATGCCATGAACAATGGTCCTTTGGCGGGTTACGCCATCGACACCATGAAGGTGACCTTGACGGACGGTTCTTTCCACCCAGTGGATTCGGACTCTTTGTCCTTTGAATTGGCTGCTAAAATTGGCTTCCGCGAGGCAGGCAAGAAGGCACGCCCTGTGATCCTGGAGCCCATGATGAAGTTGGAGGTTGTTATGCCTGAGAACTCCATGGGTGACGTCGTAGGTGACTTGAACAAGCGCCGCGGTATCGTTGAGGGTATGGACACGAAAGAAGGCGACTCTGTCGTACGTGCCAAAGTGCCTTTGAGTGAAATGTTTGGATATGTAACCACTTTGCGTACGATCACCTCTGGTCGCGGCAGTTCTTCTATGGAGTTCAGCCACTACGCCGAAACGCCTTCTAGCATTGCTGAGGCGGTGATCGAGAAAGTAAAGGGTAGCAAATAAGTCTTTTTCAAGTTATGAGCCAGAAAATTCGCATTAAACTCAAGTCTTACGACCACATGCTCGTAGACAAGAGTGCTGAGAAAATCGTGAAAACGGTGAAGAGCACGGGAGCTGTAGTAAACGGCCCCATCCCTCTTCCCACGAACAAGCGCATCTACACGGTGCTCCGTTCACCTCACGTAAACAAGAAAGCCCGTGAGCAGTTTGAGCTGTCTAGCTACAAGCGCTTGTTGGACATCTATTCTTCATCTAGCAAAACCATTGATGCTTTGATGAAGTTGGAGTTGCCAAGTGGGGTTGAAGTAGAAATCAAAGTTTAACAAATTCCTTTTGAAATCATGCCTGGATTAATTGGCAAGAAAATCGGAATGACCAGCATCTTCGACGCGGATGGCAAGAACCAGCCGTGTACGGTCATCGAGTTGGGTCCCTGTGTGGTGACTCAGGTCAAAACAGAAGATGTCGATGGTTACGCAGCCGTGCAGATCGGTTACGGAGATCAAAAAAATCCCGTACAAGCTGCCGCCGGCCACGCCAAGAAAGCGAATACTGCCGCTAAGAAGAAGTATGTCGAGTTCAAAGACTTCGCTGCTGACGCTGTTCAGTTGGGCGACGTTTTGACGGTAGACATGTTCATCGAAGGCGAATACGTAGATATCGCAGGAACCACGAAGGGTAAAGGCTTCCAGGGTGTTGTTCGCCGCCACGGTTTTGGTGGTGTTGGACAAAGCACCCACGGTCAGCACAACCGCCTTCGCGCACCAGGTTCAATCGGTGCTGGTTCTGACCCCTCACGTGTCTTCAAGGGCACCCGCATGGGTGGCCGCATGGGCGCTGAGCGTGTGAAGATCCAGAACCTTCTCGTTTTGAAAGTTGATACTGAGCAGAACTTGCTGATCGTAAAAGGCTCTGTGCCCGGCGCTAAGCAGTCACTCGTAATTGTGGAGAAATAATGGAATTGAACATTATTAACCTTGAGGGCAAAGACACAGGTCGCAAGGCGATCCTGAGCGATGACGTTTTCGGCATCGAGCCCAACGAGCATGCGATGTACTTGGACGTGAAGCAGTACTTGGCCAACCAGCGCCAGGGAACGCACAAGGCCAAGCAGCGCGCTGAAATTGCTCGCACCACGAAGAAGCTTCACCGCCAGAAAGGAACAGGTGGCGCTCGTCATGGTAGCATGAAATCTCCCTTGTACCGCGGTGGTGGTCGTGTTTTCGGCCCCGTTCCTCACGAGTACGGTTTCAAACTGAACAAAAAGTTGAAGAATTTGGCCCGTAAATCGGCCTTCTCAACCCTTGTTAAAGAGAATCAAGTTATTGTCCTCGAGGCACTTACTATGGAAGCTCCTAAGACCAAGGCCTACAGCCAAGTGTTGTCTGCTCTGGGTCTTCAAGGAAAGAAATCTACAGTGGTGTTGGCCGAGCAGGATAAAAATGTATATTTGTCCTCCCGCAATTTTGAGGGCTCAAATGTGGTAACCGCTTCTGAATTAAGCACTTACGCGATTTTGAACGGTGGCACTTTAGTCCTGACTGAGGGGTCAATTGAGAAAATTCAAACGGCATTAACTACGAAATAATGGAAAGCATTCTCATTCGTCCGGTCATTACGGAGAAGGCTTCAGCTGAGGCTGAGGGGCGGAATCGCTACACCTTCGTCGTAGATAAGAAGGCCAATAAGGTTGAAATTAAAAAGGCCGTAGAGGCTGCGTACAACGTGAACGTTGAAAGCGTTCGCACCATCATCGTTCCCGCCAAGCACATTGTGCGTTACACAAAGGCAGGCATGTTGGAGGGCAAGAAGTCTTCCTTCAAGAAGGCGATTATTGATGTGCGTTCCGGTGAATCCATCGACATCTACGGTAATCTCTAAGAATCATGGGCGTACGTAAATTAAAAGCAATCACTCCTGGGCAGCGTTTTCGCTCGGTGAATGACTTTGCGGCGATCACCACCAATGCTCCCGAGAAATCGTTGACGGTTTCTAAGAAGCGTTCTGGCGGTCGTAACAATTCCGGTAAGATGACCATGCGGTATATCGGTGGTGGTGCGAAGCAGCGTTACCGTGTAGTGGATTTCAAGCGTGAGAAGTTTGGCGTCCCCGCAACGGTGAAAACCATTGAATACGATCCCAATCGCTCTGCGTTTATCGCTTTGGTGGTTTATGCAGACGGTGAGAAGCGTTACATTATCGCTCCCAATGGCTTGAAGGTGGGTCAAACCGTCGTTTCAGGCACGGGTTCAGCACCTGAGGTGGGTAACACCCTGAAATTGGCTGAACTTCCATTGGGTACGATCATCCACAACATTGAGCTCCGTCCCGGTCAGGGTGGCATCATTGCACGTAGTGCGGGTGCATTCGCTCAGTTGGCAGCACGCGATGGCAAGTATGCCACGTTGAAAATGCCTTCTGGTGAAACGCGCATGATCTTGGTTGAGTGCTTGGCTACGGTTGGCGTTGTTTCTAACAGCGACCACCAGCAAGTAGAAAGTGGTAAGGCAGGTCGCAGCCGCTGGTTGGGCCGTCGTCCTCGCACGCGTGGTGTTGCTATGAACCCTGTCGATCACCCCATGGGTGGTGGTGAAGGTCGTTCATCTGGTGGTCACCCACGTTCACGCAAGGGTATCCCCGCGAAGGGCTACAAGACGCGCACTCCGAAGAAAGCGAGCAACCGTTACATCATTGAAAAACGTAAGTAAGCAATGGCACGTTCACTAAAAAAAGGACCCTACATCCATTACAAGCTCGAGAAGCGTGTCATGGAGAACGTAGAATCAGGCAAGAAGACGGTTGTTAAGACCTGGTCTCGTGCCTCTATGATCAGCCCCGACTTTGTGGGACAGACCATTGCAGTTCACAACGGTAAAACTTTCATCCCTGTTTTCGTTACCGAGAACATGGTAGGTCACAAGTTGGGCGAATTCGCTCCTACGCGCACCTTCCGTGGTCACGCTGGTAAGAAAGACAAGGGCAAACGCTAATAGGCCATGGGAAATCGTAAACACTCCTCGGCAGAAGCCATGAAAGAGGCCCGCAAAAGCGTGGCTATGGCTAAGTTGAACAACTGCCCCACTTCTCCTCGCAAAATGCGCTTGGTTGCGGACATGGTTCGCGGCATGGAGGTTGCAAAAGCCTTGTATGTATTGAAGCACAGCGGCAAAGAAGCTAGCATCCGATTGGAGAAGCTCTTATTGTCTGCCTTGAGCAACTGGCAAGCCAAGAACGAAGGTGTCTCTATGGACGAAGCGAACTTGGTCGTACAGTCTATTTCTGTAGACGGCGGTCGCATGCTCAAGCGCGTTCAACCTGCTCCCCAAGGTCGTGCACACCGTGTACGCAAGCGTTCTAATCACGTTACGATCGTGGTAGGCGCCGCCAACGAAGCTCCTGTAGTAACCGAAGTAAACGAAGCTCAATAATGGGACAAAAAGCAAATCCTATCGGCAATCGCCTTGGTTTCATCCGCGGTTGGGACTCACAGTGGTACGGTGGCCGCAACTACGGCGACAAAATCGCTGAAGACGCTGCCATCCGCAAGTACTTGTACGCACGTTTGTCTCGTGCTAACGTTTCTCGCATCATCATTGAGCGCACGCTCAAGTTGGTGACCGTGACCATCGCTACGGCTCGTCCTGGTGTGATCATCGGTAAAGGAGGCACGGAAGTAGACAAGCTTCGTGAAGAATTGAAGAAATTGACCAAGAAGGATGTTCAAATCAACATCCACGAGATCAAGCGCCCTGAATTGGATGCCAAATTGGTAGCCGATTCAATTGCTCGCCAGATCGAAGGTCGTATCTCGTTCCGTCGTGCCGTTAAAATGTCCATGGGTTCCACCATGCGCATGGGTGCTGAAGGTATCAAGGTCCAATTGAGCGGACGTTTGAACGGTGCTGAAATTGCACGTTCTGAGAAGTTCAAGGAGGGCCGTACGCCTTTGCACACCTTCCGTGCCGACATCGATTACCATATCTCTGAAGCCCACACGACCTACGGCCGTATCGGTATCAAAGTTTGGATCATGAAAGGCGAAGTTTATGGCAAGCGTGACTTGACCAATGTATTGGGTGCTTCTAAGCGTCCTACTGCAGCTGGTCCTGGTGCTGGCGCTCCCGGTCGTGGACCCGCTCGTCGCCGTCCTAACAATCGCAAAGCTTAATTCGGATATAGATCATGTTACAGCCGAAAAGAACTAAGTACCGTAAGACCTTCAAAGGCAAAATGAAGGGTGTTGCCCAGCGCGGCGCCACCTTGGCCTTTGGTTCCTATGGCATCAAATCCTTGGAAGAGGTTTGGATGACCGCCCGCCAGATCGAAGCAGCTCGTATCGCCGCAACGCGTTACATGAAGCGTGAAGGTCAGTTGTGGATTCGCGTTTTCCCAGACAAGCCTATCACCAAGAAGCCTTTGGAAGTACGTATGGGTAAGGGTAAAGGTGGTGTAGAATACTACGCAGCCGTTATTCGCCCAGGTCGCATGTTGTTTGAACTCGATGGAGTACCCGAAGATATCGCTGTAGAAGCATTGCGTTTGGCAGCACAAAAGCTTCCGGTCAAGACCAAGTTGGTTACCCGTCGTGATTTGGTTAACGCTTAATCTGGATCAGTCATGAAAATGAAAGAAATTCAAGGCTTGAGCCAAGAAGAGTTGTTGAACCAACTGTCTTCGTTTAAGAAAGATTTGGCCGATATGCAGCGCAAGCACCGTATCAGCCCCATGGAGAACCCTATGGTGATCCAATCCACTCGCAAGATTGTGGCACGTTTGTCCACAGAAGTCACTAACCGTCAAGGTAAATAATAGAGGTCGATGGAAAATCAACGCAACCTCCGCAAAGAGCGAATTGGTGTAGTCACCAGTTCGGCTATGGACAAAACGGTCACCGTTAGTGTCGCTCGTCGCGTGAAGCACGCCAAGTATGGCAAGTTTATCACCTTCTCTAAGAAGTTCCACGCACACGATGAGACCAACGATTGCAACAACGGCGATACCGTTCGCATCATGGAAACCCGTCCCTTGAGCAAAACCAAGGTTTGGCGCGTGGTCGAAATCATTGAAAGAGCTAAGTAATCATGTTACAGACAGAATCACGTCTCCGCGTTGCGGACAATACCGGTGCCAAAGAAGTTTTGGTGATCCGTGTCTTGGGAGGTACCCGCCGTCGTTACGCCTCTGTAGGCGATAAGATTGTGGTGACCATTAAGGATGCAACTCCTGCTGGTAACGCTAAAAAAGGCACGGTCTCTAAGGCTGTGGTGGTGCGTACCAAGAAGGAAGTTCGTCGCCCTGATGGCTCGTACATCCGTTTTGACGATAACGCTTGTGTGTTGTTGAACGCCAACGGTGAAATGCGCGGCACGCGCGTTTTCGGTCCCGTTGCGCGTGAGCTCCGCGACAAGCAGTACATGAAGATTGTTTCCTTGGCGCCTGAAGTGCTTTAAGAATCAGAATACAATGGCAAAGTTTCACATTAAGACAGGAGATATGGTGATGGTCATCGCCGGTCGCGACAAGGGCAAACCCGGTCGTGTGATCCGCATGATCCCCAAGCAGCAGCGTGCTGTTGTTGAGGGCATCAACATGATCACCAAGCATCTCAAGCCTTCCGCGAGCAATCCCCAAGGGGGCATTGAGTCCATGGAAGCCCCCGTACACGTGTCTAACCTTATGGTGATGGATGCTGCGGGTACTCCTACTCGTACGCGCATCGAGCGCAACGACAAAGGACAATCGGTTCGCGTTTCTGTTAAATCTGGCAAACCCCTCACGAAGTAATGGAACCCAAACTGAAGACTGATTTTCACAGCAAAGTTGTTCCTGCTTTGAAGGAGCAATTTGCGTACACGAACGACCTGCAGGTTCCACGCCTCCAGAAAATCGTTTTGAGCCAAGGTATTGGTGCGGCTGTTGCCGACAAGAAATTGGTAGACAACGCGGTAGAGGAGATGAGCATCATCGCCGGTCAGCGCGCTGTACCTACCAAGTCTAAGAAAGATATCTCAAACTTCAAGTTGCGTAAGGGCATGCCCGTAGGCGCTCGTGTTACCCTCCGCGGTGAGCGCATGTACGATTTCTTGGAGCGTTTGTTGGTGTCTGCACTTCCACGTATCCGCGATTTCCAGGGCGTGAAAGAAGGATTTGATGGCCGTGGTAACTACACCATGGGTATCACCGAGCAGATTATCTTTCCTGAGATCGAAATCGATAAAGTAAACCGCATCGCCGGTATGGACATCACGTTTGTGACTAGCGCCAATACCGACAAGGAGTGTAAGGCACTTCTCGCCGAATTCGGAATGCCCTTCAAAAAGTAAGAGACATGGCAAAAGAATCAATGAAAGCGCGTGAGCGCAAACGCGAAGCTCTAGTAGCCAAGTACGCTGCAAAGCGCGAGGCTTTGAAAGAAGCTGGTGACTACGAAGGCCTTCAGAAGTTGCCTAAAAACGCATCTCCTGTTCGCTTGCACAACCGTTGCAAATTGACCGGTCGTCCCCGTGGCTACATGCGTCAGTTCGGCATCTCTCGTGTAACGTTCCGCGAAATGGCTTTGAATGGAATGATTCCAGGCGTTAAGAAGAGCAGCTGGTAACCTACTGAATTGTAAAGAACATGTATACCGATCCCATCGCAGATTTCTTGACTCGTATCCGCAACGGCGCTAAAGCTGGTCACGCGGTCGTCGAGGTTCCTTCTAGCAACATGAAGGTTGAAATCGCTCGTCTTTTGCAAGAGCAAGGCTACATCGCTAGCTACAAGGTTGACCAGGACGGCCCACAAGGCACGTTGAAGGTGGCTTTGAAGTACGAAAAATCATCCAAGCGCCCCGTTATCCGCGGCATCGATCGTGCCTCACGTCCCGGTTTGCGCAATTATAAATCAGCAACTACGCTGCCCCGTGTGAAGAACGGTTTGGGCGTCGCTCTCGTCAGCACCTCTCAAGGTATGATGACGGACAAGGACGCTCGCGCCAAGAACATTGGTGGTGAAGTAATCTGCTACGTATACTAAACAGACAGACATGTCACGTATTGGTAAATCCCCCATCACAATTCCCGCCGGTGTCACTGTCACCGTGGAGAATGACGTGGTTACCGTAAAAGGTTCCAAGGGAACACTTTCACAAGTGGTTTCTTCAGAGATCGCTGTAACCATCGAGGAGAATGTATTGACGGTTACGCGTCCTTCTGACTCTAAGCCCCATCGCGCAGCTCACGGTTTGTACCGTGCATTGATCAACAACATGGTGGTTGGCGTTTCACAAGGTTTCACTAAGCGTTTGGAGCTGGTTGGCGTTGGTTTCCGTGCTAGCCACGCGGGTCAGGTTTTGGATCTGTCCTTGGGCTTCTCGCACAACGTCATGTTCCAGTTGCCTTCTGAGGTAACCGTGAACACCATCAGTGAAAAAGGTAAGAACCCTGTTATCGAATTGACGTCTCATGACAAGCAATTGGTGGGAATGATCGCTTCAAAAATCCGTGCTATGCGCAAGCCTGAGCCTTACAAAGGAAAAGGTGTTCGCTACGTGGGTGAGATCGTTCGCAAGAAAGCTGGTAAAGCAGGCGGTAAAAAGTAAGGAAGTATGGCAACGAAAAATATCACTCGTAGAGACCGTATCCACTTGCGCATCCGCAAGGTTGTTCAAGGCACTGCAGCTTGCCCTCGTTTGGCAGTTTTCCGCAGCAGCAAGGAGATCTATGCTCAATTGATCAACGATGAAACTGGTACCACTTTGGCGACTGCTTCATCCTTGGTGAAGAAGGGCGAAGGTTTGACCGGTAACAAAACCGAGAAGGCCGCTCAAGTAGGAAAGAAAATTGCAGAAATCGCTCTGGCAAAGGGCATCGATACTGTAGCATTTGACCGCGGTGGTTTCTTGTACCACGGACGTGTTAAGGCTTTGGCTGAAGGTGCTCGCGAAGGCGGACTGAAATTCTAATTAGAGATGAAAGAGATTACCGCAAAGAAAGTTAAGCCCAGTGGCTTGGAGTTGGTGGATCGCCTCGTAGGCGTCCAGCGCGTAACCAAAGTGACCAAAGGTGGTCGTGCGTTCGGTTTTACCGCCATTGTAGTGGTGGGTGACGAGCATGGCATCGGTGGTTACGGCTTGGGCAAAAGCAAGGAAGTTTCTGAAGCTGTTACCAAGGGTATCGAAGATGCTAAGAAGAACTTGTACCGTTTCCCCGTCGTGAAGGGTACTATCCCTCATGAGCAGGAAGGTAAGTTCGGCGGCGCGCGTGTATTCTTGCGTCCTGCCTCTTCAGGTACGGGAGTTATCGCAGGTGGTGCTATGCGTCACGTGTTGGAGAGTGTGGGTGTCCACGACGTTTTGGCAAAGTCAAAAGGTTCTTCAAACCCCCACAACTTGGTAAAGGCGACGTTTATGGCTTTGCACCAGATGCGCGACGCTAAGCAAGTGGCACGTACCCGTGGCGTTGAAGTTTCTAAAGTGTTTAACGGCTGATATATCGATCATGGCACGTATTAAGATTACCCAAGTTCGCAGCGTCATCAACCGCCCTCCCAACCAGCGCGCCACTATGGTTGCATTGGGTTTGCGCAAGATGAATCAAAGTGTTGAACACGAGAATACCCCCGCTATCGCTGGTATGGTTCGCACGGTGAGCCACCTCGTGAATGTTGAAGAAGTTAAATAACGCATAGATATGTCACTTCATAATATCAAGCCCGCAGCGGGCTCTACGTTCACCAAGAAGCGCCTTGGTCGCGGTGAGGGTAGTGGTTCAGCTGGTACCGCAGGTCGCGGTCACAAGGGTGCTAAGTCACGCTCTGGCTACAGCAAGAAGATTGGTTTTGAAGGTGGTCAAATGCCCCTTCAGCGCCGCGTTCCCAAGTTTGGTTTCAAGAACCCAAACCGCGTGGAATTCCGCGCTATCAATTTGGACGTTCTCCAGCTTTTGGCTGAAGAGAAGAAACTCAAGGAAATCAATGTGGAAACCCTCATGCAGAACGGTTTGGCCGGTAAGCATGATTTGGTAAAAGTTTTGGGTCGTGGTACCCTGACGGCTGCCTTGAAGGTTTCTGCACACAAATTCAGTGCCTCTGCTACGGCCGCTATCGAAGCAGCTGGCGGTTCTGTTGAAACTCTGTAAGCGAAGACCATGAATCGTTTTATCCAAACTCTTAAGAACATCTGGGCTATCGGCGAGTTGCGCGAGAAATTGCTCGTGACCGCAGGTTTGCTCTTGGTGTACCGTTTGGGTTCGAATGTGGTCCTTCCTGGTATCGATCCTAGCTCACTCGGTCAACTCCAGAACCAAGCCTCTGAAGGCTTGGTGGGGCTGATCAACGCCTTCTCGGGCGGTGCATTCGCCAATGCCTCGGTTTTGGCTTTGGGTATCATGCCGTACATCTCCGCGTCTATCGTCATCCAATTGGCCGGCCTAGCGGTTCCTAGCATTCAAAAAATGCAAAAGGAAGGAGAATCAGGACGTCGCAAACTGAACCAAATCACTCGCTACTTGACCATCATGATTGTAGCTGCTCAAGCACCAGGGTATATCACCAACTTGCTCATGCAAGGTGTGACAGTAACCTTGCCTATGGGAACCTTCTGGTTCGCAGCTTGGACGGTCATCATAGCTGGAACCATTTTCGCCATGTGGCTCGGTGAGCGCATCACGGAGAAGGGCATCGGCAATGGTATCTCTTTGTTGATTATGATTGGTATCGTAGCCACACTGCCACAGGCATTTTTCCAGGAATTGGTCACGCAATTGAGCCCCGCTGGCGGTGGCTGGATTAAGTTCCTCTTGGAGATGGTAGCTATTTACGTAGTGTTCTTGTTCGCTATTGCCATTACGCAAGCAGTACGTCAAATTCCTTTGGAGTACGCTAAGCGTGTAGCAGGTGGTAGCAACAAAACAATCGGTCGCAGCTATTTGCCCATCCGTGTAAACGCTTCAGGCGTTATGCCAATCATCTTTGCACAGGCACTGATGTTTATCCCCTTGACCGTGGTGCAATACACCGGTATGGAGGGAGCGAGTGCTACCTGGATGGTGGACGTGTTTGGCAACATCCAGGGCTTCTGGTACAACTTTGTATTTGCGGTATTGATTTTGGTCTTCACGTACTTCTATACGGCGATCCAAATCAATACGACCCAAATTGCCGATGACCTCAAGCGCAACGGCGGTTTCATTCCCGGCATTAAGCCAGGTGAGGCTACGGGCAACTACATTGACGATGTTTTGGCGAAGATTACGCTCCCTGGAGCTATTCTGTTGGCTTTGATTGCCATTCTTCCTTCCTTGGCTATGACCGCTGGAATGAACATGCAATGGGCCCAGTTCTACGGCGGAACGTCCCTGCTTATCATCGTAGGCGTTGTTTTAGACACCTTGATGCAGGTAGAAAGCTATTTGTTGAACAGCCACTACGACGGTCTCATGGACGGCGGTCGTTTGTCTGGCCGAACTAATGCCTTCTAATATGGCAAAACAAGGAGGAATCACCCAAGACGGTACCATCACCGAAAACCTCTCTAACGCGATGTTTCGTGTAGAGTTGGAAAACGGCCACGTGGTTACCGCACACATTTCAGGCAAGATGCGCATGCACTACATCAAGCTTCTTCCTGGCGATCGTGTGAAATTGGAACTGAGCCCTTACGATTTGTCCAAGGCACGTATTACCTACCGTTATTAAAAGATTTGTTTAGAAACACACCATGAAAGTTCGAGCATCACTTAAAAAGCGTAGCGCTGATTGCAAGATTGTCCGTCGTAAGGGCCGCTTGTACATCATCAACAAGAAGAATCCCAAGTTGAAGCAACGACAAGGTTAAACCCATTTAGAAAGAAGAAATGGCGAGAATTGCTGGCATAGACCTCCCGAAAAACAAGCGTGGAGAAATTGGTCTGACCTATATCTACGGAATTGGTCGTTCCCGTTCGCGTGAAATCCTCACGGCAGCTGGGGTTGATTTTAACATCAAAGTTCAAGATTGGACGGATGATCAACTTCAGGAAATCCGTAACTGGATCACCGACAATGTAAAAGTGGAAGGTGAACTCCGTTCCGAAACACAAATGAACATCAAGCGATTGATGGACATTGGATGCCAACGTGGTATCCGTCACCGTCTGGGTCTGCCCCTCCGTGGTCAGCGCACCAAGAACAACTCGCGTACTCGTAAGGGTAAGCGTAAGACGGTTGCAAACAAGAAGAAGGCAACGAAATAATTCCTAACTGATGGCTAAGTCTACCAAGTCTACCAAGACGACGAAAAAGCGCAAGGTTAAAGTGGAAGCCGTGGGTGAAGCTCACGTAACTTCTACCTTCAACAACATCATCATCGCTTTGACCAACACGCAAGGTCAAGTAATCTCCTGGTCTTCTGCCGGTAAAATGGGCTTCCGTGGTTCTAAAAAGAACACGCCCTACGCCGCTCAGATGGCTGCTGAAAATGCTGCTGGAGTTGCCGTTGAAGCCGGCCTGCGCAAGGTGAAGGTCTACGTAAAAGGACCCGGTAATGGTCGTGAAAGCGCCATCCGCAGTTTGAACAACAGCGGAATTGAAGTGACGGAAATCGTGGATATTACGCCCATTCCTCACAATGGTTGCCGTCCCCCTAAGCGCCGTCGCGTATAATTTTTAACTGAGAGAAAGAAATGGCACGTTATAGAGGTCCCCTTACTAAGATTGCCCGCCGATTTGGTGAACCCATTTTTGGTCCTGATCGTGCGTTGGAGAAGCGCAACTACCCTCCCGGGCAGCACGGCTTCCAGCGCAAGCGCGGCAAGAAGTCCGAATATTCTATTCAGTTGGCTGAAAAGCAAAAGGCAAAATACACCTACGGCATTTTGGAGCGTCAGTTCCGCATCTTGTTTGACCGTGCTTCACGCTCTAAGGGCGTAACCGGTGAGGTGTTGCTTCAGTTGTGCGAAAGCCGTTTGGACAACGTTGTATACCGTTTGGGCGTAGCTCCCACGCGTCGTGCAGCGCGTCAATTGGTGGGACACCGCCACATCACTGTGAATGGAGATGTTTGTAACATTCCATCCATGCAAGTGAAGCCTGGTGATGTTATCTCCGTTCGCGAAAAGTCAAAGACCCTTGAAGTGATTGCCGCTTCATTGACCGGTTCATCTACCAACCAATACGGATGGGTGACCTGGAACGACGCCACGATGTCAGGTACGTTTGATAGCGTTCCTTCACGTGACATGATCCCTGAGAACATTAAGGAGCAATTGATTGTCGAACTCTACTCCAAATAAGCCATGGCTATTCTTCAATTCCAAAAGCCTGAAAAGGTTATTGTCAACGCAACGACTGATACACACGGACAGTTTGAATTCCGTCCGTTGGAGCCAGGATATGGCTTGACTGTAGGAAATGCCCTGCGCCGTGTTCTTCTGAACTCTTTGGAAGGTTTCGCTTTTACCTCCGTTCGCATCTCTGGTGTTGAGCATGAGTTCTCTACCATCAAAGGGGTAGTCGAAGACGTTACGGAAATCGTTTTGAACCTTAAGCAAGTTCGCTTGAAGCGCCAGATCGACTCAGCCGATGCGGAAGTTGTTAAGGTGCGCTTCACGGGCAAGGATCAATTGACTGCTGGCGACTTGGGTTCGTTCATGGCCAATTTCCAGGTATTGAACCCTGATATGGTTTTGTGCCACCTAGATGCTTCTGTGAAGCTTGAGATGGAGTTGACCATCGAAAAGGGCCGCGGCTATGTTCCCGCAGAGGAGAACAAGAAGGCAGATGCTGCTTTGGGCACCATTGCCTTGGACGCGATCTACACGCCTATCAAGAACGTCAACTACAGTATCGAGAACTTCCGCGTTGAGCAGAAGACCGACTTTGAAAAGTTGATCATGGAAATCCACACGGACGGCAGTGTTGTTCCTCAGGACGCGTTGACCGATGCCGCTCAGATTTTGATTCAACACTTCTTGTTGTTTACCGATGAGCGGATGATTCCCGACGCGGAGCCCGTTCAGGAAGTAGAGAGCTACGACGAAGAGGTCATGGAAATGCGCAAATTGTTGCTCAAGCCTCTGACCGAACTTGAACTCAGTGTCCGCGCCTTGAATTGCTTGAAGGCGGCAGAAGTTGAGACGGTAGCCGACTTGGTTTCCTACACGAAAGCGGATTTGATGAAGTTCCGCAACTTCGGTAAGAAGTCATTGACGGAGTTGGAAGATTTGGTTGCTCACTTGGGCCTTTCTTTCGGCATGGATACCACCAAATACAAACTGGATAAGGAATAATTTGCAATGAGACACGGCAAAAAATTTAATCACTTGGGTCGCACGGCTTCACACCGCAAAGCGATGTTGAGCAACATGGCTGCCTCTTTGATTACCCATAAGCGCATCAACACTACGGTGGCGAAGGCGAAAGAATTGAAAAAGTACGTTGAGCCTTTGGTAACGCGTTCTAAAGTAGATAGCACGCACAACCGTCGTATGGTATTCAGCTACCTCCAGAACAAGGAGGCCGTTACGGAGCTTTTCCGTGAAGTAGCGGTAAAAGTGGGCGATCGTCCCGGTGGCTACACGCGCATCATCAAGACGGGCAACCGTTTGGGTGACAATGCGGAGATGTGCATGATTGAATTGGTAGATTTCAACGATATCTACGGCAACGAGAAGAAGGAAGCGAAAAAGTCTACGCGTCGTAGCAAGAAAGCTACGGTAGCTGCTGAAGCTCCTGCTGCGGCACCCGCAGAAGTAGTAGCTGAAGAAGCCGCTGATAGCGCAGACGCAGCTCCTGCTGAAACCAACGAAAACGAGGCAGAATAAACGAGGATACCCGTGAATTCTCTTCTAACTTGCAAAGGATAAGGGTTCGCTCTTATCCTTTTTTTATGTCTTAACCTAAATACCTGTATATGAGCACTAAAGCATTTGTTCTCCTCCAAGATGGCACCCTTTTTTACGGTCGTTCGACGGGCCTAGATGGCACCGCAACGGGAGAGATTTGCTTCAATACGGGCATGACGGGCTACCAGGAGATCTTCACGGATCCTAGTTACCGAGGCCAATTGATGGTCACGGCTACCGCACATATCGGCAATTACGGGGTAACGGACGAGGAATCGGAGAACCCAAACGTGCAGATTGCAGGTTTGATCGTGCGCAATTTTTCGGCCATTCAGACCCGCCCGCGTGCGAACGGAAAGACCTTAGCAGACTTTTTCCGCGAACAGAAGATCGTGGCCATTGCAGATGTGGATACACGTGCACTGGTGCGCCACATTCGAGACCACGGTGCGCAGAATGCTATTATAAGTACGGAATTGGATCGCCTAGAGGAATTGAAGGCTGAATTGGGTGCAACTCCTTCTATGGAAGGCTTGGAGCTTTGCTCGGTGGTCAGCACCGAAACGCCCTACACCTTCGGGGCGGACGATGCGACCCTCCATGTGGCGGCACTGGATTTGGGCATCAAAAAGAACATACTCCGCTGCTTGGCCAACGCAGGTTGCAAAGTCACCGTGTACCCCTATAACACACCGTTTGAGACCTTGGAGGCTTCCGGAGCGGATGGCTACTTTTTATCCAATGGCCCCGGGGACCCCGCGGCATCGCCCGCCGTCATCGAAGTGGCTAAGGCCATGATTGCTTCGGGCAAACCGACGTTTGGCATTTGTCTAGGACACCAAATGATTGCTTTGGCCTCCGGCATGAAGACCTACAAGATGTACAACGGGCACCGTGGAATTAACCACCCTGTTAAGAACCTACAGACAGGAAAGGGAGAAATCACGTCCCAAAACCACGGCTTTGCCGTAGCCATGGAGGACGTTGAAAAGCATCCATCGGTGGAATTGACACACGTGCATTTGAACGACGGAACCGTAGCAGGCATTCGCCGAACGGACGCCCCTGTATTCAGTGTGCAGTACCACCCAGAGGCCTCGCCAGGTCCTCATGATTCACGTTATTTATTCGACGACTTTGTCGCCCTTATGAACGCTTAATTCAAAAAGAAACCATGCCCATTATCACCTCCATTCATGCGCGTCAGATTTTGGATTCGCGCGGAAACCCAACGGTTGAAGCTGAAGTATACTGTGAAGACGGCTCTTTTGGCCGCGCCGCCGTTCCTTCGGGCGCCTCTACCGGTGCACACGAAGCGGTTGAATTGCGCGATGGCGATGCCAACGTATACCTCGGCAAAGGCGTTTTGAACGCTGTGGACAACGTAAATACGACCCTCGCAGAAGCGGTAGTGGGTTTGGAAGTTACTGACCAGGCGGAAGTAGATGCCGCCATGCTTGAGGCGGATGGCACGCCAAATAAAGCCTATTTGGGTGCAAATGCCATCTTGGCGGTGAGTTTGGCTACGGCACGTGCTGCCGCCCAAGCTACGAGCTTGCCCCTCTTTCAATATGTCGGAGGCGTAACGGCGCGCACCTTGCCCGTTCCCATGATGAACATCCTGAACGGTGGCGAACATGCTGACAATTCCATCGACTTCCAGGAGTTCATGGTTATGCCCGTTGGAGCATCGAGTTTCAGCGAGTCGCTCCGAATGGGTACCGAAATCTTCCACCACCTAAAGTCCGTGTTGAAGAGCAAGGGCTACAGCACTAACGTAGGAGATGAGGGCGGTTTTGCCCCCAATATCCAAAGCAACGAGGAGGCTATAGAAATCGTACTCAAGTCTATCGAAAAGGCAGGCTACAAGCCCGGTGAAGAGGTTTTCATCGCCATGGATGCGGCCATGACCGAATTGTACGACGAGAAAACCGGTTTGTACACCTTCCACAAGAGCTCCGGCAAGCAAATGACCACGGATGAGTTGGTCAGCTACTGGACGGATTGGACCAAGAAATACCCCATCATCTCCATCGAGGACGGTTTGGCCGAAGACGATTGGGCAGGTTGGGCAGCCTTGAACAAGGCGATCGGCCATACGACCCAGTTGGTGGGCGACGACTTGTTTGTGACCAACGTGTCTCGCGTAGAGCGTGGCATCAAGGAAGGTTCGGCCAATTCTGTATTGGTGAAGGTGAACCAAATTGGTTCTTTGACCGAGACGGTGACCACCGTGCAAAAAGCACAGCGCAACGGTATGACGTGCATCATGAGCCACCGTTCGGGCGAGACCGAAGATTCAACGATTGCGGATTTGGCGGTCGCCTTGAACACGGGGCAGATCAAGACGGGCTCGGCTTCGCGTTCGGACCGTATGGCCAAATACAATCAACTGCTCCGCATCGAAGAGATGCTAGGCGACACTGCTGTTTTCAACGGCAAGAATTTCAAATAAACACCCCTGATGGACCGTATCAAAGAGCATTTTGCCACCAAAATCCCCGTAGCACAAGCCGATGTGAAAGCCTTTTTGGCCGAACACGGGGAGAAGAAGATTGGTGAAATTACTGTAAGTCAAATCTACCAAGGCATGCGCGGCATGCAGGCCTTGATTTGTGAGACGAGTAAGTTGGATCCCGAGGAAGGCATTCGTTTCCGCGGATACAGCATCCCCGAATTGCAGAAGCTTCTGCCTGCATATCCGGGCGCTTCTGAGCCGCTTCCCGAAGGCTTGTTCTACCTCATTTTGATGAATGAACTGCCCACGGACGATGAGGTTCGTCGTGTGAGCAACAACTGGGCGCGACGTGCCATCGTTCCGCCGCATGTGTTCAAGGCTATTGACGCCTTGCCCAGCCACACGCACCCCATGACGCAATTTGTGGTGGGCATCATGGCTTTGCGCACGGAAAGTGAGTTTGCCAAGGCCTACGCGGCGGGCGTACACAAGTCGGAGTACTGGGAAACCACGTATGAGGATGCGATGAATCTGATTGCGCGCTTGCCCCGTGTGGCTGCGTACATCTACCGCCGTGCCTACAAGAACGGCGAGCACATTGAGCCCGATACCAAATTGGATTGGGCGGGCAACTTTGCGCACATGCTGGGCTACGACAATGAGGAGTTCCGCGAATTGATGCGTTTGTACATGACCATTCACTCAGACCACGAGGGAGGCAATGTGTCGGCGCATACGGTGCACTTGGTGGGTTCGGCGTTGTCGGATGCCTACCAGAGCTTTGCGGCCGGCATGAACGGCCTCGCAGGCCCCTTGCACGGTCTTGCCAACCAAGAGGTGATCAAGTGGACGCTCGAAATGATGGAGTCCATCGGCAGCGAACAGCCTACCAAGGAGCAGATTACGCAGTACTGCCACGACACGTTGGATGGCGGTAAGGTCATTCCTGGATTTGGACACGCGGTGTTGCGCAAGACGGACCCCCGCTACGAAGCGCAGCGCGAGTTTGCCTTGAAGCACATGCCGGAAGACCCCTTGTTCCAGGTGATTAGCACGATTTACGAGGTAGTGCCTGGTATTTTGGAGGCGACCGGCAAGGTGAAGAACCCCTGGCCTAATGTGGATGCTCATTCGGGCCAGTTGCTCATGCACTACGGCTTGGTGGAGTACGATTTCTACACGGTCCTGTTTGGGGTTTCACGCGCTATCGGAACGTTGACCAACTTGATTTGGGACCGTGCATTGGCCATGCCTTTGGAGCGCCCAGGATCAACGACTACGGAATTGCTGAAAAAGCGTTTTGAGAATGCGTAATTTTCCTGTGTAAATCAGGATTTTACCTTATTTTTGCAGTCCTTTTTGGAAAGCGTTTTTGCAGGCGCCCAAAAGGACTGCTTTTTTTTGACTCCTTCTGGTGGGCGCTGAAGCCTGCAAAACCATCAGAATACAAGTACTTAAGCGCATGGCCAAGTCGACCAAGCCTGAAGTTCAAGCCGAAGCGCTTGAAACCCCAGAAACCCCTGTTGAAGTAACGGAAACCGTTGAAGCATCCACCGAGGAAGCTACGGAAGAAGTTGCCGCAGAAGAAGTTCCTGCAAAGGAGAAGAAAGCCCCTAAGAAAACTGCCGTTAAGGAAGTAGCAGCGTCTGAAGACGAAGAGGGCGACGAAGAAGAATTGGTTTTGGAAGCTGACGAAGAGGAAACCCCATTTGATTGGGATGCCTACGAAGCAGGCTCTAAAGAAAAATCAGAAGCCACCTTGGCGATGGAGAAGATGTACGAGGACACCCTCGTTACCTCTGTCGAGCACCAAGTGGTCAGCGGTAAGGTGATCAGCCTTTCAGACCGCGATGTAATCATTGACATCGGTTCTAAGTCGGAAGGTGTTGTTTCCCTGAACGAATTCCGCTACAACCCTGACTTGAAGGCAGGCGATACCGTAGAGGTATTGGTAGACAAGCAAGAAGACAAGTTGGGCCAGTTGGTGCTTTCGCACCGCAAGGCGCGCTCCATCAAAGCATGGGACCGCGTGAACGAGGCCTTCGACGCAGAAGAAATCGTACAAGGCTACGTGAAGTGCCGCACGAAGGGCGGTATGATCGTAGATGTTTTCGGTTTGGAAGCCTTCTTGCCCGGATCTCAAATTGACGTGAAGCCCATCCGCGACTACGATGTCTACGTAGACAAGACGATGGAATTCAAGATTGTTAAGATCAACCACGAGTTCAAGAACGTTGTTGTGTCGCACAAGGCGCTTATCGAAGCGGATTTGGAAGAACAAAAGCGCAAGATCATTGGCCAATTGGAAAAAGGTCAAGTTTTGGAAGGCGTGGTCAAAAACATCACCAGCTACGGTGTCTTTATCGACTTGGGTGGCGTCGACGGTTTGGTGCACATCACCGACTTGTCTTGGAGCCGCATCAACCATCCTTCTGAAGTGGTTGAGCTCGATCAGAAGATCAACGTGGTTATCCTTGACTTTGATGAGGCTAAGACCCGCATCCAGTTGGGCTTGAAGCAATTGTTCCCTCACCCATGGGATGCGTTGGATGCCAACTTGGCGGCTGGCGACAAGATCAAGGGCAAGGTGGTTGTTTTGGCCGACTACGGTGCTTTCGTAGAAGTAGCTCCTGGCGTGGAAGGTTTAATCCACGTTTCCGAAATGAGCTGGGGTTCACACCTCCGCTCTGCCAACGATTTCTTCAAGGCAGGCGACGAAGTAGAAGCCGTTGTATTGAGTGTCGACCGCGAAGAGCGCAAGATGTCTTTGGGCGTGAAGCAAATGACTCCAGACCCCTGGTCTGAAATCACCAGCAAGTACCCTGTAGGCTCTGCCCACAGCGGCAAAGTGCGCAACTTTACCAACTTCGGCGTGTTCTTGGAGTTGGAAGAGGGCATCGACGGATTGGTGCACATCTCTGACCTCTCTTGGACCAAGAAAGTCAAGCATCCTTCTGAGTTTACCTCTGTAGGTGCTGAATTGGACGTTCAAGTATTGGACATCGACGTGGAAAACCGCCGATTGAGCCTTGGCCACAAGCAGGTGTCTGAGAATCCTTGGGACAACTACGCAGTAGTGTTCGAAGAAGGCAGCACCCACGAAGGTGAGGTGAAGTCTGCAGCAGACAAAGGCTTCAACGTATGGTTTGCCGACCAAGAGTTGGAGGCCTACTGCCCTGCACGTCACGCTTCTAAAGAAGACGGTTCATCCATCGCTGTGGGCGAGAAGTTGGGCTTTGTCGTGATTGAATTCAACCGCGATAACCGCCGCATCCTCGTTTCACACACCCAAACCTTCAAGCAAGTAGCCGACAGCAATGAAGGCGGCAAGAAGAGCAAGGGTGGCAACAATGGCGGTTCTTCTGCCGTGAGCGCTGTGAACAATGCCGTTGAAAAGACCACCTTGGGTGATCTGGACAGCTTGGCGCGTTTGAAAGAAGAAATGGAGAACAACGAGTAATCCATTCCCTGTATATTCTGAAAGGGCTGCCCGCAAGGGTGGCCCTTTTTTTATCTTCATACCATGATATCGGTTAAACACTTGGCTCAGGCGCTCGAGGACTGGGCCCCTTTGGCCTTCCAGGCGGGCTATGACAATTCCGGGCTCGTAGTGGGCGATCCCTCGCAAGACGTTACTGGCGTACTTGTGGCCTTGGATGTCACGGAGGAGGTTATCCTCGAGGCGGTTGAAAAGGGCTGCAACGTCGTTCTTACGCACCATCCCATTATTTTCAAAGGGCTCAAGCGCCTAACGGGCCGAACAGAGGTCGAACGCTGCGCCATGCTCGCTTTGCGCCACCATGTGGCCTTGTATGCCGCCCATACCAATTTGGACAGCATCGAGGGGGGCGTGAGCCATGCGCTTGCCGAGCGTCTGGGGGTTTCGGGACTCCGGATCCTGGAACCGCGGAGTTCGAGCTTGTTTGAACTCACGGTCTTTACCCCGGAAGCGCAAGCGGCCGAGGTGGCCGAAGGGCTCTTCGCCGCGGGTGCGGGTAAAATGGGGGCCTACGACGAATGCCATTTTGCGGTCGCCGGAACGGGCACCTTCCGTCCCTTGGAGGGAGCCCAGCCGCACACGGGCAAGGTAGGCGAACGCAGTGCCGTGAAGGAACACCGTCAGAGCTTCATGGTGCCTGCGGAGGCGCGCGCGGCGGTGCAAGCGGCCTTGGAAGCCTGCCATCCTTACGAGGTGGTGGCGCATTCCTGGGTGGCAGTTGAAAATTCTCGATCCGATGTCGGGTATGGCGTGGTTGGCGATCTCGTCCAGCCCATGGCTTGGAACGATTTTGTTCAGCATGTTAAATCAACGCTTGGGCTAAAAGCGCTGCGCCACAGCCCCGTTTGCCGAGACCAAGTGCATCGTGTCGCTCTCTGTGGGGGCGCGGGGGTGGATTTGCTGCCATTGGCCATCGCCCAAAAAGCAGACGTTTACGTCACAGCAGACATCACGTACCACCGCTATTTTGAGGCGAAAAATGCCCTTGTGATGATGGATGTGGGGCATTGGGAAAGTGAGCAGTTCACGATTGAACTTTTAGCCGATTACATTCGGAGGAAATTCCCTAATTTTGCCGTCCTTACGACAACGTCGGTTACCAATCCCATGATCACAATTTGATATGGCAAAAAAGACCACTCAAGCGGCTACGGCCACGGTAGAAGATAAACTACGCGCTTTGTACAACTTGCAAATCGTGGATCGTCGTATTGACGAGATCCGCAACTTGCGCGGTGAATTGCCTTTGGAGGTGCAGGACCTGGAAGATGAAATTGCAGGTTTGGAGACCCGTTTGGCTCGTATTGAAGAAGAAGTAAACTCGGCAAAAACGGAGATCAAAGGCCACAAGCAATTGATCAAAGGCTGCCAAGAGAAAATCAGCAAGTACGAAGAGCAGCAGAAGAACGTGCGCAACAACCGCGAGTTCGATGCGATTGCGAAAGAAATTGAATACCAAGAATTGGAAATCCAATTGGCGGAAAAGCATATTCGTGAATTTGAAGCTACGGTGGAAAACCGCGGTGCTGTTTTGACGGGTGTTCAAGAGAAATTGACGGAGCGCAAAGGCCACTTGGAATTCAAGAAGAGCGAATTGGACTCTATCATCAAAGAAACAGAAAAGGAAGAAGCGGTATTGCTCGAGCGTTCAGCCGCTTTGTCGGAGAACTTGGGCGACGATCGTTTGCTTTCCGCCTACAGCCGCATCCGCGGCAAGGTGAACAACGGTTTGGCCATCGTGAGCATTGAGCGCGGCGCTGCTTCCGGTTCCTACTTTACTATTCCTCCCCAACGCCAGATGGAAATTGCCCAGCGCAAGAAGATCATGGTAGACGAGCATTCAGGCCGTATCCTTGTGGATGCAGCCTTGGCCCGTGAAGAGGAAGAGAAGATGGCTGCTGAATTGGCCGCTTTGGCCTAAGCCATATTCGCAGATTAAAAGAAGCCGCCTCGAAAGGGCGGCTTTTTTTATGCTCTGCTCGCAGGGCTCATGAGGTACAAAGGTGTTTTTCGTGGAATCCGGACTGCGCTCACGAAGCAAGCCTTAAAGGCCCTTGCGGCAGACGTAGAGGGGCTCGTCGGATGGAAGGCGGTAGCGCTCGACTTCCGCCTGCGGAAGGGTTTTGTAGAGCTCCACTTTTTCGACCGTGAATCCGGCCGCCGCTAGGCGTTCGGGGTAGTCCTCGCCGTATAGGCGCACGTGGTCGTACTGGAGGAAGCGGCGTTCGCGTTCGGCCGGGTCCGTAATGCTGGGGTCCTCATCCGTGACTTTGATGCCAGGAACCCAGGGCACTTGGAAGATGCCCCAACCGCCGGGCTTCATGACGCGGTAGAGTTCACGCAGGCATTGCGCGTCGTCGGTCACATGCTCCAACACGTGGTTGCAGAAGATGACGTCAAAGCGGTTGTCCTCCAAGGGAATGTGGTGCAGGTCAAAGTGCATATCCGCCAAGGGAGACTCGATATCCGCCGTTAAGACGTTGAGGTTGGGTTGCGCCTTGAAGCGCTGGTGAAAACACTGTTCCGGAGCAATGTGCAGCACGGAGAGGGGCGCGGTGAAGAATTCGGTGTAGCGCTGCAGGTAGAGGTAGAGGAGGCGGTGGCGCTCTAGGGAGTTGGTTCCCGGACTCAAGGCATTTTCGCGCAGGCGGCCGCCATAGCCGTAGGGGAGGAATTTGCGGTAGCTCCGGCCGTCAATGGGGTCGGTGAATCGAGAGCCCGCGTAAAGCACCGGTCCGAGGACCCGAACGAGGGCGCTCATTCGGATCAGCCAAGGGCGGGGAATGTATTTGAGGGCCCAGCGAATCATGCGAAGACAGGATCGTTCTTGGGCAAGCCCAAGGCTTCATAGATGTAGTCGAAGGTGCTCAAGACCACCGGACGGCCGTCGACCAAGGCCACGTCGTGCTCAAAGTGGGCCGAGGGCTTTTTGTCGCCAGTGATGATGGACCAGCCGTCGTTTAGTTGGCGTACGCGGTGGGTTCCGAGGTTGATCATGGGCTCAATGGCGAGGACCATGCCGTCCTGTAAGAGTTTGCCGCTGCCGCGCTTGCCGTAGTTCGGCACTTGGGGGTCTTCGTGCAGCTTTTTACCCAGGCCATGCCCAACGAGCTCACGAACAACGCCATAGCCGTGGCTTTCGCAGTGGCGCTGGATGGCGTAGCCGATGTCTCCGACACGGTTCCCGCGTTTCATGGCTTCAATGCCGATGTAGAGTGACGCTTTGGTGACTTCCAGGAGTTGCTTGGTTTCAGGAGCCACTTCGCCCACCTCAAACGTGTACGCGTGGTCGCCGTAGTATTCGTCGTAGAGCACACCGCAGTCAATGGAGATGATGTCCCCGTCCTCCAAGGGGCGGTCGTTGGGAATGCCGTGGACGACTTGCTCGTTGATAGAGGTGCATAGGCTGTTGGGGAAGCCGTACATGCCCAGAAAGCCTGGAGCGCCGCCCATGTCGCGGATAAAGGCTTCGGCCAGTTGGTCCAAACGCAAAGGGGTTACCCCCGGCTTGACCTCCGACGCGAGCATGCCCAGGGTCTTGGAGACCATTTGGGCGCTGACGCGCATGCGCTCAATTTCTTCAGCGTTCTTCAGTACAATCATCCGAGTAGGCTTTTGCCGGTCATGGCTTCAGGTTGTTCCACGCCCATCCAGGCCAAAATCGTAGGAGCCACGTCGCCCAGTACCCCGTCGGCCAAGGTAGCTGCGTGGTGGCCTTCGGGGCTCACCAGGTGGAAAGGTACAGGTTGCGTGGTGTGCGCCGTATGGGGGCTTCCGTCTGCATTCTTCATGCAGTCGGCATTGCCGTGGTCGGCGAGGATGAAAAAGCTGTAGCCGTGCTCCAAGCCCTTTTCGACGATGGCGCGGGTGCACTGGTCCACGGTTTCCACCGCGATGATGGCGGCTTCCATGCTTCCGGTGTGTCCCACCATGTCGGGGTTGGCGAAGTTGAGGCAGATAAAATCGGCGGATTCGGCTTCCAATTCGGGCAGGATAGCGTCCCGAATGTCAAACGCCGACATCTCCGGCTGCAAATCGTACGTGGCCACCTTGGGGGAGGGGCAGAGGAGGCGCTTTTCTCCCTCGTAGGGCTCCTCGCGGCCGCCGCTGAAGAAGAAGGTTACGTGGGGGTATTTCTCCGTCTCTGCAATGCGGATTTGGCGCTTGCCCGCGCGTTCCAAGACTTCGCCCATCGTATCGCTCAAGTTGTCCTTCTCAAAAATGATCTGGATGTTCTTGAACGTTTTATCGTAGTTGGTCAGCGTGTAGTAATGCGTGCTCAAAGGGGCCATGCCGTGCTCGGGGAAGGCCTCTTGACTGAGCACTTGGGTCAATTCGCGGCCGCGGTCCGTTCGGTAGTTGAAGAAAAGGATGACATCGCCGTTTTCAATGCGGTCGTCCGTGAGAATGACGGGTTCCAAGAACTCATCCGTAACGCCTGCCGCGTAGGAGGCTTTTACGGCGTCTGCGGCTGCACCTGTCCACGTCTGGCCCGTCCCGTGCACCAAGGCATCGTAGGCTTTTTTCACGCGTTCCCAGCGCTTGTCGCGGTCCATGGCGAAGTAGCGGCCGGTGATGCTGCCTATTCGGCCCGTGGTTTGAGCCATGTGCGCCTCTACATCCGCAAGGAAGCCCGCACCGCTTTGGGGATCGCAGTCTCGACCGTCCGTGAAGGCGTGCAGAACGACATTTTCCAGTCCGGCCTCGTGAAACAGGCTGAGCAGGCCCTTGAGGTGGGCAATGTGGCTGTGTACGCCACCGTCGCTGACCAGGCCCAGCAAATGCAGCTTCTTGCCTTTGGCGGTAGCTAAGAGGTGGTTGAACACCTCGTTTTGAAGCAAGGCGCGTTCTTCTAGGGCGACATCAATCTTGACCAAATCTTGGTAGACAATGCGGCCTGCGCCCAAATTCATGTGGCCCACTTCCGAATTGCCCATTTGGCCATCCGGCAGACCCACTGCGCGCCCGGAAGCTTGCAATTGGGAGGTCGGATAGGCGGACAGGCTGTCCACAAAAGGGGTACGGCCTTGGTCGATGGCGGAAACAGCAGGATTGGCGGCAATGCCCCATCCATCCAAGATGATCAGCGCTGCTTTACGGTTGGGAGTAGTCACAGCGCAAAGATACTTTTTTTGTGCGGCTTGGTCAGAGGTTTAGGGGGCCAGAAGCCACCTCTACGGGGTCTTTCCCGGCTTGGAACACACGAGCGGTTAGCGTTCCGTGCAAGGCGATGTTCGTGCCGCGCACCTCGAGCCAGGAACCTTCGCGAAGTCCTAGGACGGGTTGAGGGTTGAAGTGGTGAAATTCTCGAATCCGCGTTTCCCGCGTTTCGCCCATGTGCGTGGAGCCTTCTACGGGATCCAGGTAGTGCGGATTGAGGTTATAAGGTATCCACCCAAAGGCTTCAAATTGGGGCGGATACACAATAGGCATATCGTTGGTAGTGCCCACGGTGAGTCCCGCAACATTGCTACCCGCACTTGAACCCATGTAGGGTATACCTGCTTTGACCGCCGCATCGATGGCGGCAAAGGCGCCGGATTCTATCAAGGTTTTCAGCAGGACAAAGGTGTTCCCGCCGCCAATAAATACGCCGCGCGCATCGGCCAAAGCTTCAGCGGGTGATGCATAGGTATGCATGCCGCGCATGGGGAAGCCTTCTGCTTCAAAGGCCTGTGTGGCATGGGCGGTGTAGTCGTCCCAGCTCATGCCGCCCGGGCGCGCATAGGGAACAAACAGCACGGGGCCAGAGCCCTCGGCAAAATGCGCGGTCCAAGCGTCTTTGTAGTAGCTCAAATAGGGATGACCGTGCACGGTGGAGGTGGAGGCCAGCAAAAGGTTCAGGCTCATCGCTTGGACTTTTTGCGCTTTTTGGCTTCGTTGGAGACGGATTTTTCGTCCGACGTAAAATTGCGCGTGCGCTCTACTTCATGGTACAGCCCGCTGTAGACCGAATTCACGCCGTCCACCTGCTGGGTCCAAACCATGTGCACGCCCATTGGGCCTGCCGATATGCCGTTGTAGTCGCCAAAAAAGGAGGCCGGCGTGGGGGTAAAGGCCTCGGCCAAGGCGTGGTGTTGCCAGGTTTCGCCCCCGTCCGCACTCACGCTGTGGTAGGCCTGTGTAGTCCAATTCACCGTGTCCTGCTGGCCATAGGCAATCACGTGGAGGGTGTTGCCTCGAGCGGTATCGACGGTAAACCAGGGCATAAAGTGGTGCACCACGCCTTCGGGGCGGGGTAGAATGTGCTTGCGGGACCAGTAGCGGCCACGGTTGTCGGAGTATTGGTAGGCCACCCAGGTGCTATCCCCGTCCTGTTCGCCAAAGATCAGGTGCAAACGGCCGCTTCGGTCGTACATCGAAACGGGCATGCCATTGGCGCGGCCAAAGCCCGGAATTTCATGGGCCCAGCCCCCGCGTTGGGAGGCAAAAGCAACCTCGTGTTCAAACCACGTGGCCGCGCCGTCGTCGTCCGAACGGTTGAACCACAAGGTGTCGTTGACGCTCCAAATAACGGATACGCCGCCCAGTGGGTCCACCGCCGGAACGGCTCCTTCAGTGGTTTCATCGTCGTCGATGCAATCCCCTTCGTGGGCGGAAATGGTCACGGCAGGCGACCAGGTGACGCCGCGGTCTTCGGATTGGGAATAGCGGATGCGCGAGCGGTATTGGCTTCGGTCCGCTTCGCCGTACTTATCAAATTCCGTCCAGGAGACGTGCAAGGTGTTGGTATTGGGATCCACGGAGATTCCCTCCTTGTCTTGGTCCTTGGGAGGATTGAATCCTATGCCGCTTCCATCGCTCCAGGTTTTCCCATGGTCGTCGCTCCATTGGATGACAATGCGGTCCAACCAATCTCCTTCTTGGTGGGCTTTGCCGCTAGGATTGGCCAAATGCAAGAAGTAGACACGCCCGGCGTTGTCGTACTGCAAAATGGGGTCGCCATACACCCCATACGTCGAGGTTAAGGTGGAATGCGTCCAGTCAGACGCTAATGGAAAATCGTTGGCATGTACCTGGTCCAAGACAGAACCTGCCACGACATGAAAGCTGTTGGGATCTGCGGCTACACTTGGTTCGCAGGCCCATTCGTGCGGGCGGTTTTGCGTACTGAGTACTTCCACCTTGTAACTGAAAGTTTTCTGAGCGCTCAGGGCGGCGCTAGCCAGAACGAGCGCAAGGGTTAGGGGATTTTTCATAGTCGATTCCAGGTCCAGTTCATTCCGGGGGTGATGCCCACCTGTGCACAGGTGCCTGCGGGCAATTCTAAGACGAGCTGGGCCGGCCCTTCTGAGGGAAGCGGCGTCTCGTTAAAGGGTTGAGCGTTGGCTTGAATGCTCACCACTTGGCCGGCCGCCGAAATGTAGACGATGTCCAAACCGACGTAGGTATTTTTCATCCAAAAGCTTTGCATGCGCTCTTCTGGCATGAGAAAGAGCATGCCCATATCGGGGTCCATGTGCTTGCGCCACATCATGCCTTGCTGGACTTCGCGCTCCGATTCCGCCAATTCCAAGCGGTAGGTGGCTACCGTATCCGAACCGTTGACAAAGGCGCCGTAGCCTTCGTGGACGAAGGGCGGTTCGTAGGTGTCAGCGATGTTCTGCGCTTGAGGCTTGGAAGACGAGCTGGCCCCTGTGAAGGCGGGCGCTATTTGCGTGTAAAGGAAGCCTAAGAGGGCTAAAATGAGCAGAACGGAGCCCGCTTTGCGGATGAAGGTGGACTTCATGATTTGGACGTTCGGAACGAGTTGAACAAGAGGTAGAGACCGGCCAAAACGAGTGGGATGCTGAGCCATTGGCCCATGTTGAGGGTCATGCTGGCTTCAAATGCCTTTTGGTTGGCCTTGAGGAATTCGATGGCAATTCGGAACCCAAAGACCAGGAGCAGGAAGAGGCCAAAAATTCGGCCCTCTGCCTTCAAATGGCCTTTCTCACCCAGGAAGAAGAGCAGAACGAAAATCAAGAGGTAAGCCAGGGACTCAAAGAGCTGCGAGGGCAGGCGTGGGATGCCGTAAATCGTCACGTGGTAGGTGCCATTTTCCCCAGGCTGCACGTAGGAATCGTCCGGAATGTAGATGTGGCGGTTGTCCTTTTTCTGAAGATTGAAGAGCGGGATCAGGTGCACCTCGAGCATGGACTGAAGGGCGCCGATTTCGACATTTTCGGCCGGGGTAATGACCAAATCGAACTGGGGAAGCCATAGGCTATCGGTCTCCAGGGCCCCGTCCATGGGGACAAATTCTAGATTGGACACTTGGTCCGAAAAGTACTCTTCCATGTAGTCCAAGACCGGGCGGAAGTAGACCGTCTCCACGGCGCTGTTGGCGGGTTCTCCGTAAATCTCAGAATTGGTAAAGTTGCCGAGGCGGATCAAGGCACCTGCCAAGGCCACCGTAATGACGACGCGGTCCATAAGCCATAAAAACGAATGGCCGAGGTCCTTTTTAAACTTTTGGCTGAAGTAGTAGAGGGTGAGCGGGATCACCACCGCGGCGCCATGGGAAGCTAGACCGCCTTTCCAGGGCATGAAAATTTCCCCGACGTGCTGCTTGTAGTAGGCCCAATCGTAGAAGAATACGTGCCCCAAACGCGCCCCAATGATGGTAGCTACCACCGTGTAAATGAGCAAATTGTCTAATGCATCCTGCGCGACCCCTTCTTTCTCAAAGTAGCGGCGCATGAGGTAGAAGCCGAGCAAAAAGCCCGCAAAGAAGAGCACTTGGTAGTAGCGCAAGAAGAGGGGGCCGAGTTCCAGTCCGCGTTCCGCGGCCCACGTGAGGGTTAGTAGCATGAAACGAAGATACCGAAGTCCGCTCAACCACTCGGTGACAGGAGTCGCTTATTTCGCGCTTTTGGACGACTTTTTAGGCACGGGATCCCAACCGTGGCTTCCCCAAGGATGGCAGCGCCCAATGCGCTTGACGGCCATCCAGCCGCCTTCAAGGGGCCCCCATTCGCGAACGGCTTCCGAGGCATAGGCCGAACAGGTCGGCGTATGCCGGCAGGAGGGAGGGGTAAAGGGAGAAATGAGGTATTTGTAGATCCCGATGAGGAGCAGGAAGGGCAGTCCAAGCATCCAGCGAAGTGCCGTCATTCTTGAATGCTGTAGGTGCTTCCATCGGCGCCGTCCTTGACCTGAATGCCGCCCGCAGCCAATTGGTCGCGAATGGCATCGCTCGTCGCCCAGTCTTTCTGTTCACGGGCCTTCCGGCGCGCATCCAGCACAATGGCCATCGCAGCATCCAGCGCTTTTTGCGAGGAGGCCCCAGCGGCCGCGCTCGCGGCATCGGCCTGCAGACCGAGCACGTCGAACATCCACGCCTTGAGGTGGCCCAAAAGTGCCGCAGCCCCTTCTTGGCCCAAGTGGCCGGGATCTTGTTGGTCCGCCTGAATGGCTTTTACCGCATCAAAGAGGTGGGCAATGAGGATAGGACTGTTGAAGTCGTTGTTCATGGCCTCCACACAGCGCTGCTGCCAAGCGCCCACGTCAAACGAGCCTTTGGCGGGGCCGGAGGCGGAGCGTTTTTCGAGCACGTTGAGCGCATTTGTCAGGCGTTGGTAGCCTTTTTCGGCGGCCTGTAGGGCTTCGTCGGAAAAATCCAGCACCGAGCGATACTGCGCTTGGTGGATGAAGAAACGCGCCACCGAGGCGGAATAGCCCTTGCTCAAATGAGGGGAGTCCCCCGTCAGCAGTTCGCCGGGAAGTAGGGTGTTGCCGGTGGACTTAGACATGCGCTTCCCATTGAGGGTTAGCATGTTGGCATGCATCCAGTAGTTGGCGCCGCCACAGCCGGTAGCTCCTTTGTTCTGGGCGATTTCACATTCGTGGTGGGGGAACTTGAGGTCCATGCCGCCGCCGTGGATGTCAAAGGATTCGCCGAGGTACTTGGTGCTCATGGCGGAACACTCTAGGTGCCAGCCCGGGAAACCTTCGCCCCAGGGGCTTGCCCAGCGCATGATGTGGGCCTCGGAGGCCTTTTTCCAGAGTGCAAAATCCAAGGGAGAACGCTTGTCGCTCTGGCCGTCCAGATCGCGGGTGCCGGAACGCATTTCGTCAATGTTGCGGCCCGACAATTCGCCGTAGGGGTGCTTCTGGCTGTAGGCCTCCACGTCAAAGTAGATGGAGCCATTGGCTTCGTAGGCCCAGCCTGCCGCAAGCAGCTGCTGCGTCATGGCAATTTGTTCCACGATATGCCCTGTTGCTGTGGGCTCAATGGAAGGGGGCAAAGCATTGAAGGCGCGCATGACGTTGTGGAAATCCACGGTGTAGCGCTGCACAATCTCCATGGGCTCCAACTTCTCAAGTTTGGCGCGGGCGCCTACTTTGTCTTCGCCTTCGTCGGCGTCGTCGACCAGGTGTCCGGCATCCGTAATGTTCCGAACGTAGCGCACCTTGTAGCCCAAGAACTGCAAGTAGCGGAAGACCAAGTCGAAGGACAAGAAGGTCCGAACATTGCCCAAGTGCACGTTGCTGTAGACGGTGGGTCCACAGACATACAGGCCTACGTGTCCTTCCTGAACAGGTTGGAAAGCCCGTAGGGACCCTTGGTGGCTGTCAAAGACGTGCAGCTGGCTCATTGGTCCCCAAATTCGGTTTTTAATTGGATGTAGGAAAGAAAATCCTGCTTTAATTGCTCATTTTCGGCAAATCGGCCGCCGTATTCAGCGGTTACGGTGCTGGAATCGATGTCCCGAATGCCGCGTGCATTCACGCAGAGGTGCTTGGCGTCAATCAATACAGCTACGTCTGGCGTGCCCAGGGCTTCCTGCAGCGCGGCGGTGATTTGGCGCGTCAAACGCTCCTGAACCTGCGGGCGCTTGCCGTAAAAGTCTACAATTCGGTTCATTTTGCTCAAGCCAATGACGCGGTCCTGCGACAAATAGGCAATGTGCGCGCGGCCCACGATGGGAAGCAAGTGGTGCTCGCAGGTGGAGTAGACGACAATGTTCTTCTCAACGAGCATTTCGCCGTACTGGTAGGAATTCTCAAAGGTGTTCAGCACGGGCTTTTTTGCGGGATCCAAGCCCCCAAAAGCCTCCTTCACAAACATTTTCGCGACCCGTTTGGGCGTGCCTTTTAGGCTGTCGTCGGACAGGTCCATGCCCAAGGTGTCCAAGATGCCGCGCACATGCGTTTCAATGCGTGAAATCTTTTCATCTTCCGAAAGCTCAAAGGCATCGGGCCGAAGCGGCGTGTCAAACGCTGCCCCCAGGTGATCGTGGTCGTCGTGAAGGTCACTCGAATTCATAGGTGCAAAAGTACGGCCCATCTCATCAAAAAGGGGTACTTTTGCGCCCATGAAACCAGCGATTGTCATCACCGGCACAGGGTCTTGCGTACCCGAAGTGCGCGTTCCTAACAGTGCTTTTCTAGATCGCCACTTCTTGGATGAAGATGGAACTCCATTTCCCAATCCTAACGAAGTCATTATCGAAAAGTTCCAGAATATCACGGAAATCGCCGAGCGCCGCTATGCGCGTCCGGACCAGACGTCCAAAGATTTGGGCGCCATTGCCGGTCATAAAGCCTTAGCGGATGCCGGTTGGGATGCCGAAGATTTGGACCTCCTGATCGTGGGCCAAAACTTTGGGGACATCGAACACGGTTCCAAGGTGATGGAGCAAATGCCCAGTATCGCCTCGCGTGTCAAGCACGAGATGGGCATCGAAAATCCCAATGTGGTCGCCTTTGACGTCCTCGCGGGCTGCCCCGGATGGATTCAAGGGGTATTGGTTGCGGAAGCCTATTTGCGCGGCGGCCTGGCTAAAAAGGCCTTGGTCATCGGTTGTGAAACGCTTTCGCGCATTGTCGACGTGCACGACCGCGACTCCATGATCTTCTCCGATGGTGCGGGTGCGGCCTGTTTTGAGCTGCAAGACGCGGAAGAGGGCACGGGCATCATTGGTCGCGCTGCTGTTTCCTACACCAAAAACGAAGCTTACTTCCTCAAGTCCAACCCCTCTAATAATCCTGAATTGGACCGCACAGAGCGCTTGATCAAAATGAAGGGCCGCAAGATTTACGAATTCGCCATTCGCAACGTACCCGATGCCATGAAGGCGGCTCTGGACAACGCGGGCGTGCATCTTTCTGAAGTTAAGACCATCTTCATGCACCAGGCCAATGCGAAGTTGGACCATGCGGTGGGCGAGCGTCTGTACAAACTATACGGCATGCAGGCCGATTTGGACGCGGTCATGCCCATGTCCATTCAATGGATGGGCAACAGCTCCGTAGCGACGGTTCCAACCTTGTTGGACATGGTGCGCCACGAGAACTACCAGGGTCACAGCATTGAAAAGGGCGATGTCGTTCTCTTTGCCTCCGTGGGTGCGGGCATGAATATCAATGCCTTCGTGTACCGCTTCTAAACGTTTATCGATAGTATGCAAAAGGCGCCCCTCTGGGCGCCTTTTTTATTGGATACGTGCGCCCCTCTGGGCGCCTTTTTTATTGATACGTGCGCCAAGTGGGGCGCTTGGGCTG
>JAYQOY010000006.1:0-6727 GCA_038145075.1 Schleiferiaceae bacterium | reverse complement strand
TGCCGGCTGCGCTGCAATCCCGTTTAGGCAATGGCTTGGCCTAACCCCCGCGCACATAGGGTGCGCCGTCTTGGATGCTCTTGGTTTCAAGTGCCTTCAGCTTGGCTTGAAGCGCCTCGAGTTCTTTTTCCAGCTTGGGCAATTCGGCTTCTACCATGTCGAGTTGTGCTTTCATGGTACCGGTCACCTCGCTGCGCATTCCATAGGAACCCCATGTGGCTGTGGACAAACGACTGCCCAATCCAGGCAGTGTTTCAAACTCGCGCTTGCTCAAGGAAGCATCCCCGTTCAAGACGATGTCCATGGCTTGCAGGGAGGATTGGACCGCTAGGACACTTTGAAGGTCCGCGGGATTGGCACCTGGGCTGTATTTGAGGGCCTCGTTGAGGTCTTTAGCCAAAGACACCGTCTCGCGGTAGGTCATTTCGAAGCGATCGTAGCGGCGGCTTACTTGATTGACGCGCTGCTGGAAGGCGAGCAAATCTGCATTGGTCGCAGGCAGGGTCAAATTGTTGAGGTGCTTCACCTCAAAGGACGTCGGTGCGGTCAATGTGTCAAACTGGCCGTTGGAGAAACCCACCAGCTGGGCGCTGTAGGTGCCGGGTGCCACAAAGTGGGCGGCACGCTTGGGAGCATCTTGGCGGGCCACCTTGCCGTCCCAGGTAAAGCGAGCGATGCCGCTGCTGTAGGATCGAACGATTCGGCGCAAAGGAGCACCCGAAGCATCCCGAATCACCACCATGATATACGGTTCAACCTCATTGTCTTCCGCGCGCATTTCTTCGGCAGATGGGTATTTAATGGCATCGGGATTTTTCTTTTCCTCCGCTTGGCGCTTCGCCTTGAGGGTCTTGGGCGCTTCCTTAATGTGGTAGGTGAGCGTGACCCCCACATCGGGGTTGCTAGCCATAAAGTATTCGGCACCCATAAATCCAGGTGGTCCGTAGCCGATTGGGCTCGCCTCGTGGTAGAGTAGGCCGGTCTTCACGTTGAAGATGTGGGCATCCTTGTCGGTGACCTTGGCACTGAATTCGCGCAAGGGGCTGTAATCGTCCAAAACGTAGAAACCACGGCCAAAGGTGGCAATGACCAAATCGTTTTCGCGGCGCTGGATGTCAATATCCCGAACCGCCACCGTCGGCAATCCACTGCCCAATTTCTTCCAGGTGCCGCCACCGGTGGTAGAGTAGTAGATGCCAAATTCGGTACCCACAAACAAGAGGTTGGGGTCTTTGTGGTCTTGAGCGATGCTGTAGACGGAACCGCGTTCGGGCAAGTCACCCGTGATGGTCTCCCAGGTTTTGCCTTTGTTCTTCGAAACCAAAACGTAGGGCTTAAAGTCGCCGTTCTTGTGGTTGTTAAAGGCCGCATAGACCACATTGGCATCGTGGAGGGAGGCCTTAAGGTCATTGACGTAGGTATTGGCGGGAACGCCGGGGAACTTGTCCACTTTGCGCCAAGCGCCGCCGTCGTTTTCGCTGATTTGGACCAAGCCGTCGTCCGTTCCCACGTAGAGGAGGCCTTTGGCCACGGGGGATTCGTGCAAGGCGACAATGTTTCCGTAGATCGTAGTGCTCTGGTTCTTCGCAATCGCGTCCATGCTCCAGACTTTGCCCATAACGGGCAAGGCGTTGCGGTCGATTTGGCGCGTTAGATCGCCCGAAATGGCCGTCCAATTGTTGCCGCGGTCCGTACTCTTAAAGAGCTTGTTTGCCGCGAAATACAAGGTCTTGTTGTCGTGGGGGCTGATGAGCAAGGGCGCATCCCAGTTCCAGCGGTAGGCCTTTTCGCCGGGGCCTTCGATGGGCTTGATGGGCACCCCTTCGCCGCTCTGGCGGTCGTAGCGCTGCAGCCAGCCGTACTGCGCCTGGGCGTAGACGATGTTGGGGTTGACGGGGTCCACTTGGGATTCAAATCCGTCGCCTGTTTGTGTGACGTACCAATCGCTGTTGACGATGCCGCGGTCGTTGATGGTTCGGCTCGGGCCGCCCAAGGAGAAATTGTCCTGCGTGCCGCCGTAGACGTTGTAGAAAGGCGTGGCATTGTCCACCGCCACGCGGTAGAACTGCGTGACGGGCAGATTGGACTTGAAGTGCCAGCTGCTGGCGTGGTCCCAGGTTTCGTAGAGGCCCCCGTCACAGCCGAGTACCAGGTGCTTGGGGTTGGTGGGGTCGATCCAAGCGACGTGGTTGTCCACGTGCTTGCCGCGCTCGCCCAGGCCTTTGAAGGTCTTGCCGCCGTCTTCGGACCACTGGGCATAGGTGTCCATAGAGTAGACAACATCGACATCGTGAGGGCTCGCGAAGAGCTCCACATAGTAGTTTCCGCTGGTGGCATGGTCGCTTTGCTTCTTGAAGCTGGCGCCCCGGTCCGAACTCCGGTACAAGCCGTGCCCCTCGACCATGCAGTAGATCACGTCGGGGTTCACGGGAGAAATGGCGAGGGCAAAACGGCCTTTATCGCCGCTGGGCAAGCCGTTCTTAAGTTCGTTCCATGTTTCGCCACCGTCTTCCGACTTGTACAATGCACTTTCAGGACCGCCCGAAATATAGGTCCACACATGGCGTCGACGCTGGTGGGCCGTGGCATAGAGCACTTTAGAGTTGCGGGGATCCACATGCACTTCGTTGAAGCCTGTGTGGTCCGACACGTGGAGCACGCGGCGCCAGTTTTGGCCGCCGTCCGTGGTCTTGTAGATACCGCGGTCGCCGCCGGGAC
Organism: Schleiferiaceae bacterium; assembly: GCA_038145075.1. Taxonomy (GTDB): domain Bacteria; phylum Bacteroidota; class Bacteroidia; order Flavobacteriales; family Schleiferiaceae; genus TMED14. Next base: position 4,009 of record JAYQOY010000006.1, on the reverse strand, counting down.
TCCAAACCGGGCCATAGGCAGCCACCCACACGATGTTGGAGTTGCTGGGGTGCACTGCAATCATTCCAATGTGTTCGGAATTCTTGAGGCCCATGTTGGTCCAGGAGTGGCCGCCGTCTTGCGAGCGGTACACCCCGTCGCCGTAAGCCACGGAGCGTTGGTTGTTGTTCTCGCCTGAACCGACCCAAACGGTATTGGGGTTGCTCGGATCGAGGGTCACGCAGCCAATAGAATAGGAACCTTCGCCGTCAAAAACGGGTTCAAAGGTCAGTCCGTGGTTCTCCGTCAACCAAACACCGCCCGAGGCCGATGCAACGACCCAGCGGTCGGGATTGGTGGGGTCTACGGCTAAATCGGCAATTCGGCCCGAGGTCACTGCAGGGCCAATGGAGCGCCATTTCAAGGCACTCGTACTCTGTCCAAAAAGGGTTCCGGCCAGCAAAAAGCTCAGGGCCGTCCAGGTGATTTTCTTCATGACCCTAAAATAGGGCAGAAGTCCCTACCGCAGACGTACCGAATACGTCGCCACGAGCATGCCCGTTCCGCTCGGGAGTGGGAGGGTTTCGCCGCTGAGGGGGTGTAGGATTTGGCCCGTTCGGAACTGGCCCACCATGGCTAAGTCAAAAAACCACTCGTTCCCGCGAATGCCCCAGCCCGCAGAAACTTGCTGGTAGCCGGAATGCTCTTTAAACGCACTGGCCTTGGTCGATACGCGGTAGCCCGCACGAAAAGACTGCGCGTCCTGGCGCCATTCCGTACCCAGACGCAGGTCATGGCTGCCTTGGAGTTCTTGGCCAATCTGCTGACCGATGCTGAGAAATTCAATGGGGGAGTAGATGGGATTGGCGGGCGCGTCGGTGTAGCGGTATTCCGCTGAAACAAAGCCCTGATTGTCAATTACCTGCGCAATGCCAATACCGGCCGTAGCGGGCTGAACCGTGCGGAAGCTCTCGTCTTGGTAGAGTTCAAACGCATCGACGCCTACGCCAGCGGGATTGGCCGGGTTGTCGTAGACGCGGTAGCGGTAGAACCACTTGCTGCTTAGCAAGGAGGTGCCGGTCCAAAAGGCAGAAATCCGCGTCCCTTCCCCCACTTTGGCCAGCATGCCCAATCGAATGCGGAAGCCGCCACTGCGCAAGCTGTCCGTTTGGCGCGTGTAAATATTGAGCAGGTACCCGTCTTGGGCATAGGGGTATTCCAGGATGCTCAGCTTTTCGCTGCTGCGCAGGTTGAGGTATTCCAGGCCAGCGCCTAGGGAAATTTTATCGGTCCGAACAGCCACACTGCCTTGCGTTTGGCTGATCTTTTGGTCGCGCTGCAGGTACAAAGCTTGAACATCTGGCGTGCCGACCATCAAGGGATACATCGAAAGCCCGTCGTACTCCAAGACATAGGCCTGGTAGGCGGCATAGGGTCCGTACAAGCCCTGTTGAAAGCACTCCGAAGGGCTCCGTGAACCCGCTTGGGCCAACCACGCATCCACTTGGGAAACCGTCGGTTGGTAGGTGTCGTGATTCCAGGCGAAGGGCTGGTAGCGGCTGGTTCGGCTGTCCAAGCTGAAAGCCAATACTGATTCATCCGTCATTTGAAGGGCGGATCCCCAGTGAAAAGCGGGAAGGTTGGCTTGCGTGAGGAAGGTGCTTTGATCCAGTCCTAAGAGGCCAGTTAAGCTGATTTCGCCCGCACGGTAGGTTGCCGCCGTTGCCGGATTGTCCAAAATCGCCGAAGGATCGTTCCCCAATGAGCTCAATGCACCCCCTGTCGCCATGTAGCGCGCGCTTCCGGCCCACGGACTGGACAAGGCGCTGCTGAAATGCCAAAGGCTTTGGGCTTGGCTCGTAAAAGGGATGGCTGCCAGGGCAGCGAGGTAAAGAACCTTTCTCATCGCCCGCCGCGTCCACCTGTGGAACGACTGGGAGGCGGACTGCTCGAACGCGCAGGAGCCTGGTAGCTAGGCGTAGATGCCGGACGGGCGGGCTCTGAATAGCTGCGGCTAGGCGTAGAGCGGCTGGGTTCGTTGTAGCTGCGCTCGCTAGAGCGTTGGGATTCCTGCCGCTGCGGAGGGCTGTAGCTGCGCTGAGACTGCTCAGCACGAGGGGCGCTGCGCTGCGCTTCGGGTTGTCGACTCACGGGTGGGCGGCGCGTTTCGGTTTCTGGACGGCCCGTCTGAGGGCGTTGAGTCTCAGGTTGACGGAGTTCCACGCGCTGAGGAGGCTGGGCGTAGTGGATGGTGCCTTGAGGCGTACGGCCTACTTCGTCGCGGCTAGGATTGCCCGCATGGGTTTCCACACTGCGCATGGGCGTTCCCTGAATGCCCTCCTGGGGAGCGCGTTGGCCTTTGACCTCTTCCAGGGTGCCGGGTCGATCGGCCGTGCGGCCTGCGACGTTTTCAACGCTGGGTCGTCGGGTGGCAGGGCCGCCGGCGATGTTCATTCGGCGTAAAGAAATGTTGCCAGAAACGGGCTGGTTGGTCGAACCACCTGTGGTGGGCGTTGAGCCCGTCATGCCGCCCCAAGGGGAATAGCCGCCATAGCCGTATCCACCATAGGGATAACCGTAGCCCATACCCCAGGGATCCCAAGGGGAATAGCCCCCGTAGCCCATGTAAGGATAGCCAAAGGGCATCATGTAGGGATTAAAGCCATACGGATTCATGCCGTAGGGCATCATGTACGGACTGTTGTAGCCGTAGAAGTAGGAAGGGTAGTAGGTGTAGGGGCGGTAGTTCCAGCTCCGATAGCGCGGACGGTAGGAAAAATAGGGGCTGGCATAGGGACCGTTAAACGTGTAAAAAGCATCGTTGTACCCGTCGTCGTACCCGTCGTTATAACCATCGTCGCCATAGTAGGCATAGCCGTTGGGAGAATTGGAGTAGGAGCCACCACCGTAGCTGTAGCCGCCGTGGTCGGGATAGGGTTCCCAGCTGTAGATTCCATCGTCGTAGTCGGCCAAGCTGCGTCGGTCTACAGAGCTGCAGGACGCGAGGCTGGCCAGGGCTAAAAGGGATAAAAAGGAGTAGCGCATTACGAAGTACCTTTGTGGTTCTACTATTCCAAGGTACAAATCCCATACCATTCTCTATGGCAAAGAATCTCACAGCGCGCGACAAGGACTACAGCCGCTGGTACAATGACCTCGTCGTTCAGGCAGACTTGGCGGACAATTCAGGTGTTCGCGGTTGCATGGTGATCAAACCGCATGGCTATGCGATTTGGGAAAAGATTCAGGCCGAATTGGATTTTCGCTTCAAGGAGACGGGCCACGTGAATGCCTACTTCCCACTCTTCATTCCTAAGAGTTATTTCTCCAAAGAGGCGGCCCACGTGGACGGCTTTGCTAAGGAATGCGCGGTCGTCACGCACTACCGTTTGAAGAACGATCCCAACGGCAACGGCATTGTAGTAGATGAAGATGCCAAGTTGGAAGAAGAACTCATTGTTCGTCCTACTTCTGAAACGATTATTTGGGATACTTACCGAAATTGGGTGCAGTCCTACCGCGACTTGCCCATCTTAGTGAATCAATGGGCCAACGTGGTTCGCTGGGAGATGCGCACGCGTCTCTTCTTGCGCACGGCGGAATTCTTGTGGCAGGAAGGCCATACGGCGCATGCCACGCAGGAGGAAGCCATTGCGGAAGCGGTCCAAATGCTGCACGTCTACGGCGACTTCGTGGAGGAGTTTATGGCCATTCCGGTGATTCGGGGCGTAAAGTCCGCCAATGAGCGCTTTGCGGGCGCCTTGGAGACGTACTGTATCGAAGCCTTGATGCAAGACGGTAAGGCCTTGCAGGCAGGTACGTCGCACTTCTTGGGCCAAAATTTTGCCAAAGCATTCGACGTAAAGTTCCAAGACAAAGACGGCGAAGTAAAGCACGTTTGGGCTACGTCTTGGGGTGTTTCCACCCGTTTGATGGGGGCTTTGATTATGACACATTCGGACGATAACGGCTTGGTGATTCCGCCCAAATTGGCGCCCACCCAAGTGGTCATCGTTCCCATTTACCGCGG
>JAYQOY010000005.1:52277-55502 GCA_038145075.1 Schleiferiaceae bacterium | reverse complement strand
TCGTTGTAGCTCGTGTAGTACTGGTTGCTATGCGACCAGTCAAAGCTGACCGTTGCCGCGCTGGAAATGTAGACCGGGCGCGAGGTGGCAATACCGGTATTACCTGCCGTCCAGGACCAATAGTACCAGCGCATGCTGTTGTTACCCGTTCCATCCGTATGCAAGAGTACCGTTTGGGTACCGCCGTCAATGTCCCAACAGGGCAGCGGCGACGTCGTGCTCCAGTTTTGGAAATCGTCTGCATACGGAATGGTAGCTGCTTGACAGAGGGTCGTTGCGTTTGCAGGGCCTACTGAGGAGACACCCGCAGAAGTACCACAATTCGCGGTCACGTAGAAATCATAGCAGGTGTTGCTAAAGAGACCTGTCACCGTCACTGTGTCGTTGGTGGTGGTCATCGTAGCACCCGTACCAGGCGTGTAGCCACAGGGGCCCCACTCTACCGTGTAGCTGGTGTTGCCTGCGGAAGGCACATAGGTAATGGTTGCCGTGGCGGCCCCGACGCTCAAGACGGACAATCCCGTGGGAGGAGGACAGGCTGGAACTTCTTCGATAACGATATTGTCTAAGAACAAATCGGGACCGTAATCCGACCATGCGTAGAACTGAACCACCACCGTATCTCCCGTAAAGCTGGAAGGAATGAAGATGATTTCATTATCCAGCGTTGACGCGGGTGCCGTGATAGAAGCGCCAGAGGTCGCAAAGGTGCTGCCCTTCAGCGTGGTCAGGGTAGTCCAGGACGTGCTGTTCACGCTGCGAACCCGAACGCTCAACGAATCGTAGGGGTAGCTCGTGGCGTATTGCCCCGAGTGCGACCAATCAAACTTGATTTGACCATCGGCATCGAGGTCAATCAACGGCGACTCCATGATGAAGCTCTTGTCGTTATTGCCCCAATAGTAGGCACGTGCCATCGTTACACCACCTGTGGTGTAGTGCTGCCAAGCCGCGGATCCGCCGCTCAGGTCCCAACAGGCGGGCTGCCAGGTTGTGAAGGACTCCGATACAGGCATGGACTGCGCCAAACAGGGTGTCGTGAAGCTCACAGGGCCGTACCATCCAGAATAGCCATTGCCCGCAGCCACACAGTTTGCGCGAACATACACGTCGTACACCGTCGCAGGACTAACCGTAATGGTAGTCGTCGTTGACGTGGCAGAAGCCGTTGTGCCCGTGCCCTGTGTGAAGCCCGTGGGTCCATACTCCAAGTCATACGCAGAAGAAACACCCAACCACGACAGGGTGGCCGCATAAGGAGTGATGGTACCTGTGGTAACCCCAGATGGCATAGCGCAGGCAGGGGGCGTGAATTCGTCCGCACCTATGTCAGGCGTCGTGGAATTTCGCGTATCTCCATCCAAGTCCGTTGTGATGTAGGAAACCGGATCAGCACCTGCGTCAGCAGCCAATCCTTCTACATGGTAGTCAGAGCCTGTGAAAATGGGATCCGCGAACATAGACGTTGTATCGCCTGAACCAGACTGATAGCCTGCAAACGATGAATTATTCGTCGTACCGTAGTAATAACCGGTAACACCCGACGAAGGCGTGTAAAAGATGTTCTTACCCAAGTCGATGTACGAACTGCTAAAGGAAGAACTCACATAGAAGTACATGGGGTAGCCTTGCTGGTCGTTGACGAAGATGTTGTTCTTAATCGTCACCGAAGGAGCCGGATAGCTACTTGAGGTTGAGGCACTTGAGTAAATGGGGCGGTTGGAGCTGTACGCCGAACCCGTGCGAATGGTGTTGTTAAAAATCTCCAAGTTGCTGGGATGGTACATGTACATACCGTAGTTGTAGGTGGTACCCGACCCAAAGACGACCGCGTTGTTGTATATCTTGTTGGGATTGCTGGCCGAGCCATAGAGGTAGTACAAGTACAATCCATACCCGTAGGACGGAATGGAAATGTCATTATCGTGTACTTCCCAATAGCCGGGCGAGCTGTTGGTGGACAAACCGTACAAACGAATACCGTAGCAATACGTGGACGATGAGGTAGATTGGGCAATCGTGTTATTCGCAATCTCACCTGAATTAATGTAGCCTGTGTACACACCGTAGCTCATGAACCCGGACACCGTGTTATTGGTGAAGATGAACTGCTCTGACATGTTGCTAGAGCTACCGTAGAAGTAGCCCATGTACGAACCATTGTTGATCGTATTGTTGTTGATGGTCAACGTATCAAACCGCGCTGCACTCATGTAGAACAAAGCGAAGTAGCTAGACGTAGAACCCGTGTAGCCATTGATGGTACAGTTCTCAATGGTCAGGCTTTGGTTTGTGGTGCCTTGGATGTAAAAGACACGGCCATAGCTCGTTCCAGACGTTTCAATTGTGAGTCCATCCAACGTGATGTATTTCGCTCCATTGAAGGACGCGGTAAAGTTGGACGCATTGGCCGAAGAGGTAGGTGCAAATGTCAAAACCGGCGACGTGCTGTTGCTCGGGTCACTTTGGAACGTGATGGTATTGACATGGCTTACACCGGAGTACGAACCGAACGTGATCTGTTCGGTGTACGTGCCTGAGGCCACATTAAACGTAACTGGTCCGCTCACACCATTCGTAGCGAGATCCGAGAGGGCCGCGGTAAACGTCGTGTAGTTGGACGTTCCCGAACCATTGGCATCAATCGTGTACGTTCCGCTGAGCTGGGCAAAGGCCCCAGTCCCGCTCGCCAAAATAAAGGCGAAAACACACACGAACGATTGGAGTAAATTTCTCATCGTTCTGAGGTTTAGGTGAAAAAAAGAAATCCGTTAAAGATTCAAAAATGTTGATTTTTTTACTAAAAAACAAGCCTCTTAAACGCTTTTTATAGTATATAAGACAAAAAAGTCTCATTTAAAACATTGTTAACTAAAATTAACTTATACCTCCTTGGAAAGAAAAAAACATCTAGGCTAGGACATAAATGACCTTTTATTGTAGTTTCGCGGCTCGGTTCTCGAGAGAGGGCGGGATCGGGAAGTAGCGCAGGTGGTAGCGCATCTGGTTTGGGACCAGAGGGTCGCAGGTTCGAATCCTGTCTTCCCGACCAAAAGCACACGGAGTGTACCGCAAAAAGGCCAGGCGATCGTACAGGTGACCCTGGCCTTTTTCATTTCAGAAACGCGCTTGGCAGAACCAAGGCGCTGCTTTTGAGTTACTTGCTTAAAATCTACCCCATGAAGCATGCATCCCTATGGCTTGTAGCCAGCATTTGCGGTGCCC
>JAYQOY010000005.1:0-52267 GCA_038145075.1 Schleiferiaceae bacterium | reverse complement strand
GAAACGCGCTTGGCAGAACCAAGGCGCTGCTTTTGAGTTAATAGCAAAAATTCCCACCCTATGAAGCATGCAACTATTTGGCTTTTCGTTAGCGTACTTGGGACAATCGCTCTCCATAGTTGCAACGCCTCTCGCGTGGTGAGCCCCATTAAAGAAGGCGAATGGCGCATCGGCGGTGCCGTCGGCGGCCCAACGGTCAACACCTCTCGCCTCCCCCTGATGAGCGTCTATGCCGCACACGGACACAGCGCCAAACAAACGCGTTACACCGGTCTCGCCCTGACAAGCTTGGGCTTCCAAAGTCTACAGGTGGATGCAGGTGCGCTGCATCAGCTGATTCCAGGAGCGGGCTGGTCCCCTGAAATCAATGCCAATGTGGGCGGTAACCTGTTGGTCAGCTTTCGGGACGGTGCCACGCGGGTCTATCCACACGTTGGGCTTCAAAGTGTTTGGCACTACAAAAAGCTCATGCCCTACATCGGTACAGAAAATTGGATCGACCCCACGTACGGCCTCGTCGACGGCGGCAAGGGCAGCCTGATCCACCCCAGCCTTCACAGTGGCCTTCGCTATGTCGGTACGTGGTTTGAGTTTGGAATCGAAGGCAAATGGCTCAATCCCACACGCAGTTTTGTTATCCCGCAGCAAACCGTTCCGACCTTCTTAGGTACCGGCGCTTACGGTTTGTATTACACTTTAGCATTTCGTTTGCCATGAAAAAGTTCCTATTCCTTTTGAGTGCGGCCTCCCTCCTGCTCCTCCAGACCTCCTGCGATGTAGATGCCGCGCTTTTGCGCGGGGCTCCTGAGGCCTACGACTTTCCACCGAGCGTTCCGACGGATTCCTTTGACGTCGACGCAGACAAGATTCACGTGTTCCAGTTAACGTCCCAAGCGGTTCCCGAGCACGATGTGGTCGAGGCGAAGATTTGGGCGGTGTACGTGGGCGATCCAGCTCGAATAAACCAAGACACGGTCATCCTCTACCTTCACGGGAACGCAAACTCCATGAACGGTTTTTGGGGTGCCCTGCGCCAACTGGCAAACCTCGGTGGAAAGCACCATTATGGCGTCCTGTGCTACGACTACCGTGGATTTGGCAATTCAGATGCCCCCTCTACCGGCCTCTACAGCATGGAGTCCGACCTCTATGCCGCGGAACAGTGGCTCGTCGACCAAGGCCTGACCAACGATCGCTTTTACGTCTTCGCCAACAGCCTAGGCACCCTACCCGCCTCGCGCGAAGCTGGCCTTCAAACGGGCCCCTTGACCATCAGCAAGTTGACGTTGGAAAGCCCCCAGTCGCATTCGGACCTCTTTTTTCAAGACGCCGTAGGCCTTAGCGTTCCAAGCACCTTGGCCACCGACTACAGCTTCAACTTGGTGGATGGCATTGCGAACTACGACGGTGAACTCCAGTGGTTTCACGGACTGAACGACGACGTGGCCCTGGTGGAAAATGCCCGTTTGGTCTACGAAGCCCACCAAGGCAGCTACAAAGAAGCCTTTGTTATCGCAGAAGTGGGTCACGGATTCCGTTGGGACTGGGGCTTCGAGAACTGGGGCAACGCCGTGTTAAATTTCATGCGCCACGACTAAGCATCTGGGTCTGCGGCACAATTCGTGCTACATTCACAGTATGAAAATTTGGATTTTTACCGCGGGCTTTTTGGCGAGTACGACTCTTCTGGGCCAAACCTATGCCGGCCTAGGCTTTGGCGTCACAACGGGTGCGGGCCTTTATACCGAGCACTACTTCCACCCAAAATGGTCCCTGGAGGCCAACCTCGGCGTTCCAGCGGTGGGCTTTGGCGTGAACTATGTGTTGCGCGATTCTCGACAGATTCAAGTGGGCAAAGCGTATTCCGCGGAAAAACTATTTCCACGCGGTAAGAAGGGCGCGAATTCGGGCCGTCTCACGGCAGGCCTCACCCTTACGGGGGCCGTTTTGCCCGACGTGGGCCTTTTCCAATACCGTTTCTGGAACCTAGGCTTGCACAAAACGATCCGAAAGACCGACTTCGGCATGGAGCTGGGCCTCATGCGTGGCGCCATCGTCACCGGCCCCTCCGGGAGCACCTATCCGCAGCCCTTCACCTCTCCAGGCATTCAGTTCACATTGGGGCGTTCGCTTTTTGAGCCAGGACCCTTGAAGCGCCTAAAGCAGCGGGCTTCTTCGTTCTAACACCCCCAGCGATTCCCTCCGGGCATCGCGCTGACTCCGAATTCCGAATGAAAAACCCGAGCGCCCTCCGGCGCTCGCTTCTTTTTGGCCGCACCGGCCGGCTCAAGCACCGCTTGGCCGCCGCGGGCGGCCAAAAAAAAGCCGCCACTCTCGTGGCGGGTTTTTCATTCTTAGTGATCCCGGCGCGATTCGAACGCGCGACCGTCTGCTTAGAAGGCAGATGCTCTATCCAGCTGAGCTACGGGACCGAGGGCGCAAAAATAGGGCGATATCCTGGTGCAAACAGGATAAAACGACTAGGCCGAATGAAATTGAGCCACTAGATTCGGCTCGCCAGGAAGCAAGACAGCCGCTAAGGCCCATATGGAGGTGCGGACAAATAGACCCACAAGGCGCTAAATGACCGAGATGCAAACAGCGCGTGGTACTTTTGTCTGTAGATGGCGCGTAGATTCCTCCTCCTTCTGATGCTAGCTGGCTCAGCGCTGAGTGCTCGGGCCCAGGCCTCCGATGCGCCGGCGAAGCGCGCAGCTATCGCATCAGCCATCTTGCCTGGTGCAGGCCAGTTTATCAACCACCAGGCGTGGAAAGCCCCGATTGCCTGGGGCATTATGGCGGGTACGGGCTATCTGCTCTACACCAATCAAACAACGCTCAACCGTTTGAGCACGGCTATTGACCTTCGCTACGACGGAGACCCCAGCACCGTGGACGAGTTTGACGGACGCTTTACCGATTCTCAGCTCTTTACGTTGAAAAATGAGACGCGCAGGTCTCGGGACTATGCCGTGCTCGGCGTGGGTGGTGCGTATTTGTTTCAAGTTTTGGACGCCTATGCCTCGGGCTTTTTGGTTGAATTTGATGTCTCGCCCACGTTAACGGGCTCCCTATCTCCAGCCGTTGAACCGCTCGCCCCCTTGGGCGCCAAACTCACCTTCGCATGGCCTTGAACATTGCCTTGATTGGCTACGGCAAAATGGGCCGTGAAATTGAAGCCGTTGCGGAGCAACGCGGGCACCACATCGCGGCGCGCGTGGGACGCGAGGGCATGGGGGCGCACGATTGGGCGGGTATCGACGTGGCTATTGAGTTTACGCAGCCCGATGCCGCCTTTGCGAACGTGCAAGCCTTATTATCAAAAGGCATTCCGACGGTCTGCGGCACCACCGGCTGGTTTGCGCGCGTACCGGAATTGGATTGTAGCCAAACGCCCCTGGTGTATGCCTCCAATTTTTCGCTTGGGGTTAACATAGCGTTTCAAGTCAACCGGTTTTTGGCCGAATTGATGGCGCCGCATTCGGACTACCGCGCAGAAATTGAAGAAATACACCACACCGCTAAAAAGGACGCACCGAGTGGGACTGCCATCACGCTGGCGGAAGGCATTTTGGCCGCCAACCCTGCGCTCAACGGCTGGGCTCTGCAACCCGGGGCGCCCGATGATGCCCTCCCCATCCATGCGGTCCGAAAAGACCCCGTTCCCGGCACCCATACGGTGACCTACGATTCAGCCGTCGATCAACTCAGCCTCACGCATGTGGCCCATTCACGCGCCGGATTTGCCCTTGGAGCGGTGGTCGCGGCCGAACGCATAGGAACCTTGTCCTCCGGAAGCCATACTTTTGCCTCCCTCCTCTTTCCTCCAGCCCGCTAAAACGCGCCTGAGACCATGATCTCCAAGCTCCAAAAATTTACCGAAAGTGTTACCCTCGATGTTTTGGGGGTCGTCATCGTTGTGAGTGCCTCCATCGCGATGGGCTACCACCTCACGGTCATTGACGGCATTCCCATTGGCATTCTGTCGACCGTTGGGGCGGCCTTTTCGATGATGGCCACGCGGTTGGTGACCAAGCGCAACAACTGGGGCAACTTGATCGGGGTGTTAACCACGGTGAATACGACTATTGTCGATTACTATTTGGGCAACCAAGCCGCTTTGCTGACCTATCCCGTTTCCTTTTTTGGGAACATTGCGTCGTTTTGGTTTTGGCGCAAGAAAGGCAACCGAACACCGCGCAAATTCGACAACTGGTACTTTGTCAACGCGGGAATCGCTACGGTCATGGCCATAACCCTGAATTACATTGGCTTCAGTGGCTATTTGGAGCACGATATCTTACAAGAGGACCTGGCCAAATTTTGGGTAACCACCATCATCACGGCCCTCACCTTCTCCGGGACCCTCAACATGCCGCGCATGTACGCCGACACCTGGGGCTTCTACGAGGTCTACAACGGCTTTAAACTCTACCAGAACGTGCTCTTCGGCAACATCGCCTACGTGGCGAAGTACATCTTCTATTTGATCAACGCCTTGTTGGGCTGGCTCGTGTGGCACCAAGTGCGCCGCCGCGAGTCGAATTAAGGCTGAGTTTCCTCAGCGCAGCCCAAAAGAAGCACTCATCCTTGACTGCGTTTGAGCAGTTCGGCGTGCAGCACATCGACTTGCTCCGCCAGATGGGCTTCGTCCCCATCGTTTTCCACGATGAAGTCACCCTCCTTTAGATAGCTTCGCTTTTTTGCATCCGGCCATTGGCGGGCCATGCGCTGCTCCACTTCTTCCCGACTCATGCCCGAACGCGCCATCACACGCTCCACCCGCAGGTCGCGTGGGGCTTCCACCAAGACGATGGCGTCGCAGGTTTGGAACGTTCCGGACTCAAAAAGAATAGCGGCCTCCCGAAGGATGTAGGGACTGGTTTGCGCCTGGTGCCAAGCCACAAAATCGTCGTGCACCGCTGGATGCACGAGCGCATTGATTTGAGCCGTGGCCTCCGGCGTCCCAAAGGCACGCGCCGCCAATTCTTTGCGATGCAGAACCCCATCCACATAGATGCCAGGACCAAAAGCCGCTTCAATGGCCGCCTGTAGGCTGGGGCTTTCGGACATGAGACGCTTGGCCGCATCGTCGGCCACATAGACGGGTATGCCTTTTGCGGCAAGGAGAGCGGCGACCGTGGATTTGCCCGCACCGATGGATCCGGTTAGGCCGATGTGTTTTGGAGGCATGCTGAAAGGTAGGGCGAATCGCGAATTTATACGTGTTCGCTGCCCTTCGAAACAAAAGACTTACTTCCAGTCTAGGCTCGCAGACGTTCCAGCCGCACTATGCGGTGCGACCCAGAAGCTAAAGGTCCCGGGTTCAAACAAGCGCTCACCTTCGGAGGTAGTCACGCTGAGAAGATCTGCCGTTACGCTAAACGACACCATGCGCTCCTCCCCGGGCTTCAATGTTACGCGCTGGAAGCCGATCAATCGGCGGACGGGTTGAACCCCCACCCTGCTGTGGTGGTCTCGCGCGTAGAGCTGGACCACTTCGTCCACGGCCACTTTGCCTTCGTTTTTGACGAGAGCCGTAACGGCGATGGAATCCCCCATCTGTTTGGCTTGCGTAGCGGCATAGGTCACCGTAGAATACGTCAAGCCATAGCCAAAGGGATAGGCGGGCGTGTTAGGACCGTCGCCGTAGTGGGACCAGAATACGGCATCCGAAGGACCAGGGCGGCCCGTGTTGAAGGCTCCATAATACAAGGGAATTTGGCCTTCCGTGCGAGGAAATGTAACTGGAAGACGTCCACTTGGCGAGCGCTTGCCCATTAGCAGGTTGGCGATAGCGGGTCCGCCCATGGTGCCAGGCTGCCAAGCGAGCAGAATGGCATCTACCTGTTCGGTAATATCCTCTGGTAAAATCATGGGACGCCCTGCATAGAGCACAAGTACAACGTGTTCTTGCACCTTGAGAACCTCCCGAATCATATGCTCTTGCACCCCTGGCAGATGCAGTGACATACGCGAACGGGCTTCTCCCGAGTGGAATCCATGCTCACCTACCGCTAGAATGGCGATTTCCGCATTTCTCGCGGCCTCCACCACCGAATGAAGACCTGCGGTATCCGTAGTATTGATTTCGGCCTCAAACGGGAAGCTGATGGGGCCTTTTAAGAAAACCGGGCCGCTTGCCACCGTCATGCGCTTTTCGCCACGGACCTGCACCAAGCCTTCATACAGCGATAAGGCAGTGAAATCGTCGCTGGAAACGCGCCAGTTGCCCAAAGGACTGTTCTTTTCCTGCGCCATGGGGCCCACGAGCGCAATGGCTTGCTTTTTCGTCAATGGCAAGATGCCGTTGTTCTTGAGAAGGACAGCGGATTTTTCGGCCAACTCTTGGGCATCCGCAGCCCAGGGCGAGGTGCTAGGTTCCCAGCTGCCCGGACGGTTGCAATAGCGGTAAGGGTCGTCCATAAGGCCCAGGTCAAACTTCAGCTTGAGCACACGGCGCACGGCGTCGTCCACCATGGACTCGGACACTTTCCCTTCGCGAACGAGACCCGCGAGGAACTGCACATAGGCCAAGGACTCCATATCCATGTCGCAACGGGCGTTGGCGGCTTGTTCGGCCGCTTCTTTCAAATCCCCTGCATAACCATGCGCAATCATCTCACCAATGGACCCCCAGTCACTCACCAGTACCCCTTCAAATCCCCAGTCTTCTTTGAGGATCTCTGCGAGCGTTTGGTTGCCCGTAGCAGGGATGCCATTCATGGTGTTGAAAGAATTCATGAAGGTGGCCACGCCCGCTTTTTTGGCGGCTTGGAAGGGCGGATAAATGACATTGTAGAGGGTGTAATCACTCACATCCACCGTATTGTAGTCGCGTCCCGCTTCACTAAATCCATAGCCCGCAAAGTGCTTGGCACAAGCGGCCATAGACTGTGGATCGTTGAGCTGCTCCCCTTGGAAGCCTCGAACGCGTGCTTCCGCAATGCGGCTGCCCAAATAGGGATCCTCCCCTGCGCCTTCCATGATGCGACCCCAACGCGGATCTCGTGAAATGTCCACCATGGGCGCAAACGTCCAGTTTAGACCATAGGAAGTGGCTTCTTCAGCCCCGTTGCGGGCGCTTTTTGCAATAGCCTCTAGATCCCATGAAGCAGCTTCCGCCAAAGGAATAGGCGAAAGGGTTTTGTAGCCGTGAATCACGTCACAGCCGAAGATCAACGGAATCCCTAGACGAGTTTCCTCTACGGCCACGCGCTGCATGGCCCGAACCTCTTCAACCCCTTGCACATTGAGCACCGAGCCCACCCATCCGTTCCGGAGGTGTTGGTATTTCGTGGCCGCATCGCCGCCTTCCGGAGCCGGGCCGGTAGCGTTCCAAAATCCATTGTACTGGTTCATCTGGCCGACCTTTTCTTCCAGCGTCATGAGCTTAAGAACCGAGTCCACCCGCCAAGCGGTGGGCTGCTTTTGGGCAAATGCCGAAGCAGTCACAAGGGCTGCCGATAGGAGGAATACCTTTTTCATGGCTAAATCTTAGAGCGGTTGGTAGGAGAAATTTCGAATGACCACCTCGTAGGCGCCACCGGTGCTTGGGCCGCTGTCCTGGTCTTCAAAGAGCCACAGGTTTAGGCGCGCATTGGTCGACGGGCCGGGGGCAGGAATGACAATGGGATTGCTTTGTACGCCGCCTTCGCTCTTTCGGCGCGCGGGGTTGCTGTCGTCAAAGGACCATGAAGCGATGACGGTAGTGGCCGATTTAGCCCCGAGGTAAGACGTCCACGTAATCAGGCTGTCGGTCCACGTGAATTCATGGGTGGTCCACATGGTCTTCGCTTCAACCGGCAACTGGGTCTCGTGCGTGCGCTCCGGATTAAAGGCGCCAAACCACACGGGCTGAACCGACGTCGCTAAGGTCTTCACCTTGTTGGGATCGCCCCAGCGGCTGAATTCAATGTCTACCTCGCTGTTGGCCTGCGTCATGAAGGTGTTGTTGTCCCAAGTAAAGAGCCCTAAAACCGTATTGTCGGGAATGTCCACCATGTTGGACTGCACTTCCCAGGTGTAGGTGCCATAGCCCAACACATCGTTGCTGATGATCTCCGAACACTGCCATTTCCCATCGATTTGGCGAATGTTCAGGTGCAGAAAGCCTTGGTCGTCCGTGTAGGCAGAGGCTATGTCCTTGCTGAAGTAGTTGGGGCCGGGTCCAAAGAGGTCCGGGCCGCCTTTCACCGTCCAGGTCCGACCGGCCCAGGCCAACTGATCGCCATTGCGTCCTTGGGGAGGGGTGGCAGTTTGAAGTTCACAGGAAACAAGACTGGTCAGGGCCAGCCCCAAGAAAAGGCTCAAGCGTATCAACGATTTCATTCGTTTTCGTCCGTTAACAGAATATCTACCATAGGAGGGCCCACGAGGAGTTCGCCCCAAAGCCCGGTGCTTAGGTGAAAACCTTCCGCTTCACCGGAATTCCAGCGAATCTGCTGTTTGCGCCCCTTCGCATCGCCTTGGTCACGTGCTACCTCGAGCAAATACCGCCCTTCAATGGTCCAGGGGTCACGTCGCATGGCTGCCCAGGGCATGGACCAGTGCAGGAGGTAACCATAGCCCCCACCCAGTTCGGAGATTTGGCGTCGATGGGGAATGGATACCCCCGTGCGGAAATTCACCACCTCAGGGGTTTCGCCCAGGCTCATGCCCAAGTGGACGTCGCTAAACAAGAACGTGGTGCGCGGGCGGCGTGATTGTTCGGGCTGGGCGGAAAAGGCCAGCTCCAAGGCATCCCCATTCCAAAGGTCTACGCCGGTTTGGCTGTTCACGAAGGCATTCCCATCGGGGATGCGCGCGAGGACGTACAGAGAATCGGCATCCCAAGACAGCTCTATGGCGCTGCCGTCCGCCAGCTGGAGGACGCTTTGTGAAAATCCTTTGCCCATTTCTGCGTCGTAGCCGACTCTGGCTTGCTTTCGGAGCGAGCCGGAAAATGGAACCACGCGCATTTCTTTCAGGTCAAACTGCCCGTCCGCCTCAAACTGCGTGATAAACTGCTTGATGTTGGTCGGATCGCAGTCCATTTCATTCCAGTTGAAGAGCCCCAGCGGCAGATCAATGGTGGTCCATTCCTGCGTGATGGGTCCGTTGACGACATAGTTGGAACTCATTCCAATCCAGGCTTGACGGCCCGAATAGTCCTCAAATCCAAACGCCAGTGGCAAGGTCTTCATCGCTTGCGCCCCCTCTGGGAGTCGAACCACCAAGCGCATGGCCGCCTCGTCCACGATAGCGCCCATGTTCTTGCCGGACCACTGGTCCCAGCCCACGCCCATGCCTACCCAGTCGCAACCGCCCCCGGGTTTGTTCCAGGTGAATGTGTACACCCCATTTTCGGCAACGCGGTACTGAATGCAGTTGGCCGCTTCTTTGCTCACCCAAAATTCATCCCCGGTCGGGCCGTCCAACACTGTCAAGGACGCAAAGCCCTTGATGTTGGGATAGGAATTGGCGGGGTTGCCATAGTCATAGAGCTGCGTAGGCTTGAGCGAACACGCCGCGGCCAGAACGAGCAAAGACAAGGCGGCAAGCGACTTCCTCATAGCGCCAACGGGGCATTTTCCGTGAAGCAGAGCATGTCGGTGTCGCATTCGGCATAGCCCGAACTGGGATTGGCCAAAAAGAGAATAGACACGCGGTGCAGCTTGTCCGGCTCATACAAGCCATTGCCCAAGGCAGCTGAAGCCGCACCGTTCACCAAGGTGACGAGGTCGCTGTATTTGTAACTGTTGAGCTCCCATGTGGAACCGGGCCGAATTTCCACCGACCACATGTCCTCATTGCCCTCACTGTAGGTGCCGTCACCGTTGTCGTCCTCGCGCAACTGCAAGAGGATAATGCCGTTGTCCAAGCCCGCCAACTGGCGGAAGACGCCGTTGAAGTAGACCTTGTCCGCATCGCTGTTCAGGCTGAAGCCTGCGCCCCCGTTGAAGTTGTTTTTGGGCATTTCAAACATTCCAATGAGCCAGTCCCATGCCACCGTGCCACCCATTTTGTAGTACGACAGGCCTTCGGCGAGTGGAGCGCCTCCCTGAACGGTGAACTTCATGTTGGCGCCCGATTGAATGAACTTGGTCCATTCGGGGGACATGCCGTTTTCAAAGTCGTCCAGGATAGTCGCCTCAATCACACGCGTTCCTAAAACCTGCACATTTCCATACAAGGTGTCGGGATAGCCCGGATAGGTCAGCATGACATCGCACATTTCCGTTTGGAAGGTGGGGAACTGCGAGGTCTCTCCTTGCCAAAGGGCGTTGGTGGCATCCAAGGTGCGGGCCTTGCCTTCGATGCGCTTGACGGCGCCAGAAGTTTGGCCGGTGATGGTCAGGACAAAATCGGTCGAAATAGAGGTCTCCGCCGTGAAGTACACACTCTCCCCATTGGCAAAATTGACTTGGGCCTGGGAGGCCGCCAAACCGGTCTTCACTTTGAAGGTGCCGTAGAGGTCCGTCAAGGCAGGGCCTTCTGGGGTCAGATCGCGCTCACAGCTCGCGAAGGCCAGCGACGCCAGGACGAGAGAGGCTAGGAAATGCTTAGAACGTAATGGCATAGAGCACGTAGAGATTTTGGATGGAATAGTTCGCATCCAGGGTTTTAACATAGCTGCCCAACCAACCAAGGGTGAGCGTGGATTGTTCGCTGCTGGCATAGTTCAGGCAGAGGTTGGGAAGCAGCTCTTGGTGGGAGCGTTCACCGCCCCGAATGTCCAACACCGTATTCTCTGCATTCCGGATAATGTCATAGGCAAAACCGCCGTGGCCCAACGTCAACAGGCCACCTTCCACCGAGAAGGTTTGGTCCGAATTCAAATACGCCTTTGCGCTCCAGCTCGTCCATGGCAGGCGGTAGGACGTGTTAGGAACATCGTCCCCCACGTTGGTTCGCCATGCCCGCTGGTCGCGAATCAAGCCGCGGAATTCCACCCCGTAGCCCATACGACAAGGCCAGCGCAGATCCAGGTCCACACGGGAAAACTGGGTGAGCACATCCGTGCCTTGGCCGCGGATTTCTTGGGCCCAAACGCCTTCCACCTTGTAGAAAATACCCAACGCCTTGCCTGCAAAATCGGCGGTTACACGGCGGCGGTTGGGGGTCGCCAAGCCCTTAGGATCCAGAATCAAATAGGTGTTGTTATCGCTGCCCAAGGTAGAGTTCCAGCGGTAGCGGTAGAGGTTGCTTTCACGGAAGAGATCCAGGTAGGTCCAGGTACGCACGCTTTTGCTGTTGCCAATGCGCGTGAAAGCCGCCGGCGCTAGGCCTGAGATGTTGGGCGTGGTTTGGGCCGTTGGGCTGTAGAAATCCGGGCCCACCTCGGTGTATCGTAGGGAAGCCGCGGTGCTCATGCCGAGTTCTTTCAGCCAGTACACCCCTTTTATATCGATCATGTAGTCGGCATCTTGGTCCCCGCTCACCCATTGCGTGGCTGAGGAGCCCAGTTCGCCCTGGAGTCGCCACCGGCTTGGCTTGACAATGTGAAAATCCCCGGTCAGCACGTGGTTGCCATAGAGGTCGGTGGCGGCTGAGGTGCCCGCCAATTCTTGGATGCCCACGTAATTCAGTCCAACCTTTACCCATGGAGTCAAGGGCGAGGGATCGTTCAAGGTCCAGAGCGTCCGCCCTCCAAAAGCCCAGCTCTCTGTCGCCTGTCCGCTAAATCCTGCGCGCTGGCGGAAGGCAAAGGCGGAATGGTCCGCGTAGCGAGGCCCACGGGCGAAGTCGGTTCGGAATTCCACCACTCCGCCCTGCTGACGCCAGGTATCGTTGCCGGAAATAAAGGCATCGTAGCCTGCGAGGTTCTTTTGCAGCTGTGCCATACCCGAAGGCAAGATGCCCGCCATTAATGGACCAGGTCGGTGAAACGTGAAGGGCGTCAAGGCGTAGTCTACATCGCCCAAGGTGTAGCGGATACGGTCTTGAATCAGGCCCTTCACTTGCAATTGACGCAAGTCAAAGGTGACGCCAGACCCCCAGAAGCCGCCGTAATCATTGCGCACGCGGACCATCGCCAAGACCTCCGTCGAAGGGTTGGGGCGCAGTCGCATGCCCAAGTCGGCCATGACGTGGCCACTATTGCTGCGTGGGGAGGTCACGGTATCGCCCGCACCGCTGTATCGGTCTGCGAAGTAGACCCCGCGCGCTTTGCCCGTCAGCGAAAATTTAGGTTGGTAATCTTGTGCGACCGTCGCTAGCGGCAAGGTCAAACAGGCAATGAGGCACAAGGGGTATTTCAATGCGTTCATTTAGAAGAGCAGTTTCAGTTCAAGAGTGGTTTCGGTTCCCTGGTAGGTATCCAATGTGAAGCTTTGGTCGGTAAAGCCAAACCATTTGTGGCGCAGGTAAAAACTCACGTCTTTGGTGGCCCAAATATCGGCCCCAAAGCCATAGGCGTAGCCGCGCTGATCCAAGGGACGGCCTTCTGCATTGACCATGGTTTGCAGATTGCCCAAGGTGGCATCCGCCGAGGCCATGGCCACTAGCGTGAGGTGTTCATTCCACATCAGATAGGCTTCGTTTTCAAAAGAATACTGACGCAAGAGCGCATCTGCCGCCATATACAAGGGGCTCCAGGCCTGCTGAATGCTGTGGGCACGAAGCAAGTGATTGAAGATCCAAACCTTGTTGCCGGTGCGTTGACGGTGCAAGGCCTGAATTTCCCATTGGCTGAAGTGCAAGGGATTCTCTTGCGTCACGGCTAAGCCAATCTTGTCGTACGTATTCCGGAAAACAACGTTGGTGCGGTTGTACGGGCCCACACCTGCGGGAAACTGCCAGCGCCAAAAGCGGCTGCGGGTTAGTGCATTCACCGGGTGCCCAAAAGACAAGCTGCTACTCCCCCCTTCTATTTCGCGTGAGAAGCTGTAGCCCAGGTTGACGTAGAGGTTTTTGGGGTGGTAGGCCCAGTTCAGGTCCAAACCTGTTCGGTTGTTGGCCAACTGTCCAAAGCCCAACAAGGACGTGCCCGTGGGCTGCAATACGGCCGAACTGCCCGCTTGCCCCGCGGGGATGCTGTTGATGGAGGCTTCGTTAATCGCTCCGTTCACGATGGCACCGGCATTGTTAATCGCATCCGGGCTGATATAGTAGGCATGTGCTTGGGCATCCCAGGCCTTCTTGGGTTGGTACATCAAACGTCCTTGCGCGGCTAGCCCTTGAACACGACCGTAGTCTTCGGAGTAATAGCCACTCCAGCCTGACTCCGCGTAGCCCATCCAAGCGCCGTGGCGGTATGCCACCTTTCCGGTGTGCATGTAGGAACCAAAGGGCTGTTGCAGCATGGAATCCTGGTAGGCCTGCTGGTTCATGCTTTGGGCCGAAAGCGTCCACCGCTCGCCCACCGCCTTCACGTACTGACCCGCAAAAGCCCCGTTGGGACGGGGATCAAAACCACCGTTCTGCTCGTTCTTGCCAAGGAGCACTTTGACTTGCTGCCCATGGGGAAGCCCTAGCATCTCGAGGATACCGCCCTGAAAGGCGCGC
Organism: Schleiferiaceae bacterium; assembly: GCA_038145075.1. GTDB lineage: Bacteria > Bacteroidota > Bacteroidia > Flavobacteriales > Schleiferiaceae > TMED14. Next base: position 38,779 of record JAYQOY010000005.1, on the reverse strand, counting down.
TTGCCCCAGCGCTGTTCCTGACTGACCTGGCCGCTGCTCACGTAGTTGTTGTAGCGCTCAAAAGGACTCAGGCCAATGGGGTCCCAAGGATTGCGGTCAAAGAGCATGTACCGGTTGTAGCCGATGTAGGCGCCCATGGTGAGTTCAGTCAGCTCGTACCAGTGAATACCGCCCAGGCGCACGCCCAAGCCTCCCAGGGGTGTTACTACCGTGCTGTAGAGGTTCATGCCCAAAAGCATGTTCATCTGTCCACCGATGCGAGGCTGCTTCAAAGGCGCGTCGTAGTTTCCCAGCAAGCTGTCTGTTACAGGGAGGCTGTAAACGGAGGCCACATTGCCCTCCAGAAACTGAAAGGCAAAGAGGTCCATGCCCCAGGTGGCGCCTTTCCCTGCTTTGCCACTGATGTTTAGCATGAACTGTGGCAATTGGCTGTCGTCGCCAATGAAGATGTCGCGTTCGGGCAAGGGATAGCCCGCCACGGCTTCAAAACCACCGGGCAAATAGCGGTAGTCCATGAAGTAGCGGTAGTAGCCCCCTGCATTTACGGAACGAAGCCGCGAGGGCTCCATTTTGGGGAAGGATCCGAATGGGCCTCTTAAGTCGTTGAATATATACTCCCGGGTAGGGTCCACATGGGTCTTGCTCACCGAAGGTTCCACAATGGCCTCATCGGTTTGGAGCTCCTCGGGGTCCGCGATTTGAGCCTGCGCGCTACCCACGGAAAGCGCTAGGGCCAAAAGGGGCCAGGTCCAGGTCGTTCTCATGGGGCAACGGCCGTTAGAGGCAATTTGGCCAATTCCACAGGGCGACTTGGGCGCTGGTTGGCTTTGCGGGGTTCAACGAAGAAAGGCAAGTTGCCGTAGGCCACGAAGCCCTCGGCCTCTAGGTAGACAAAGATTCGGTAGGCCCCTGGTTTGCTGGGCACTCGGAAGGCTAGTGGCTCCCCTCGGTAGGTGCCGGGCTTGAGGCGGCCTAAAGATTTGTACGCGATACTTGGGGGACGGTTTTCCGCATCTCCACCTGACTTGATGTCGGTGCTTTCCGGGAGGATTTCGTACCACACCTTGGCGCTCTTCACGCGATCGGCGACCGCTGCATCGTAGGGAATGGCCACTTTTTCACCGGCTTGGAGGATCGGGGGCGTCGAGCCCATGGCCGTGACGGAGACGGGGGCGGGTGTGCGGTCTGCTTCGGCGAAATGGCCTTGCCAGACTTGGCTCACGCCCCAAAGCGTTTCCGTGGGCTTGCCCGATTCCATGTGAAGGCCGTACCAAGTTTGGGTGGTTTCTTGCTTTTGGCCCCATAGGAAGGCATAGGAACCCAGGCAGGTTCGGCGCTTAGCGTAAATCTTGTCCACGTAACGACGGCTGTAGCCGGCCGCTTTGCTACCCGAAGTTTGCTCGATAGGGGCACCCCAGGTGGCCCGTGGCACTTCCCAGTGGCCGTTGGGACCCCATTCGGTAATCATGTAGGGGCCGGTCCAGCCGAAGCGTTCAATTTGGTCCGGCACTTTATCTAAATCGCCGTAGGTATTGATACCGTAGAAATCTAAAGACGGGCAACGCTCCTTGATCAAGAAGACCTCGGTCGAATCTAAACCTGCAGTAATGGTCGTGACGGGATGGTGTGGATCCTTCTCTTGAATCATGGCGGCGATGGCCTCCACCGCATACCACACCTTCGTGTTACTGTAATTCAGGTCTACTTCGTTGCCGACCGACCAGGCCAACAAGGCAGGATGGTCCTTCAAATCGTCAATAACCGTGCTGAACATCTTCAGCTGGGACTGCACGCGAGCCTCGTTATCGTAGTCAAATCCATGGCGCTCGTGCTGCACCCAGAGCCCCATCATGACCGTAATACCGTATTTGTGGGCTTCATCCAGGATTTCCTTGGCGTTGTCATGGCTCCAGGTCCGAATACTGTTGCCGCCAAAACGGGCTACATCCCCAATGTACTCAATACCTCCGGCGCCGCGCACGTAATAGGGTTGTCCGTCGCGCACCAGGGTGTAGGAGCCATCTGCTGTCTGTTCTACACTTGTGTGGACGGGGCCCGTCTGGGCCTGCAGCCCCAAGGCCGCCAATAGCATCAAGGCCAAGCAATTCCAACCTTTTTCTATGCTTGGATGAACCAAACGGATTTTCATGGGTAATAAGATAGTCTGGAAATTTCTCGGCAAGTTATAGTACAAAAAACAATTTCTACGTATAATTGTCGTATTATTGTCCTAAGTACCATTATTCAAAACCAACACTTAAAACATGAAAAAAACACTTACGCTTTTGGCTATGGCGATTTTGGGTACTGCTTTTGCGCAGACTCAAGTCACCTTCCAAGTGGACATGAACCAGTACAGCGGTACGTTCACCACTCCTGAAGTAAACGGCACCTTTAACGGATGGTGTGGCAACTGCGCGGCGATGACCGATGCTAACGGCGACAACATTTGGGAAGTAACCATCGGTTTGACCGCTGGCGACACCGTTGAATACAAATTCTCGCACGACAACTGGACGGGTCAGGAACAGAACGATCCTACCGCGTCTTGCACCAACGGGAACACTACCTACACCAACCGCGTATTGATTGTTCCAGCTGCGGCTACGACCCTTTCCCCTGTTTGCTGGGGTTCTTGCGACCCTTGTGGTGGAACAGGCCCCACCACGGCAAACATCGTTTTCCGTGTGGACATGAGCTTGTACACCGGTAGCTTCACCACCCCTGAGGTCAACGGCACCTTCAACGGATGGTGTGGAAACTGCGCAGCGATGTCTGACGCAGACGGCGACAACATCTGGGAAAAGGAAATCACCTTGCCTATCGGTGACACGGTAGAGTACAAGTTTTCGCACGACAACTGGACCGGTCAGGAAATGAACGATCCCACTGCACCTTGTACCAACGGCAACACCACCTACACCAACCGTGTATTGGTTATCACGGCCAACGACACCTTGGATGCAGTTTGCTGGGGTTCTTGCACGGCATGTTCCGGCATCGGTATGGACGAGGAAGTGGCTAATGTCATGACCATCGCTCCAAACCCTGCAAACGACAACGTCAACATCGCTTTGAACGCTACGAGCGGTCGTTTTGCTATCGTTTCGCTTTCTGGCCAAGTGGTGGCTAGCGGCGACTTGACCGAAGGTCAGAACGAAGTTTCTACGGCTACTTTGGCCAATGGCATCTACATGGTTCGCGTTAGCAGCGAGGCCGGTGAAGCTGTTGAAAAGCTTGCTATTCGTCACTAAGGTGACACTTTGTTGAGAAGGGTGGGCCCGGCGCGAAAGCCCGGGCCTTCTTTCTTTCCCCCCGATGGAATCGTTCCACCTATTCAACTTTCCCATGCAGCAGATGCGTCGTTTCTCCCTTCTTGTTTGTCTCTTAGGACTCCCCTATTTGGCTTCGGCCCAAACGATAACCCTCACCGGCCAGGTGACGGATCGCTCGGATCGCAGCCCAGTTCCCGCCGTCGTTTCGGTTCTCCCTTCAGGGGCTTCCAAGACCAGTACGGATGTTCAAGGCCGGTTTAACCTAGAGCTACGAATCGGTGATTCGCTGTTGGTTGAAGCGTTTGGCTACGACAGCAAACGATTGAAAGTAACCACTGCACAACCTTTGACCATCGCCCTGACCCCTAATCAAGTGGGCTTGAGCGAAGTCGTCGTCACAGGGTATGGTACATCGACCAAAAAAGAAATCACGGGCGCGACCTCTGTGGTGAAGAGCGAAGAAATCTCCAAGCTCAACATCCCCCGTATGGACCAAGCCTTGCAAGGCCAGGTGGCTGGGGTGGTCATCAATACCAATTCCGGCTCTCCCGGCGGATCTACGAGCATCCGAATTCGCGGCCTGAGCACCTTTGGTGACAACGACCCTCTTATCCTGGTCGATGGCGTGGTCTACGATTCAGAAGGCTTAAATGCCCTCAACCCCAATGACATTGCCTCCATCAACGTCTTGAAGGACGGTACAGCCTCCATCTTTGGCGTTCGGGCAGCCAATGGTGTCATCCTTATTGAGACGAAAAAAGGCCAAAAGGGCGGCGCCCCCGTTTTTGAGTACGCTTCCTACCTCGGGGTGCAGCAGACGGCCAAGCGTTTGGGCCTCCTCAACGCCCAAGAATATGCGGTCTTGAAAAACAACGCCTTCCTCAACGGTGGACAGGACCAGCCCTTTGCCAATACAGCACTGGGTGTTGGTACGGATTGGCAAGACGCCGTGTTCCAAAACGCCATGACCTCAAGTCACAGCTTGAGCGCGACCGGCAGCTCCAACCAGACCACGTATTCGATCGGAGGCTCCTACTTCACTCAGGACGGTATTGTAGGCGGGGACAAAAGTAATTTTACGCGCTACAACGGTCGTGTCAATCTAAGCACCGACATGACGGACCGACTGCGCTTGAATTCGGTCTTTTTGTTTACCCATGAAGAGCGCAAAACCTTGCCGGAGAACGGAATTGGTTCGGTCCTCTACAATACCATTAACGCCTACCCGACCGAACCAATCGTCGAAGAGGACGGTCGCTACAGCTACCTGGCGCTGGTCAGCGATATCATCAACCCCATCGCGCAGATGGCCAATACCTACAACGAAAGCCGCGTGAACAAATTTGTGGGCAAGGAAGAGTTGAGCTACGACCTCAACGAATCGCTCACCTGGACGACGCGCTTCAACTACAACTACGCCATCGTCGACGGCCGCGTCTTTTCCCCCTTGGTATGGTACGGTCCTGGCAAGGCGCAGAATACGGCCGTGAATGCGGATTTGGACGCCCCCATGGTGACCCTCGCTGAGGGCTTTAGCCTGGAGCGTGGCGCCAGTGTGTACCAGCACCGCGACACGTATGGCGATTTGACGTTTGAATCCTACCTCAACTACGACCGCAGCTTTGGCGAGGACCACAGCATGAAGGCCACCGCCGGCACGAGCGTTTTTACACGCCAAGGGAAGGGACTGGGCGCCTGGGCTTTCAATATCCCCAACAACAGCTGGGAGTATGCCGACATTTCCGCGAGCCAAGCAGCCGGTGGCTACCTCAATGGCGCGAGCAGCTTCTTCTTTGAGGAGCGCCTGCTTTCGGCCTTTGGCCGCGCCGAATACGCCTACAAGAGCCGCTACCTCTTCTCTGGGGTGCTGCGCCGCGATGGAAGTTCCAAATTTGGACCCAATGCCCGCTGGGGCGTCTTCCCTGCCTTGTCCGCCGCATGGATCCTTTCGGACGAACCCGGATACCGTTGGGCCAACACGGTTGATTTTGCCAAGCTTCGCGCCAGTTTTGGCATCGCCGGAAACGACCAAATTCCCAACTTCGCCTACCGCGCTCTGCTCAACGGCGAGGGAGTTTATCCCTTCAATGATTTGCTCACCCCTGGCGTAGCCATTGGACGGGCCTCCAATCCAGACCTCAAGTGGGAAACCACGCGTCAAGCCAACCTCGGTCTTGACTTGCGTGTGCGCAACAGCCTCAACCTGACATTCAATGCCTTTGAAAAGCGTACGAGCGATTTGCTCTTCCAGCCTGAAGTTTCGGGGGTTTTGGGCACGTACAGCGCTGGCGGCTACCCGCCCTTCATCAATGCAGGCGATGTCCGCAACCGCGGATTGGAGATGGAACTGGGCTACGCAACCAAGCCTACGCGCACCGCCCAGTTTACGGCGAATTTCAACGTCACGTACCTACAGAACAAAGTCCTCCGTGTACCAGACGGCGTGGACTTTATCCCCGGCGCCGGGTTTGGCGTAGGCGGCAATGTAGCCACGCGCTTTGAGGCGGGCTTCCCGATCGGTTATTTCCACGGCTTTGTAACGGATGGTATTTTCCAATCGCAAGCCGAAATTGACAACAGCCCTGTGGTGCAAGCCGGTGCTCGCCCAGGTGACCTGCGATTCGTGGACGTGAACGGCGATGGCGTTATCAACTTCAGCGACAACTCGGACAAAACCCAAATCGGCTCTCCCATTCCCGACTTCACGCTTGGCCTCAACCTCACCTACCGCTTTAAGGCCTTGGATGTGAGCACCAACCTCTATGCCGCCTTGGGCCAAGAGATCATCCGCAACTACGAGCGCCAGCAGCCCTATGCTAACATGTTGGATTATACCATCGGCCGTTGGACGGGCAATGGTAGCAGCAACGACATCCCGCGCTTGACGACCTCCCTTACCCGAAATACCGTATTCTCGGATTACTTCGTAGAAAAAGGAGACTTCCTCCGGGTTCGAAATCTTCAGGTGGGCTACACCCTGGGTGAGTCGCTCACCGAGCGCCTGGGTGCACGCAAACTTCGCCTCTACCTCTCAGGCAACAACCTCTTCACCCTGACGGGCTACCAGGGCTACGATCCCGACATAGGAAACTTCGGCGGGGTCCTCGCCGCGGGCGTGGACTATGGGTTCTATCCACAAGCACGGACGCTCATGTGTGGTTTAAGTCTTCAATTCTAAGCGATGAAAACACGTTTCTTCCCTTTTATCCTTGGCGCTGCTACCGTTTTCTCTATGGGCAGTTGCGAAAAATTCTTGGACGTCCAGCCGCGCTATGTGCAAGATGCCGAGAACTACTTCAACCAGCCTTCGGACTACGAAATGGCGCTTACAGCTGCCTACGACTTGCTCCAAACGTCCTACCTCACCCAATGGATCGGTGAAATAGCTTCCGATAATGCCATTGCGGGCGGTGAAAGCGTCACGGACACGGAAGGCCTGCACCAAATTGAAGCGATGACGCACAATGCGGTCAACAATGAGCTCCGAAGCATCTTTCGCTGGAACTACGCAGGCATTGCCCGCGTCAACTACATGATGGAATTCCAAGACAAAATTGACTTTGTCGGTAAGAAGGCCATCCTGGGACAAGCGCGCTTCCTCCGTGCTTACTACTACTTTGAACTCACGAAGTACTTTGGCGACGTTCCCTTGGTCATTGACGAGCGTTTAGGCGCGGATCAAGTCACCAAATTGGACCGAAGCCCTGCTTCCGAGGTCTATGCCCAAATCGAAGCAGACCTCCGCTACGCATCGGCCACCCTTCCGTGGAGCAACCCCGAAAAAGGGCGTGTCGACAAGGGAGCGGCCCTCGCCCTCCTCGGCAAGGTGCAGCTCTACCAAGGCAAGCATGCCCAGGCGGCCGTGACCTTGGATTCTGTGATCAACTTCGGCGGCTTTGCCTTGGTGGAGAACTACGCAGACCTGTGGTTAGATGCCAACGAAAACAACAGCGAAACCGTCTTTGACATTGAGTATTCCGGCCTTGAGGGCGGAAGTTATGGCTGTTTTGTCTGCTTGGAGGGCAACGCAGCGGCAGGCTTCAACGGCATTCGCCAGTACGACGGTCCTTATTACAGCGATGGCAACAGTTACAACCTTCCCACCCAAGACCTCTACGATGCCTTTGACGGCAGCGATCTTCGCCGCGACATCACCGTACTCAACCTCGATGCCTTTATTGCCGCTCAGCCCAACGCCAGCAGCATCAGCTATGCTATTGGCGGCGGTGGACATACGGGATACTACAACAACAAGTACATCAAGCGCCAAGCCGAATTGGGATTGCCCGACAACGACTTGACCTCCCCGCTCAACTACAAAGTGATTCGCTATGCGGATGTGCTGCTCATGGCCGCCGAAGCGCATGCCCAAAACGGTAATGACGCCACAGCCCTGAGCTATGTGAACCAAGTACGCGACCGTGTAAGTATGCCTGCCCTCACTTCAGGGGGTAGCACCTTGCTCGCCGACATCTTCCACGAACGCCGCTTGGAGCTTTCAGGCGAAGGCCTTCGCTTCTGGGATCTGGTGCGCAGCGGACAAGCCGCTCAGGAAATTTCCAACTTCCAGCTAGGCAAACACGAGCTTTTCCCGCTTCCCCAAGTAGAAATTGACCTCGCAGGTGGCAATTGGCCCCAAAATGCCGGGTATTAATCGTTTAACTCAAATCTTCACTTAACACTCAAAAAACCATGAAATCAACTTCACGCACATGGCGCATTGGCTGGTCTGTTCTGGCTATGGCCCTCCTCGTGTCTGTCGGCTGTAAAAAGGAGCCTTCTTTGGGCGATCCCCCCACAGCAGAGGACGCGGAATTCACCTTCATGCCCTCGGCTACGAACCCAAACATCATTGAGTTTACCGCCAACAACTCCACCCTCCAGGCCACCTGGGACTTCGGAAACGGAACTACCGGCGAGGGCACCAACGCTACGAGCAGCTACCCCTTTGCGGGCACCTACACCGTCACCTTGACCGTTCAAAACTCTGGCGGTAGCGCGAGCAGCTCGCAAGACATCGTGATTGCACAGGACGACCCTAGCTTGATCAGCAACCCCATCTACCAATTGCTCACGGGCGGTTCATCCAAGACCTGGGCGGTAGATTCCGTGCGCCCCGCGCACATGGGTGTCGGCCCCAACCCCTCCGGCGGTGCAGGCGACTACCCCGAGTGGTGGGCCGCAGGCTCCAATGAAAAAGCAGGTTCTGGGTTGTACAACGACCGCTACACCTTCCATTTGCAAGGATTTGGCTTTGACCACGTGACCAATGGCGACATCTATGTCAATGGCGCACACGCAGGAGACGCCCCCTTCACGGACACCACCTCCTGCCTGGTAGGTGATTTCACCGCATTCACCCCGAATGTGATGGGCGAGACCTGGACCTTGACCGAAGGAACGGATACCACCATTACCTTGACTGGAAATGCCATGATTGGCTATTGGACCGGTGTTCAGACCTACAAAATCGTCTCCATCGATACCAACGAAATCTTCTTGCGCTACACGGACAGCAAGAACGCGGATTTGGCCTGGTACATCCGATTGGTGCCCGAGGGCTTCATTAGCGACCCTGGCCCCCAGCCAACGACCTATGCGCTGCCGATTGACTTTGAAACGGTGCAGCCCACCTTCACTTCATTTGGCAATAGCACCTACAGCATTGGCGCTAATCCGGATGCATCCGGCGCGAATACCAGTGCAACCGTGTTGACGACCGTGCATGGCAATGAAACCTGGGCGGGCCTATTTGTCGACTTAGACGCCAAACTGGACTTCAGCACGGCGGATCAAATCAAATTGATGGTTTGGGCTCCCGATACGGGCACGTTCCGCCTCAAATTGGAAGACAAGACCGCACCTAGCCAGTTTGTGGAGATGGATCAACCTGTTACCGTGGCGCAAGCTTGGACGGAGTTGACCTTTGACCTGAACGGCGTTGGCACCTTGTACGACCGCCTCGTCATTTTCCCCGGATGGAGCGTACCCAACGCGGGCACCTTCCACGTAGATAACATCAAACAGGAGTAATCCAACGCGTTCCTAAATTTTAGTGGGCGGGGCAACCCGCCCACTTTATTTTTACCCCTATGACCAAGCTTTCATCGATTATGCTGCTTTCTGTCCTACTCCTTCTGGGCTGCGAAACCCAAGGCCCAAGCGCCGAAGCACCCAAGAACCTGGCCTATACGATTGTGGCTTCTACCCAAACCTCTGGGTTAGTGGACATTTCCGTCACGGCAGAGGCGAGCAACTACTATACACTGAAAATTGGTCAAGATCCCAATGCCCTCTTGCTCAATGAGCCGAGCGGCCAATTCTCCCATCAGTTCACGGCCACAGGCGTGTATCCAGTCCGAATTCGGGCCCACAGCACCTTTGACCTCTACGCAGAAGCCTGGGACACCATCCAAGTGGACCTCGTGCAGCAAACGCCTTTGGTACCGACCACCGGCTACACAAGCCCCATGAGCTACCCCGGTTACACCCTCGTCTGGCACGATGAATTTGACTCCACCGCCATCAGCGACGACTGGACCTTTGAAATTGGCAACGGCAACTGGGGCTGGGGCAATAACGAATTGGAGTACTACCGTGCAGAAAACACTTCCTTGCTGGACGGCAGTCTACTTATCACCGCCAAGGAGGAGTCCTTTGGGGGATTCAATTACACCTCCTCGCGCATGATCACCAAGGGCAAGCGCGCGTTCAAATACGGACGTATCGACATTCGCGCCGCCCTTCCCTCCGGCCAAGGTCTATGGCCTGCCCTCTGGATGCTTGGTGAAAACATCTCCTCCGTGGGATGGCCTTCTTGTGGGGAAATTGACATCATGGAAATGATTGGTGGCACTACACCCAACCAAGGCGACGAACGCATTCACGGGACGGGCCATTGGTCTAGCAACGGTAACCATGCCTATACGGGTGGGTCCATCGCCGTTCCCAACGGCAGTTCCTACCAGGACGAATTTCACGTCTATTCGATTATCTGGGATGCGAGCTCCATTAAATGGTTCCGGGACGACGTTCAGTACTACTCGCTGGACATCACAGGTTCAGACAAGTCGGAGTTCCACGAACCCTTCTTCTTCATTTTTAACGTCGCTGTAGGGGGCAATTGGCCCGGCAGTCCGAATTCCCAAACCACCTTTCCCCAACGCATGGCGGTGGATTACATCCGCGTTTTCCAGCCTTAAGGCGGGAGTACGCTGGCTGCGCTCGCGTGTTCCCTTAGGGGGTGAGCTAAAAGCAAAAACCACAAGCTTCCTACCCTTCAGGTATAAAAAAAAACCCGCAACTTTCGTTGCGGGGTTTTTGCTTTTGCGGTGAGGGCGGGATTGCCTTCGGCGTTCCTTTTTAATGGGAACCCTGCTGCCACTCTTCGCATTGAGCTTGAAAACCCACTGGCTAGCGCCAGTGCCGGTTCTTTGTGCCCTGAGCTAACTGAAATTCATTTCGATTCACTCAGGGCACAAAAAAACCCGCCTTTTTGGGGCGGGTTTTCAAGCTAATTGCTTGATTTTCAGCGGTGAGGGCGGGATTCGAACCCGCGGTACAGTTTCCCGTACGCCAGTTTAGCAAACTGGTGGTTTCAGCCTCTCACCCACCTCACCGGGTATGTACAGATAGACTGAATTAGGGCTGCGAAAATACATGAAAAATCGGCTTCCACACAACCAAAATGCGCGGTGAAGAAGAAAATTCGAGAACCATCGGGAGAGTGTCGGTCCCTATCTTCGTTCGCAATTCACAACCCACCCCTTTTGCTATGAAAGACGTCGTTATCGTTTCCGCCGTTCGAACCCCTATTGGCCGCTTCCAAGGCGCCCTGTCCTCCATTCCTGCCCCCGAATTAGGCGGCAAAGCGATTCAAGGCGCGTTGGCTAAGATTAGCCTCGACCCCAACTTGGTTCAGGAGGTGTTTATGGGCAGCGTGCTTCAGGCGAATTTGGGGCAGGCTCCTGCTCGGCAAGCTGCCCTTGCGGGTGGTTTGAGCCAAGACGTGCCCTGCACGACGGTGAATAAGGTTTGCGCGTCGGGCATGAAAGCCATCGCATTGGCGGCCAATGCGATTCGGGTCGGAGACGTCGACATCGCGGTAGCAGGCGGCATGGAAAACATGAGCCAAGTGCCTCACTACCTACCCAACAGCCGCAACGGATTCAAATTTGGCGATACCCAACTGGTGGACGGCCTGACCAAAGATGGCCTGATCAATGTATACGACCAGCAAGTCATGGGGGTATGCGCAGACCTCTGCGCTAAAGAGCACGATTACAGCCGTGAAGAGCAAGATGCTTTTGCCCTGCAGTCCTACGACCGCAGCGCCGCAGCCTGGGAAGCCGGTAAATTCAGCGAAGAAGTGATTGCGGTTGAAATCACGGATCGCCGCGGCAACACGACCGTCGTCGACCGCGACGAGGAATACACCAACATCTTGCGCGACAAGGTGCCCACCCTTCGCCCTGCTTTTACGAAGGACGGTACGGTCACGGCGGCCAATGCCTCGACGTTAAATGACGGCGCAGCCGCCCTCGTCCTCATGTCTGCTGAAAAAGCGGCGGAACTGGGGCTCACCCCCTTGGCACGCATCGCCGCTGCTGCGGACGCTGCCCATGAGCCCGAGTGGTTTACGACCGCCCCTGCCAAGGCCGTGCCCAAGGCCCTTGCCAAGGCTGGCTTGGAAGTTCGGGACATTGCTTACTGGGAATTGAACGAAGCCTTCTCCGTCGTCGGATTGGTCAACATGGACCTCTTAGGCATAGATCCTGCGACCTGCAACGTGAATGGCGGCGCCGTTTCCTTGGGCCATCCCCTAGGGTGCAGTGGTGCGCGAATTATTGTTACTTTGCTGCACGTTCTCCAGCAAAACCAAGCGCAGTACGGCGGTGCCGGCATCTGCAACGGCGGAGGTGGAGCATCGGCCATGATTCTTGAACGATTGCATTGAGCACCCACGGCTTTTCACTCTACAGCTTGGCACCCATGCGTGCCGAACCCAGCCACCGCGCCGAAATGGTGAACCAGGCGCTGTTTGGAGAAGCCTTTGAAATCCTCGACCGCAAAAACGAATGGACGCTCATTCGCTTGGGGCACGACGGGTATTCGGGCTGGATGCTCGACCGTCAAATCCAAGGGATCACCCAGGAGGAATACCGCCAATTAATCGACCAGCCTCAAACCTTGGTCAGCGACGCCGTAGACTTGATTGAACACGACTCGCCCAGCATGACCCGCACCATCGTGGCAGGATCCCCCCTCCCCTTTTACGATGTGGATCAGCACGTCCTCCGAGTCGGCACAGAACCCTTCCTCTTCCAGGGACGTACCGCACAGCGCTTGCGCACCCGGGAAGAACTGCTTTTAAACGCCTACCTCTATGCCAATGCCCCGTATTTGTGGGGTGGGCGAAGCGCCTTTGGGATTGATTGCAGCGGCTTGACGCAGATGGCCTATCGCTTAACCGGTATCAGCCTTCTTCGCGATGCCAGCCAGCAAGCCACGCAAGGACGGACCTTGGATTTCTTGGCGGAAGCGCAGGCCGGCGATTTGGTCTTCTTTGACAACGAGGATGGGAACATTGTGCACGTGGGCATCTATGTGCGCGAAAACCGCATTTTGCACGCGAGCGGTTCGGTCCGAATGGACGGGCTAGACAGCACTGGCATCTACAATGCGGAATTGGGCAAGCACACCCACAAGCTGCGCCTGATCAAGACGCATTTCTAATTACTTTTTGGGCTTTGGCGCTACGGGCTTGTAGTTCAGCAAGACCGTCTGAAGGCTGTCGCGGACAAACTCCGCACGCTCCATTCGACGCTTGGCACGCAGGGCCTCGATGCGCCACACATCGCGCGCCACGCTCACTTCCTTGTGCCGCAGCTGCAGGCTATCGAGCTCCCGAGAAACCACCTGAAGGGTCGCCTCCGCGTTGTCGAGTTGGTTAGACACCTCTTCGTAGCTCTTCTGCAGCTCCTCTAACTGACCTTGGGTGTTTCCCATGGTCCCCTGGGCCGTCAACAGGCGTTGCTCAAAGGCCAAACTGTCCGATTGCAAGCGCAGCACTTGGGCTTGCGCAAAGAGCAATTCCTTTTTCGGCACCAAACAGGCCGAAACCAAGAAAAAAACCGACAAAAGGGCCACGTAGCGCATGAGTCAAAGATACGGGCATTCGTACCTTGTGGCCATGCCCATTTTGGATGTCCGAAGCCCCAGTGAATACGCCCACGGCCACGCGCCCGGCGCTTTATCCATGCCCCTCTTCAGCGACGATGAGCGGGCCCAAGTGGGCATTTGCTACAAGGAAAAGGGCCAGTCGGAAGCTATTCGGCTGGGACTCTCCCTAGTCGGGCCAAAGATGGCAGAGCTCGTAGCACAAGCAGACCAGCACGCAGCAGAGGGTCCTTTAGAGGTCTACTGCTGGCGCGGCGGCATGCGCTCTCAGTCCGTCACTTGGCTCTTGCAGACCGCAGGCCACGCCGTGAAGCGCTGGGAGGGCGGTTACAAAGCCTACCGCGGCCGGGTGCTAGACAGCTGGTGCGGCGACCACCCCTGGGTGGTGCTCAGCGGACTGACTGGCAGTGGCAAAACGGAAATCCTTCGCCACATGGCGGCCCATGCAGAGGTTATGGATTTGGAAGGCCTGGCTCACCACAAGGGATCCGCTTTTGGCCACGTGGGCGAAGACGACCAGCCCACCAACGAGCAATTTGAAAACGATGGCGCGCAGTGCATCCAAGCCCTAGACCCCAGCCTCCCTTGGTGGATCGAAGACGAAAGCCGTTCTATAGGCCGCATTTGGCTGCAGCACGGCTTCTTTGACCGCAAAAAGGAAGCGCCGCTGATCATCGCACAACGCTCGCGGGAAAACCGGTTGGACCACCTCGTGGCCCTTTACGGACAAGCCAGCCGGGAGGACCTAGCGGCCGTCTTTCCCAAGATTGCCAAACGCTTAGGCCACCAAAACGCCCAATGGGCCGTGGATGCGGTGCTCGCAGGGGATTTGCGCAGTGCGGCGGACCTCGCCCTTCAGTACTACGACCGTACGTATTCCGAAAGCATGGCTAAACGGCAGGACTACATCCTCGCGGAGGTCGATGTGACGGACTGTACTTTTGCCGAAGCCGCGGAGAAGATTCTTCGCGAGACCTCAACGCCCCTTCAGACATGGATACAGCAGCGCGCCCAGCCCTAACGAGTTTCAATCCCGGATCCGGCTGTGGCTGCAAGATTGCGCCCAATGCGTTGCGCGAAGTCATCGCCGCGTCGGGGCATGATCCCGCGCATAGCTGGCCCACCTTGCTGATGGGCCATGAGTCCAACGAAGACGCGGCCGTGATGGATTTGGGGAATGGGTACGTCTTGGTGCATACCACGGACTTTTTCACGCCTATTGTGGACGATGCCTTTGAATTTGGGCAGATTGCCGCGGCCAACGCGATCAGCGACGTCTATGCCATGGGCGCCACACCCGACATGGCGCTGGCCATCTTGTGCTGGCCGCTGGACAAGCTGCCCGCCGCCCTGGCGGGACAAGTCCTCGCCGGTGCACGCGACACCTGCACCAAAGCGGGCATACCCCTCGCAGGCGGGCACAGCATCGATGTGCCGCAGCCCATTTTTGGCTTAGCGGTTACCGGCCGCTGCCGACGCGACGCCCTAAAAACCAATGGCGGCGCCCAGCCGGGCGACCTCCTCTACCTCACCAAGCCCCTGGGCATTGGCATTGTGGCTACGGCCATGAAGAAAGGACTGGCCACCGAGGCCGATCACGCCTGGGGATTAAAGACCATGTCCGCACTCAATGCTGTGGGCGCCAAACTTCCTGATGGGGTTCACGCGATGACCGATGTCACGGGATTTGGCTTAGCGGGACACTTGCACGAAATGCTTTCGGCCTCGGGCACCAGTGCCCACTTGGAGTATGCCCACATCCCCAGCTACGACAAGGAACGCCTGACGGACCTCTACGCGGCAGGCTGTATGCCCCAAGGCACCACCAAGAACTATGTGGCCTACTACAGCGATTGCAGCACCGTGAGCGGTGAGCAGCTCTTCTTGCTCTTTGACCCGCAAACCAGCGGCGGCCTCTTGCTCGCCGTTGCGCCAGAGGCCCAAGAAACCGTGGAGGCCCTATTGCGTGCGGAAGGGGTGCATGCCGCGCCCATCGGCCGAGTTACGGACGCTCAGGAGAAAAAAATCCTGGTCGCATAAAAAAGCCGGAGCACCTGCATGCCCCGGCTTCTCCATATGTATTGACACACTTACTTCACGGCACGTACACTTTCGCCCGATTCAAAGCGAACGACATAGCTGCCTGGGGTCCAGGTCATGGAGTCGGATACTGCATAGCCACGGCCGTAGGCCACGGCACGGCCTTCGTAGATGATTCGGCCGGTTGCATCGTAGACCCATAGATCGGTCAACGCGTCCAGGTCGCCTCCTAAACGCAAGCGACCTTCGCTGTCAAACTGGGCCCAGCTACGTTCGAGCACCTCCGTGGGCAAACCCACCCCAGAGGCATCCAACCACACTTCGTAGAGCTTGGCGTTACTCGTGCTCAAGTTGCTGCCGTTGCTAAAGAAGATATTGGGGGCCGTGCTGCGAATGCCGCCAATCATATAACCGATGAGCACGGAACTGTTCGGTGCAGTGGGCAAGGTGGATTCGTGCAAAATACCGTCCTCAAAGCCGGCATGTGTGGGCAAGAATTCGGCCCCTGCACCCAGGTAATCAGGCAGATCGCCAAGGTAGTATTCGGAAGTGCCATTGGCCGTCTCCACCATGGCCGAAACGTGCTTGGTAAAGGGCACGTTTGGATCTTGAATGAGGGTTCCATCCGATTGAACCAGGTATTCGCCAATGCCGCCTAAGAAGACGGTCACCATCTCCGCGTTGGCGGAATCGTACACGCCAAAGTGTGCGCTGTGGTACTGATTAAGCAGCTGAGACGCTCCGGTACGCAAGGCCAAACCGTTGTCGTCCAAATCCACGATGTCATGCCAGGGCAAGTTGGCTGTGGGTTGGAACACTCCGGTAAAGGCCGTCAGGGTATGGTCCCCCGTCGCCGGATTGATGCGGTGCGCCATATTGCAGTCGCGGCGGTGCATCAACGCTGGACTGGAAACGGATGCGTAATTGCTCACCGCAATAGAATCGCCGACGAGAGCCAATTCAAAGTGGGTGTAGCCGTCGTGGTAGGTCTGACTAAAGCCGGGGCCGTGGTTGGGTCCCATGGGATTGTAGAGGCCGTGGAAATAATGGCCACCGGCCAAGTATACGGTTCCATCCAATTCGCGGGCGACTCCACCCGTCCACGCAAAGCGGGCATCCACCTGGGTAGAAATGGCGGCACGCGCCGCCGCAGTGTTGCCCGCCTGAATGGCGTCTATGAGGTCAGCTACGTGGACGGAGGTGATTCGGCCATGGGTCGTATGGTTGGAAATCGCCGTCGAAAAGCCATAGCCCCCCATGAGGTAGAGGATGCTGTCCACCTGAACCGCCTGCATGTTAGTGCTCAAAAACTGGTCCCGAACGTCTGGCTGCAAGGAATCCACAGGCATGGACCAATGCTGCAACGAACTAGGATCCACCACATGAATGGAGTGGTTTGCTTCAGAGGCTAAAAACGCTGAAAAGGGATGGCGTTGGTGCAAACCGTCCACACGTCCACCCACGACGAGCCATTCGCCGTTGGCTTCGCCAGTGGAAAAACTCTGTGCTCCGGCCCAACCGCTGATGGTTTTTTCTTCGACGCGAATAGTCCATCCGCTTACTTGTGCCTCCGCGGCCAAGGAGGGCAGCAGGGCGATCAAGAGGTAGCTAAACTGTTTCATAGGGGCAAGTTGGGGCCAACCAGCCGAATTAAGGGTGATATTTGTCACTTCAATCCCTTCTTCTATGGCCACGGCGCACAGCACCTACCTCGGCAGCCTTCGCTGCGAAAACGTCCACCTTCAAAGCGGCACCCAAATTCTCACGGATGCCCCAACGGACAACCAAGGCATGGGCTCGGCCTTTTCGCCCACCGATTTGTGCGCGTTGAGCCTCACGACCTGCATCATCACGACCATGGGCATTTACGCCCAGGGCAAAGGGCTAGAAATTCTGGAAGCCAAGGGTGAAACGACCAAGCACATGGCCTCAGATCCGCGCCGTATTGCGGCCATTGACGTGCGCATCACCTTGCGCTTAGGCGCAGGCCAAGACGCCAACAGCCAGGAAGTCCTGCGGCGTGTGGCCCATACCTGCCCGGTGGCTCGTTCCCTTCACCCAGACATTGAACAGCGGGTGGAGCTTCATTTTCTAGACTGATGCACAGCGACCTTCAGTGGGAAGCTTGGGCAGATGCCTTGGCTGAACACGAGTACGTGATCATTGACGGCTACCTGCCCGACGACTTGCTCCACCTGCTCGAATGCTTTTTTCAGGAGCACCAAGAAGCCTTGCAGCAAGCCAAGGTGGGTGCGTGGGCAGACCGTCAGGAGGCCTTGAAGGTTCGGTCCGACCTGACCTACTGGCTGGACCGCCAGCGCGATACCGCATTAGCCCCGCTCTTTGCGTGGATCGAAACGAGCTTGCAGCGATGGAACCGCTTGCTTTACCTGTCTTTAAGTGGCTACGAATTCCACCTCGCCTACTACCCTCACGGCGGGCACTACAGCAAGCATTTGGACCAATTCAGGGGCCGTAACAACCGCCTCATTTCCTGCGTCCTCTACCTAAATGCCGATTGGAAACCCGGGGATGGCGGCGAACTTCAACTCTACGACCCCAGCGGGGAAACCCCCACCGAACGCATCGAACCCTTACGCAACCGCATGGTTTTCTTTCGAAGTGACACCGTTTGGCACGAGGTATTGCCCGCCCATGCCCCCCGAAAGTCTTTGACGGGCTGGCTCCTCTACCAACCCAGCGGCGTAGGAGCGGTTATTGGCGCCTGATCCACGCGCTGGAGTCGCCCGAACGCGTGCCATCCGCCGCGGCCGCATGGGAAGAAACGGCCTGAAAGCGTCCAATTTGCTTCCACGCCTCTAGCGTATGTCCACGCTTTTCCAACACTTGAAGCTGGCGCTTGCTAAGCGCTCCTTCCTCGTAGTAGAGGACTTCGGGCAATCCTTGAGCGTGGAGCTTTTTGTGATCGACCGCCTTTTGCAGGCTTTCCCCATAGCGAACGTGATGCAGTACCACTTGGAAAACGTTGGTGATAATCGTGCTCCCGCCGGGGGTGCCTAAAACGGTTTTAGTCCCATCAGGCCCAATGAGGATGGTCGGCGTCATGCTGCTCAGCATGCGTTTTCCAGGTGCCACGGCGTTCACCTCGTAGCCTATCAGCCCAAATTGATTGGGCACACCGGGGTGCGTCGCGAAGTCGTCCATTTCATTGTTCATAAAGAAACCATCCACCCACTGTCCGCTCCCAAAGAGGCCATTTAGTGTCGTCGTAACCGCAATTGCATTCCCGTCCGAATCTAGGATGCTGTAGTGCGTCGTCTCATGCGATTCTAGATTTTCATGCGTTTCTTCCCTCGCTAGATGTTGGTGCTTCTGAGCGTCTATCTGCCCGAATCGGCTTGCCACATACGCCGAATCCACCAGGGCCCACGCCGGCACCTCCATGTAGGCCGGGTCCCCCAAGTACTGCGCCCGGTCCTCATAGGCAACTTGTGCGAGTTCGGCAAAGAGGTGCATGCTTTGGGTATTCCAGTTCTTGCCCATCGGCTGAAGCTCAGAGGCTTGCAACAACTGCAACAGCGCCACTCCACCGCTAGACGGGGGAGGCATGGAGACCACCAAGTGTCCGCGGTAGCCCCCTTCAAGTGGCGCGCGCCAAATGGCACGGTAGGTACCCAGATCCTCCGGGGTAAACCAGCCTTGGGACCATTCCACCAGGCGAGCGGCATGGATTCCCTGGTAAAATGCTTCTGGACCAGCCAGCGCAATATCTTTTAACGTTTCCGCAAGCACGTGCTGCGTGAGACGCTCGCCCGCTTGCCAGGCATGCGGCGGCCAAAAAGGCCCCTCGCCCACCGCGGCAAAATCAGCTTGGTGGCGGTTGAGCAGGCTCGCGAGAAAAGGCGTGATTTGGAAGCCTGTATCGGCCAGGAGGATAGCGGGCTCAAGGAGTTCCGGCCAACTGAGCGACTTGGAGCCAAAGCGGGTATAGAGCTCCCACATGCCTGCGACCGAGCCTGGGATGCCCGACGCCGCAATGCCACGCAGCGACGAAATGGTTTGGACGCTGGGCAGGTAGGTTTCCCGGGAAGCCGCTTGCGGAGCCGTCTCGCGGAAGTCCAAAGACGCCGCCTCACCTCCGCCGGTATGGACCACGGCAAAGCCCCCACCTCCAAGGTTGCCCGCACGGGGCAAAACCACCGCCAAGGCAAAGTGCGTGGCTACGGCCGCGTCGTAGGCGTTTCCGCCTTGCTGGAGAATCTGAGCAGCCACCTGGGTGGCCAAAGGATGCGCCGTTGCAACTGCAGAGGCATGCATGGATGGGCTGCTCTGAGGCTTTTCGAGAGCGGCCAGGGACTGACTCTGCGCGGCGAGCGAAGACAGGCTCACCAGCGCCACTAGAAATCGTTTCATGGCAGGGCCAAAATAGGCAGGAATTCCTGCCGAGGCGCATAGCCTTCCACCTCTGGAAAGAGGAGCATGAGGACAAAGCTGCCTTGGGTGCCTTGAGGGGGCTCCCAGCAGTCGGTGCCTTGACCCTCAAATTCCAAGCCGCCCCAGCGGTTGTAGATGGCATAGCGCAGGGCGTCGCCGTAGGAAGTATTCAGGCAGAAGGCGTCGTTGTCGCCGTCACCGTTGGGGGTAAAGGCGTTGGGGACCCAGCGCAAATCGCGGCCGGTACAGAAATAGGGCAACTGCGCGTAGATGGTGTCCGTTTGGCCACAAAGGTCCTCAATGACGGCTTCCAGCAGGTAGACCCCATCGAAGTCAAAGGAAACTAGGACAGAATCCGCGGATTGGCTGCGCCCATCCACCCGAAACTCTGAAACACTGGAGACATCCTGCAACCAGACCCAGTAGTCCGGGCAGGTGCCCGCAAATCGAATCAAAGGCGGCGGGGAAAGTTTGAGATCCACGTATTCGTAGGTCAAGCAGCCCTGGCCGTCAAACTTTTCTAAAACGTAGAGCCCGTCGTGGGTCCAAGCCATCGCCCAGCCGCCGCTAGCCAGGCGTTGCGCCACGCCGGAGGTTCCGTGGGGACCGCGCCAGGCAAGACTGTCTATCCCAGTAAACGCTCCAATCTCTGCGCGGTAGACGGAGTCGCAGGAAATGATTTCGGCCGGTAAAACCCGCGGAAGAGGATTGGCCGAAGCCACCCAAACGGTATCCGTATAGGCGCACGAATCCGAGCTCGCATAGAGCACCAAGGGCCCGTAGCCGCCAAACTGAACGGACTGCGTCGTGTCGCCGGTGGACCAGAGGTAGTGCTTCATGCCGAAAGGTGCCGTCACGGTAGCCGGTGAGCCTGGACATCCCAGCACGGTATCGGGAAGCAAATCGGCCCCTTCCGGGTAGTACGGAAAGCGCATTAAGACCGAATCCATAGAGCCGCTCGCATCGCGGGCCACGAGCCGAACCCAAATCTCCCCCGCAAAACCCAGTGCGGGCTGCACCGTCAAAAGCGTGTCCCAGGGATTGCTGTCCGTCACGGTGGCCTGACCGCTGATGACTTTGGTGCGCAGGACCTCGACCGGGCGGTTGCAGGTTTGAAGGCCAAAAAAGCCCGGCAAGGGGGTGCTGCAGCGGACGGGGAAATTGAGAATACTCGAGCCCAGTTGCAGATACGGATCCAAGAGGTCTAGGTCGGAATCAAAGCCCGAGTAAAATCCCGCCAGTCCGGTTCCTGCCCCTTCCCCCGCGATGACTTCGACGTGGAACTGCTTTTGGCAGGTCAAGGCCCATGTACCCGTCACTTGGTTGTCGGGTATGTAAATGGACTTCCAGAGCCCATTGGTGCTGGTTTTCACGGCACCTGACCAAGGGACCCCGTTGAACTTCAAGCTCGGCACCCCATTCGTCGGTACGATGACCAGCAGGTGGGTGTTTAGGCCGCTCATTCGGGTCGCATAGACGGCGCGACTGCCGGTACAGCCAATGGGTGGCACGAGGGACATGCCCAATTCGGGCTGGAATTGATTGGACCCTGTGGAAATATGAAAGCAATAGAGGGGCGCAGAAGCTTCCACATGCGCCAAGTCGCCCACATTGGATTGGTTGCCCGCAAAGGTGATGGTGGCTGGGGCGGCTCGGTTCCAATAGCCTTGCACGACGCCATTCACTTTGATCTCTGTGCTATCTACGGTTGGAATGAGGACGAGGTAGTCCAGACCTGTTGGAGCGATGCCGCGCGCAATCATGTACTCGGCGCCCAGCAAATCTTCGGGCACTAACTGATCGAACCCCCCATCCTGCGAGGACGCGCCCGAATTCTGTTTGTAGTGGTTCCCGCCCGTTGTCACCGCGATGGGCTTGGTGGAGGTAATGCTCGCCCCGGCGAATTGATAGGTCTCGGCGATGGTGGTGGTGTAGGACTGCCAGGCCTGCAGGGAGACCGTCATTTGGTTGGCCCCTGCCGTGTTGAGCACCCCGGGCGGAAGCGTAATGACCACCGTGGTATTGGGCTCAGTCGCCACCACGGAGATAAAGCCCATGGCCGGTTCAGGCGCCGGATTGGCCGCGACAATTTTTGTTTGGTTACCCGCTAGAAAGGCCGTCCCCAGGGCGCGTGTCCCTTTTCCGGTGACAAGGTCTTGGTTGTACACGTGGTTCACCCGTTGCGTGACCATGATGTCCCGGTTGCTGCGGACAAAGAGGGCTGTTCTATCCATCGGCTGGTGCGCTTTGGTGAGCGAAATGGCCCCGTACGTACTCCACAGGTTGGTGATTTGGGAATTCAAGGCTAGCGTGACCGGCAGCCCTTGCAGCAAATTAACCGTTTGGAAATAGCTACTGTCCGAATTAAACACCACCACCTCGGCATCTGGGAAAGGTGTGCTCAGGGTGATTTCTTGATTTTGGTCCAGCCATTCGGGGATGGGCGGCAAGTAGAAGGCCGTATCCAATTGCGCAAACAGCCCAAATGCATTCTGAAAAGCGAACAGGAAAAAGTGGGCTCGACGCACCCCTTAAAGTTAGGAATACTATTTCTACTTAGAGGGGCTAAATGGCCCGCTACACAAAGGGGTTGAAACGCGCTGAAAGCAGGTCCAAGCGCTTGGTGTCATAGTCCACGCCGAATATGGCTGGCACGGTCCGACTGCAGTGGCGCGACCACAAGGCATAGGCGTTGGAGCCCGTATTCAACAGAAGCAAGCCATCGCCCTCTTCTAAACGCGGCAGGTCCACGTCTTTTTGGAGATAGTCGCCCGCAAAACACAAAGGGCCCGCGATGTCCGTGCGCACCTCAGGACGACCTGCCCCCTCGCCCAGCACCTCAAAGACAATTCCCCGCGGCTTGACATAGGCATCCCGCAGCAGAAAATCGGCACCAAGGTGCACGTAGGCCACGCGTGTTTCACCGCGCTGTACCGCATACTCGACGTGAGAAAAGGCATAGCCGGTGTAGAAATAGGACCATTGGCCAAACTCCGTGATAATCTGAAAATCCCAGAGCTCGGGACAGGCACGGCGCAATGCATCGGCATACCCTTGCATGCGCGAAGGGGCCGCGCTCAGCACCTCGGGCATCAAGCCTCCCCCAATGTCAATGCTTTGAATCTGGCGATCAAGGCCCATGGCCGCCAAGCGCGCATTGGCTTCCTGGGCCAAGGCCACAACGCTTTGAATGGCCGCTACGGCTGAGTCCAACTGCGCCATGGAACTCCCGCTGTGGACATGGAGCTGAACTACGGGGTAGCGCTCGATAGCAGCCAGAAGCGCCTCTCGTTGACCGATGGGCACCCCAAACTTGGACTCGTCATGGCTCACATGGTACACAGATGGCGCCCCGGTATCCACCATGGGATTGATGCGAATGCCCAGGACAAAGGCGGGCTGCTCGGGTAGGCGCTCGAGTTCCTCCAGCGAATTCACATTGAAGCGCAGTCCGGGGAGGTTTTTATGGCAAAAGGCAATTTCCGCGCGGGTCTTGACGGGGGAATCAAAAACGATGCGCTCGGAGGGACAACCAGCTTTCAGTGCGAGATGTACTTCCTCCATGCTCGCCGCTTCAAGTCCAAAGCCCCATTCCACCACCCGCTTCAGGATTTCAAGGTGGGGCTGTGTTTTAATCGCCACCGCATGCAAGGCCTGGGTTTGCCCAAAGGCTTGTGCTAAATGATCGAGGTAGCGCTTGTGCGCATTCCAGGAGTGGAAGAGTACAGATGTATCCGCTTCCGTTGGCTGTCCGGATGCGCGCCACGCCTCTACCGCCCAATGAGCCTCTTCCCGCAGCGTGTTCATGCCGAAAACACTTTTTCCACGGCGCGCTCAATGAGGGCAATGATTTGCAAATCGTTCGTGGGGTCAAACTGCTGCTTGGCCAGTTGCTTGCGCACACTGTGTGAGCCAATAGCCAAGCGAATAAAACTCTTGTCTCCGTACTGCACGGGTTGCCCTAAGAAAATTCGGTTGTAGTCCCGCAAACCCTCGTGGGTATTCAGCACCAAATAATCAAACAAAGTCTTCAATTCCAAGTGGTTAAGCGCTCTCCCTTCCACCAACACCATAAAGCTCACAATGCTGTCATTGGTCAGCTCCATATTGGGCATTAAGCGGAAGGTATCGCTCTGCGCCAGGCGCCCCGTCACCACTTGGTTCCAGCGCCGAATCAAGCCATTCGCCTCCTCTTGGGAGAACGCCATGTAGGCCTCCATTTCTTGCAAGGCGATTTCCCAACGCAGCAAAAGACCGAGATTCTTGTAGTCGCTGAGTTGGCTACGCACGGCAGGCAGTGCCGTGGGAATGTCGTAGGAGGTGAACAGCTGGTCCATGCCTCCAGCCACGGCAGCATCTTTACCCGCTAACCGACGGGTCCACGTCTTGGGAACGAGCAAAGCACCACAGAAGGGCGGAGCTTGGTAAAACTTGGAGCCCGTCACCATGAGCATCACACCTTTACCAATGAGTTCGTGAATCAACGTGCGGTCCGTGCGGAATTGGCACATGTCCACGACCCACATGACCCCTTCTTTGAATTCATCGACAATATCTAAGTCATCCTTGATTCCTGATTTTGAACCAAATACTAGGTTTCCAATCAAGGGTTTTCCAGGATGTTCTGCGATTAGATCGCGAATGGCCTGCTTGCGATCCACAATATGTCCGGTGGACGCACGGGCGTCGAGGTAATGCACTTTGGAACGGATGCCTGAGGTTACTTGCTCGCCCATGGGGATGCGTTCGCCAAACTGGTTCCATTCGGCATAGTACGCCCCTTCCGCGGCAGCCTTTGAACCCGAACCTAGTTCCTCCGGGCAGGAAACGATGTTGATGATTTCCTCACCAGGATGCAGCATACTCTGGAAGAGCAAAGGGAAGTACATCATGTCACTCCCGCTTGGCCCAAAAAAGACGTGAAATTCGTCCTGCTCGTCTTCCCTCAGCAAGGCCTGCAGGCGCTTCGCTTGGTTCTTCACGTAGGCTCCGTGCTGCGCTTCGTTGTATGTTTCCAAGAACGCCTTTGCTGCCCGGTGCCCCGATGGGGTTAATGTGCCGCAGGTACAGGAGCCCCGATGGAAGAGGCCATCGTACTTTAAAGGATTGAGGTGGTACTTATTGGCGTCCGTTTCTGGACGCAGAAATATGCGCTCATCGCACCCTGAAGTCAGGATTTGGAGGAGCGTAGTGTCATCCGTTTGCATCTTCCCCAAAGTTACGGGATTCGTCGGCAACGCTGGCGTTCGTTGGTCGCTTTCTGCGCCAAAGTCATCCAAGCGAAATGTGTGTCGTGGACCAAGTAGGCCTCGCCAGATTTCCAGTCTTCGACCCACTTGGCGGGGCAGGCGTAGGTGGCTTTAAATTCCTCATTGCCAGCAAGATCTATACGTGCCATTTCTAGCGCTTCCGGGCCTTTGGCCTCTAAGCGGTGATAGGCGCCTTCACCAATGCCTCCTAGGTAGACGTCTGAAGGCAAAACTCCTGCTGGACGTTGGTCAGGCTCATCCAACTGCCCTACACGGTTGTCCGGCGGCAACAACTTGGCCTTGCTCTTTCTAAAAGCGTAAGAGCCTTTGATTAAGATATCCTTCAGCGCGTGCCCTATCGGTTTGCTTTGCCACTCCGCCTGCCCATTGGAATAAATGACAAACTGCCCAGAGGAAGCTCCTGCTAGGACATTGAAGTAGGGGGACGGCGCAAAGGTTACCGGGTATTTGAAGCGCCGGTACTCTTGGGTGTTTCGGTCCATGCTCGCCAAAATCGTGTTGGTTACAAAGCGGGCACAGTTGGTTTGCTTTTTATCCAGACCATGGTAGCCGACATAGCCCTTTTCCTGAAGTGCACGGGCATACGCCAACGCTTTTGACGAATCTCCTCCGTAAAAGATGGAAGCGAACAAGCGCCCTTCGCCATGTGTAGCGGCCTTCTTGGCTTCGAGCTCTGCAAGTAAGATTTCAAAATTGGTCAAGCGCCCGTCCGCATCCCAAGTGGGGACGGTGTCTAAACGGAGTTTAGGATCCGTCTCGGCACTTCGGGGGCGGCCCATGATTCGGGGCGTGATGTAGCGCCCAAAGTCAAAGTAGTGAAAGCGGTCAGATTCGACGATGACCATGCCTGCGTGCCCTACCACCATGTTGACATTTTTTACAATGCCTACATGGCGCAAGTAATGCCAAATTTTCTCGCGACCGCGAGCGGTCATTTCGGGCCAAGCTAAAGGGATGAGCGCCGAAGGATGTTGACTGCCTGTAGACATCCTGCAAAGATGCGTTCCAATCAAGACCTTAGCAAGAATTTGACAAATGGATTCTTGAGAAGAAATCTTTCATTACTTTTTTCCGTGATGCAAGTCACGTTGTGGAAAAACGCCTACTCGCACCTTTGTACTCCTAATCGCTCTGAACGAATGCTCATTCTCGCCTACCTCGCTTCGCTTCTCATCGGCCTGTCCTTGGGCATTTTGGGCGGCGGCGGATCCATCCTCACCTTGCCGGTATTGGTGTACCTCTTTGGTATTGATCCTACGGTAGCCACGGCCTACTCCCTCTTTATTGTGGGCGCTACCAGTTTGGCTTCTATCGTTCCAAAAGCCAAACAAGGCGAAGTCGACTTTGGCACCGCCCTCTACTTTGGCGCCCCTGCCGTCGTGGCCGTTTATGCGACACGCGCCTTCATTGTCCCCCACATTCCGGACCGTATCGCCACCTTCGGCAGTTTTGAACTCACACGCGATACCTTTTTAATGCTGCTTTTTGCCGTTTTAATGCTTTTGGCTGCGCGCGGCATGATTGTCGGCAAAAAAGCTTCTTCCGGCACCAGCGAAATGTCCACCGCCAAGAAAATCGCCATTGTCCTCGCCGAGGGTTTGGTTGTAGGTGTGCTCACCGGCTTAGTGGGCGCGGGCGGCGGCTTCCTCATCATTCCTGCACTGGTTCTGGTAACCGGTCTCGATATGAAAACGGCCGTTGGCACTAGCCTGACCATTATCGCCTTCAAATCCTTGTTGGGATTCACAGGCGACCTAAGCCATCACGAAATGGATTGGACTTTGCTAGGCTTAGTGACTTTGGTCGCAATCGTCGGAATGGTGTTTGGTACATTTGTCAGTATGAAAATTGAAGCCAAGCGCTTGCAGAAAGCATTCGGCTGGTTTGTCCTCATCATGGGCATCTTCATTGTCGGAAAAGAATTGCTGTCATAAAGGAACCTCAACCCCTAAGAACTATGAATATTCACCCCAACGTCGAACAGATCTACACTGGCTGCCTCGCACAAGGCGCCTACTTCATCCACTCCAACGGTGAAGCGGTAGTGATCGACCCATTGCGTGAGTCCTCGCCTTACTTGGAGCGCGCTGAAAAATTGGGCGTTAAAATCAAGTACGTTTTGGAGACGCACTTCCACGCGGACTTTGTATCTGGACACGTGGCATTGGCCGAAAAGACCGGCGCTACCATCGTTTACGGCCCCAATGCCAACCCCTCCTTCACCTTCCACAGCGCTGCTGATGGCGAAATTTTGGAGGTCGGCGATTTGAAAATCAAAGTCTTGCACACACCGGGCCACACCATGGAGTCTACGTGCTACTTGTTGGTGGATGAAACCGGTACGGACCGAGCACTCTTCTCAGGCGACACCCTTTTCTTGGGCGATGTCGGCCGTCCCGATTTGGCGCAAAAAGCAGCCAGCATGACACAAGAGGAGTTGGCAAGCACCTTGTTCGATTCATTGCGCACCAAAATCATGACCCTTAGCCCCGACGTGGTGGTCTACCCCGGCCACGGTGCCGGTTCCGCGTGCGGCAAGAACATGAGCAAAGAAACGGTGGGAACCTTGGGCGAACAGCTTGAGACCAACTACGCCCTCCGCGTCAATATGTCCCGCGAAGAATTTGTGAAAGAGGTGACGGACGGCCTATTGCCTCCCCCCGCCTACTTCCCCGAGAACGTGGCCCTAAACAAGCAAGCGATCCCCGGATTCGAAGAGCTCCTAGCTGAGGCGGGCAAAGCCTTTGACCCCGTAGCTTTTGAAGCCATGGCCAATGAAATGGAAGCCTTGGTCTTGGATACGCGCAAGCCCCAAACCTTTGCCGCAGGCCACATCCCCAACTCCATCAACATAGGTATTGACGGCGGTTTTGCCCCTTGGGTAGGCGCCCTCATCCCCGACATCAAGCAGAATATCTTGCTCGTGACGGACAACGGCCGCGAAGAAGAAGTCATCAAGCGCATGGCGCGCGTAGGCTACGACCGCGTCTTGGGCTACCTCGAGGGAGGTTTTGAGGCTTGGACCGCCGCTGGAAAAGACTCCGATAGCGTAGAAAGCATCACGACGGCAGAATTTGCACAGCGTCTGGCAGCTGATCCCGCGGCCGTTGTTTTGGACGTGCGCAAAGTAGGCGAATACACCGCCGAACGCATGACGACCTCCATCAACTTGCCGTTGGACGATCTGAATGCCCGTTTTAATGAATTGCCCTCAGGAAACCCCGTGTACATCCACTGTGCCGGTGGCTACCGCTCGATGATCTTCAGCTCCATCCTCAAGAGCCGCGGCGTTCACACCATCGTGGACATCCAAGGCGGATTTGGGGCCATCAAAAACCAAGAAGGCATCACCGTTACGGACTACGTTTGCCCCAACAGCGGCGTGGCTACCAACCCTCCCGCTCCCGAAGCAGCGGCAGAAGCCGCATCCGCTACGGCAGGATCCAGCGATGAGCCGTTCCTGAAACGACTCCTAAACCGTCTAACACGTTAGAATAGACGGAGACGGGCTGTGTAAACGGATTCCCGTTTGAATTTTGGTACTGATCCATGGATCGCTCATAAAAGAAGGTGGCCTCGTCCACCTTCTTTAGTTTAAAGAGGATTTCCATGCTCTGCTGGTCCCACTGATACACACGCAGCGTTAGGGTGTGCGTACTGCCCAGGAAAAACTCATTGGAGATATCGATGCGTTGCAACCATTTGTCCTGGCCAAAGCCGCTGCCGTTGACCAAAGGGTCGTCCGTTTCAATGGTCATAGGGTATTCGGGAATCGTAAACGTTCCGCGCAGGCGCTCGTAGCCCTCAATTTGGTAGTAGCCCGGTTCGCCATCGTCAATAATCTCGAAGGAATATTCGACATAAGGCATTCCCCCCATGCCTGGGCCTCCGGTACCCCCATTAAAGGCATCCAGAGAATCCACCGCTCCTTCCGCTGGAATAGCTGGAATCTTCGCCGAGCCGCTTACCGCAGGCAATGAGGGGTGGGTGGCATGTATCACATAGGTTTGGCCCGCTACACCCGTCAAATTAGGAGAACGGTACTGCCCAAATCCGATGAACGCCAAGGTATCGAGCACCGTGCCGTTGCCGTCCTCAGCCCACACGGTAGCATCCTCCAGCAAAATAGGTTCGCCTTGATCCAGGATACCCACGGAACGCGATACAAAGGCATCGACCGGCGCATCGGGCTCCAGGGAGCTGTACAACGTAATTAAGGGCTGATCGTCCTCAGCTGTAAAGGGAATAATGCGCTCGCAGGACCAGAATGCCAGGGCCAGTGCAGCGGTTGTGGCAAGAATAGATTTCATCGCTTAGAATTTAAACGCGTAAGACACAGAAGGAATCATGGGGAACAATCCATAGCCTTTCAGCACGCGGTTGTCGTTGTCGTCGTAGCCAAAGTCCATGAAGAAGATGTTGATGCGGTTGTAGGCATTGTAGACGCCAAACTGCCAGCTCTCCTCACCCCAACGGGTAGGCGTGGTGCGGGTGACCGACAAATCCAAGCGGTGGTAGGCGGGCTCACGGAAGTTGTTTCGTCCTTGGACTTGCTCAATCGTGTAGTACCAGGGCTCCCAGGAGAAGGTCTCAGGACGTGCGTAGTATTTCCGCGTAGGAAGCGTTGTAGCGCGGCCGGTTCCATAGACCCACACGAGTCCACCCGACCACTTCTCATTGAACTGGTGGCTCATGGTCAAACTCACGTCGTGGCGGCGGTCGTAGGTGTACGGATAGGGGTCGCCAAAGTTGATTTCGTCAAACTGACGCATGGCCTTGGCCCAGGTATAGCCCAACCAACCCGTGGTACGTCCTGATTTCTTTTCCAACAGGAATTCTGCGCCATAGGCCCAACCGCGGCCGACGGTTACCTTCTCCTGCCAGTCTTGGAAGCCAAACAAGAAGGAGGCCCCGTCTTTGTATTCGATCAGGTTCTGCATGTCCTTGTAGTAGCCTTCTAACGTGAGCTCCCAGCCCTTGCCCAAATTGTGGGCATAGCCAATGGCCGTCTGCCAGGCTTCTTGCGGCCGAATGTTCTCCGTCACCGGCACCCATAGGTCCGTAGGCAGACCAATCGTTTGGTTCGCGAGCAAGTGCATGTACTGCACCATTTGCACATAACTCCATTTGATCGAACTGTTCTCGCTTAGAAGGTAACGCGCCGAAAGGCGTGGCTGCAAGCTCTGGTAATTCACGTCGTCCACCTGGAATCCGTTAAAATGCACTCCCATGTTCACCCGGAGACGATCCCCAATCTTCCAATCGTCCTGGAAGAAGGCCATATAGTCGTTGGCCACTTTGGGGAAAGAACCAAAATTGGTGTCCAAGGTGTTGCCCCCCGAAGAGAAGGTGATGCTGTTTACACCAGGCTCGTAAGCGTGCTGGGTGAAGGATGCTCCAAATTTGATGGCATGATTAGGTGATGGCGCATAGTCAAAGTCCCAACGCGCGCCCTTGTCTTCAATGGAGGACAAATAGCTGATGGCGAAGCGATCCGTGCTAGACTGTAGTGTCGCCAAATCCGTTCGGGTATCCTCCAAGTTGAGGTCCGTCAAGAAGCGGTAGCGGCTATAGGTCGCCGTGACATTGCTGAAGAGCTGCGGGGTAATGATCCAGTTCCAACGCGCCGTCGCGATGCGGTTGCCCCAATTCAAGCTATTGTCGGACTGGGTCGTATTTCGAAATCCCTGATTCTCCCAGGTGTCCTTGTAGCGGATGTAGGCTTCGTCCAATCCGTTGTAAAAGCTCAAATACAACTGGTTGTTGCGGTTAATCTTGTGGTTGACCTTGGCATTAAAATCGTAGAAGTAGTAGCCGCCCGTACCGTTGGGGTTGTTCGCGAGGATGATGGGCTGAGTCAGTACGTCTAGGTAGGTTCGGCGGCCCGAAATCAACATGGACGTTCGGTCCTTCCAAAGCGGGCCTTCCACCGTCAATTTGGAGGAAATGACACCAACAGCGCCTTCTACCTTCCACTCCTTAAGGTTGCCTTCTTTCATTCGGACATCCAAGACAGACGACAAGCGACCGCCATATTCCGCGGGAAAACCGCCCTTGATGAGCTGGACATTGTTGATGGCGTCCGCGTTGAATACGGAGAAAAAGCCAAAGAGGTGGGAAACGTTGTACACCGGTACACCGTCGATGAGGATGAGGTTTTGGTCCGGTCCACCGCCGCGCACGTAAAAGCCCGACGTACCCTCCGTACCGCTCTGAACGCCCGGCAGCAACTGAATGATCTTGAGCAAATCCGTTTCACCGAGAAGCACTGGCAAGTTTTTCACCGTTTTGATGTCCAAATTCACCGAACTCATCTGCGTGCGCTCTTGCACTTCCCCGGCACGAACGCCCACCACTTCCACTTCTTCGAGCAAAATATCGTCGGGCACTAGCATGACGTCCATCTCTGTGACGCTTCGCTTGTTGAGGAAACTGCCCTTTAGGTAGGGCTGGTAGCCGATGAAACTGACCTGCAGGGCCACGCTGTCCTTGGGGAGCGTCATGGAAAAGAAGCCATAGGCATTGGTCGTCGTTCCCTGCTGGGACACTTGGTCAAATACATAGGCCGAAATGAGCTTCTCACCGGTCTGGCTATCGGTGACAAAGCCATTCACCGTGTAGGAGCCACGCGTTTGGGCCTTGAGTGGCTGTGCGAGGAAGGCCAAACTGGCCAAAAGAATTACGGAAAAGTGCTTCATGCGTCAGAAATGTTCTACAAAGATGCCAAAAAGCGTGCCGCAGCTTGCAGCCACCTTCGGGTTTGCCGAGAATTCCCCTACTTTTAGTGAACACAAAATCTGTTCATCCTATGAAACGCTCATGGATACTGGCAATCGCAATGGTTGCACTCCCCGCCCTATCCTGGGCTCAGGTCCTCACGCAAACCGTTCGCGGCACCATTGTCGACGCTGATTCTAAGTTCCCTTTGATGGGAGCCACCGTCAGTATCGGCGATCAAAAGGTGGTGACAGACGACCAAGGCTCCTTCAAATTGGTCAACATTCCGGTGGGTCGTCAGACCCTCACGGCGGGCCTATTTGGCTATGGCGCACAAACGCGCGCCTTGGAACTCAACTCCGCCAAAGAAGCCGTCCTGACCATCGGACTCCAAGAGGTGGCCACCCAGCTGGGCACCGTGGAGGTTACCGCCGTCGCTTCCGGCCAAGCAAAAAATGAGATGGCCACGGTATCTGCACGGCAATTCTCGGTCGAGGAAACCAATCTGTACGCAGGTTCGCGCGGTGAACCGGCCCGAATGGCAACCAACTTCGCGGGCGTGCAAGGTTCGGACGACCAACGCAACGACTTGGTGATTCGCGGAAACACCCCCGCTGGGGTATTGTACCGCATGGAAGGCATTAACATTCCCAACCCCAACCACTTCTCCATTCCCGGAACCGGCGGTGGTCCGGTGACCATCCTGAACAATAAGTTTTTGGCCAATTCGGACTTCTTCACGGGCGCATGGCCCGCTGAATACGGCAATGCCATCGCCGGCGTCTTTGACCTCCAAATGCGCGACGGAAACAACGAAAAGTTTGAAGGTTCGGCTCAGCTTGGCCTGTTGGGCACGGAACTCATGCTTGAAGGACCGCTGGGCCCCGCCAAGGAAGGCCAGCGTGCCCCCTCCTTCTTGGGCGTCTACCGCTACTCCACCTTGAGCATGTTCCAAGCCTTGAACATCAACCTAGGCACCAACGCCATTCCCAAGTACCAAGACGGCGCCTTCCGCCTCACCTTCCCACAGAAAAACGGAGGGAAGCTGGCACTCTGGACGATGTTTGGCAAGTCAGACATTGAGATTCTCATCAGCAACCAAACAGACACGAGCGGATTTGAGAGTTACGGCTCCACGGACCGCGACCAGTACTTTGGGAGCGACATGATTGTGGGCGGAATCAACTACACGCGCCCCATCAACAAACGCACCTTCATGAAGGCCGGCATCGCCGCTTCTTCGGCGCGAATCCAGGCCGTTAACACCAAGCTCCAGCGCGAGGTTGGACCCTTGGGCGACGGTGCGTTTGGCTGGGTGGTAACGGCTAACGACACCATGTTGAACTACACGTTTAACGAGAACAAGTTGCACGGCTTCTTGGCCTACAACCACAAAATTGGGGTGCGTGGCACCCTGCAATACGGCGTGAACGTGGACCTCTACATGCTGAACTACCAGGATTCCGTACGTCAGTACGACGGCGTCACCGGTCAATTGCCCCCTTGGCGTGTGCAGTGGGCGACTAAAACGGCTTGGCCCGTTGTTCAGCCCTACGTCAGCTACAAGACGCGCTTGAACGATAAGACTACGCTGACCGCTGGCGCGACCTCTTTGTATTCGGGCGTCAATAAAATCTCCTTCATGCCCTTGGAGCCTCGAGTGGGCATTAGCTACCAGGCGACCGACAATGACCGCTTCTTCGCGGGTTCTGGTCTGCATGCCCAAATGCAAGCTCCCTACCTCTACTACTACGCGGTCACGACTGTCGGGCACGATCCTCAAGAGCACAACCCGGACCGAATTGGCCTCATGAAGAGCTTCCAAGTGGCCGGTGGCTGGGAGCGCACCTACAAAGGCCTACCCATCAAGACCAAAGTGGAAACCTACTACCAGTACCTCTTTGACGTCCCTGTGGAAACCAAGCCCAGCAGCTTCTCCATGCTGAATGCCGGTACGGGCTTTGGCCGTATTTGGCCCGATACGCTCCAAAACACGGGGATCGGACGCAACTACGGCCTGGAGCTGACCGCGGAGCGCTTCTTCGCCGGTGGCTTCTACTTCTTGACGACGGCTTCCCTGTTTGACGCGAAGTACCAAGGTTCGGACG
Source organism: Schleiferiaceae bacterium (assembly GCA_038145075.1). GTDB lineage: Bacteria > Bacteroidota > Bacteroidia > Flavobacteriales > Schleiferiaceae > TMED14. The sequence goes on along the minus strand of JAYQOY010000005.1, from coordinate 4,795 downwards.
GCGTTTGGCGAAACACCATCTTTAACGGCCGCTACGCATTTAACGTGCTCGCCGCCAAAGAATTCAAATTGGGCAAGAACAACCGCTTCAATGTGGGCATCAAGTACACGACCGTCGGTGGCCGTTGGTTTGGCGCAGAAATCGACGAGACCGCTACCCTCCGTACAGGTGAAATTGTCTTCGTCGAAGAAACCAACAACACGGTACAATACCGCCCCTACGAGCGCTTTGACCTCAAGTTGGGCTACAAGTGGAACAACCCCAACACAGCCTGGGAATTTGGCCTGGACTTGTCCAACCTCTTGGGCAACAAGAACATCTTGACTCTCACGTATGTGCCTGGCTTGGACGACCCCAACACAGCTGTCAACGAGTCCGTGCGTGAAGAATACCAATTGGGCCTCTTCCCGGTCTTCTACTTCCGTTGTGACTTCTAAACAGGGGATACTTTCTAGAACGAAGAAAGCCGCCCCGGTTGGGGCGGCTTTTTTTTTGGGCCCTCGATGGGGGGACCTTAAATGTTGTCGAAGCGGTAGATAGGATCAATGTCCTCCAATCCGTCGTGCATGACGTCCAAATCGTGCAGAATGCCATCGGAGAGACCGTAGACCCAGCCGTGGATGCGCAGTTCACGCTCTTTCCATGCGCGCTGAACGTGAGGGATTTTAGCCAAATTCTTCACTTGGGCGATGACGTTGAGCTCCACCAATCGGCGGCCTCGCTCGTGTTCATCGGCAATGGCCTCCAACTCATGGCGGTTTTGGCTGTAGACGTCCTTGATCGCGCTGATCCAATGGTTCACCACCCCAATGTGGCTGTTGCCCATCGCGGCGAGGACACCGCCACAGCCGTAGTGGCCGCAGACGATGATGTGGCGGACTTTCAATACATCTACCGAATAATGGAGTACCGAAAGCATGTTCATGTCCGTGATGTCTACCAAGTTGGCGACGTTGCGATGCACAAAGATTTCGCCACTATCTGTGCCCGTGATCGTGTTGGCGGGCACCCGAGAATCCGAGCAACCAATCCACAGAAAATCGGGGCTCTGCCCCTCCGCGAGGTGATCAAAGTAGTTGGGGTCCTCTGCTAAGCGTTCTGCGACGAATTTCTTGTTGTTGTCTAGTAAGCGCTGGTAATTTTCTGTTGCGGTGTATTTCTCGTTTGCCATAGGTATTTATTTAGTGGGGCCTTGGAGCCAGTTAAGCGTGCCTAACTGAAGGAACCGGGGCATAAATATAGGCGCTTTGCTGCTCAGGTAGTTCATAATACCCGGAACCGTTCGCCTTTTACCCGCAAGCGCTGCACGGACTCCGGCCTTTGCTACGGAGGCACTTGACATTTGGGGCATCCAAGGACCGTCTAACAAAGGCATGGCCCCCATGCCCGCGCGTTCGAAGAACTGACTGCGTGTGGGACCCGGACAGAGCGTCGTGACGGTTACACCGGTTCGACGTAGTTCCGTGTGCAAGGATTCGCTGAACGACAGGACAAAGGACTTGGAAGCATAGTAGGCCGCCATGTGCGGACCGGGCAAAAAGGCTGCGGTGGAGGCCACGTTGAGAATTCGGCCCGAACCAGCCGCCACCATGCGCTTTGCCACCACGCGAGAAAGACGAAGCAAGGCCTCCACGTTGAGGCGAATCATCTTCTCCAATTCGTCGTCCGCCGCCTCTATGACATCCTTCCAAACGCCGTACCCCGCATTGTTGACGAAAAGGTCCACAGAAACCTCCCCTATCCACTCCAAGAGCGCAGTGCTGCCTGATGTCGTACTGAGGTCAACGGCTAGGTATGGGGCATTCCCGAGCTCTATCGAGGCCGCCTTTAAAGCCTCCTCGCGTTGCCCTGTGATCCAAACTTCCATGCCTTGAGCGTGGCAGTAACGGGCCATTTCGAGGCCGATTCCTGCAGAGGCTCCGGTAATTATTGCGCGCATTCGTCCGATATTTGCCGCCTGATGGCGGATTCGTCAACAAGGTACATCGTGAAAAGGTTCCTCTCTCCCTTCCCCACTCTGGCACTCCTGTGTATGGGACTGTTATCCACACAGACCGCGCAGGCACAAGGCCAAGCGAATTACCCCATCACCGAACACACCGTGCCCTTGGCCCCAGCCCAGGTGGTGTTTGACGGCGTGGTGACCCCGGAGGAGTATGCCGGCGCCATAGCCTTGGATCTGCAGTATGAAATTCAGCCCGGCACCAATACCCCGGCGCCCTACAGCAGCAAGGGCTACGTATTCAGAACCGAAGAGGCGCTCGTGGTGGGCTTCCTCTGCCAGTTTGACCCGGAAAATTTTCGCGCCAACCGCGGCCTCCGAGATGACGTTTGGGAGGATGACTTCATCGGCATGGCCTTGGACGTCTATGGAGACACGCGGAACATGGTGTTCTTGGGCGCCAACCCCTATGCGGTGCAGTTAGACATTCGGAAAAACAACCCGGCCACGGCGCGGGACGATGAATTCGATTTGTCCTACGACATGAACTACGAGACGAAGGCGCAGATTGGCGAGACCTCGTACAGCGTGGAGATGCGCATTCCCTTTAATTCGATACAATTTGGCAGCAGCAAGGAGCAGCGTTGGAAGTTTTGCTTTTTCCGCCAAACCTATGTGAAAGGTCAGCAGGTCAATGTACAGACCTACAAAGTCGATCGCAGCAACCCCTGCAACGACTGTTTGTATGATCATGTGCTGATTTTGGACGGGTTAAAGCCTTCCTTGCGCCGTCAATTCTTGCCCTATGTATTTGCAGCGGCCAGCCCAAACGCCAGCCCAGCCACACAGCTCAAAGCGGGAGGCTCTGCCTTTATCGCTTTGAGTGCCGCCACGTCGGTGGAGGCGGCGGTCTTGCCCGACTTTTCACAGGTGGAGGCGGACGTGGCGCAAGTCAGCGTGAATTCGGCCTTTGCCCTCTTCTACCCCGAACGGCGGCCCTTCTTTATCGAGGGAAGCGACCTGCTGGAGACTCGCTTGAAGTACGCCTACACCCGAACCATCAGCCAACCCTTGGCCTTGAGCAAAATCAACTACCAAAGCCAAGACCTGCGCATTTACGTGCTGAGTGGCATGGACCAGAACTCCCCCTACCTCGTGCCGGGCGAAAACTACTCCAGTTACGGCGCGTCAGGAAGCAACTGGTCCACCGTTTTGCGGGCGGAGCACCCCATGAAAAACGCCTCGTCCTATGGCGTGCTCACCACACACCGCATGTTTCGCGACGGTGGCTTTGGCCATACCCTGGCTGCCGACTTTGACTACGGACTTCCTGGAAATTGGCGGGTGAAAGGCGAGGTAGCGCGCTCCGAGACGCTGGAACCTTCGGCGGATTGGATCGATGGCGGTGAAACCTTCCAGGGACATAGCGCGGAATTGGACGGAGAACGATTTAGCGGCTATTCGAGCTATGCCTCGTTGCGCCGGAACACGACCAATTGGAATACGCGCCTTGACTATATGGTCCTCTCCCCAACCTTCCAAGCGCAAATGGGCTTCGAACCCCGGAACAACTTCCGCCGCTACGAAATGGGAAACAGCTTGAGGTTCTTCCCCAACGGCAAGCGCATCAAGCAGTACGGCGTGTACGCAGAGGCCTCCTTGTACGAGAATTTTGAGCATGTCGTAAAGGAGAAATCTCTTCAATCCTTTGCGTGGATGCAGCTCGCGGGCAATTTAACAGCCCGAATGTTTGGCAAGTACCGCTTCGAAGAGAACTACCTCGGCGTCACCTACCACGACCTCTACAGCGCCAACCTAGGGATGAACTGGTCCCCTTCCGTTGCCTTTAGTGCCGAAGCCAACCATTTGCGCGGCCGAACCCTAGCCTACAACGAATCCGTCATCCGCATGGGCTGGACCGCCGAAACCAACCTCAGCATCACCCTCCAAGCCGCGGGTCGATTCAAATGGAGCCACAGTCTGAACAAAGTGTCCTTGCGCGAACTCACGGACCCCTCTCTCTTCATCTACGACGGCTACCTGTACCAAACGGTGCTAAACGCCAACGCCAACCAATCCCTGGGACTGCGCATGGTCTTCCAAGTGGATAACTTCAGCAACCAAATCCTCTTCCAGCCGCTGCTGCAGTACCGTCCGAGCGCCTTTGGCCTCTTCTACGTCGGCGGTCTTTACAATGCCCAAGGGTGGCAAGCCTACCTCAAGTGGCAGCAGCAGATCGGATAATCGCTCCTTTGCGTATTTTGGGTGCATGATTCGCACCGCTATCCTCTTGGTTGTCACGCTCTTTGCAGCCTGCGCCTACACCTACTTTCAAGCCCCCGCCCTCACGGATGCCCAATGGAGCTTGCTCACGGACCTGTTTTGGATTTGGGCCGGCTTCACCGCCTACACGATCGTAGCCGGAGAACTTACGGGCAACTGCAGCCAGGTGGACCGACTCTGGAGCATCGTCCCCATCGTCTACACGGGCTATGCCGCATTTGCTACAGGCTGGGATGCCCGGGCTACCTTGATGGCTGTCCTAGTTGCCGTCTGGGGGGCGCGCCTCACCTTCAACTTTGCGCGACGCGGAGGCTACCACTGGCTCCCTTGGAAAGGCGAGGAAGACTACCGCTGGGAAGTCTTGCGGCAACAAGCGCCCTTGAACCAGGCCTGGATCTGGAAGCTCTTCAACATTTTCTTCATTTGCATCTACCAAATGGCACTCATTGCCCTGTTCACCCTGCCCATCGTGTACGCATGGCGGCCAGAGGCAGGCGGTCTTGGCTGGGCCGACGGGGGCTCGCGGTTCTTATGCTTGCCTTGGTCGGATGGGAGACCCTGGCAGATCAT
>JAYQOY010000004.1:0-56209 GCA_038145075.1 Schleiferiaceae bacterium | reverse complement strand
CCCTCTAGCCCTCTAGCCCTCTAGCCCTCTAGCCCTCTAGCCCTCTAGCCCTCTAGCCCTCTAGCCCTCTAGCCCTTAAACCCTTAAACCCTTATAGCTTCCTCGCCACCATCAACCCATCCCGAAAGGGCAGGAGTTGGTGTTCGACGCGGGGATCAGAGGCAATTTTGGCGTTGTAGGCACGCAAACCTACGGTTTCGTGGTCTTGGTGCTCGGGTTCGGCCACTTTGCCGCTCCACAAAACGTTGTCGGCGATAATCAAGCCACCGGGGCGCACACTGTCCACTACCAGGTCAAAGTAGGCGGAATAGTTTTCCTTGTCCGCGTCAATGAAGACGAGGTCCCAGGGGCCGTCCAGAGTAGGCGCAATTTCCAGCGCATTGCCGATGTGCAGCTGGATGCGGTCCGAAAAGCCGGCCTTCTCCATGAAGCGCAAGATGCGGGGGCGGAGTTCGGCGTTGATGTCGATGGTGTGGATGATTCCGCCGTCGGCGAGGCCTTCGGCCATGCAGAGGGCGGAATAGCCGGTGTAGGTGCCGATTTCCAAGACGCGCGTGGGGCGTAGGAGGTGCGAAATCAAACTCAGAAAACGGCCTTGTTGGTGGCCGCTAAGCATGCGCGGCATGAGGACTTCTTGCCAGGTTTCGCGTTCAAGGGCCGCGAGGGTTTCGCTGTGGGGCGCTGTGAATTCGCTGGCGTAGGCGTCAATATGGGGAGGGAGGAATTCCATGGCGGGGCAAGTTAGTCCGATTCGGTGGGCACAAAGCGGAGTTCGCTGATGCGCTTGGGGTCAAAGATTTGGTTCGCTACCTCTTGAAGCTGCGCGGGCGTAACGCGGTCCACCTTGGTGGCCATTTCGGCAAACGTGTCCACGCGGTTGAAGGTCATCAGGGATTTGCCCAGGGCGGTCATGAGGGAGCCGTTGCTTTCTTGGGCGAGTGCCATTTGGCCCATGAGCTGCGTTTTCGCCTTGTTGAATTGAAGACTGCCGAGTCGTTTGTCGCGGAGCTGCTTCAATTCGCGCAAGATGAGGCTGTGGCAGCGGTCCATCGTTTCGCCGTCGGTGCCCGCATAAACGCCCCAAAGGCCGGTGTCGCTGTAGGGATTGAAGAAACTTTCGATGTGGTAGGCAATGCCGTGACGTTCCCGAATGTTCAAATTCAAGCGCGAGTTCATCGCCGGACCGCCCAGCAAGTTGTTCAGGAGGACCATGGCGGTCAAATCGTCGTGGTGGACGTGCATGCCTTCGCCGCCAAGTACCAAATGCGATTGGTGAATGTCCATGGGCCGATGTTCACTGGCTACACGGGCAGCGGGGGCGGCCAAGCGTGAAGCAACAGGCCCATCGACGGTCCAGGAAGCGGCATATTTGAGGGCCATGCGTTCGAACTGCTTGGCGGAAATGCCGCCCACCGAGGAGAGCACGGCGCGCTCCGGGCGGTAATGGGTGCGCACAAAGTTGACTACCTGTTCGCGGGTGAAGGTGGGTACGGAGTCTTCGGTACCCAGGATGTTACGGCCCAGGGGATGGTCGCCGTAAACGAGCGCATCAAATTCGTCAAAGATGAGCTCCGAGGGGCTGTCGCGGTAGGAGTCGATTTCGTCCAGGATGACGTCCTTCTCCTTGGGGATTTCCTTTTCGGGGAAGCGGGCGTTCTGGAGAATGTCGAAGAGCAGTTCCATTGAACGGCCGTAGTGGGGCACTAAGAAACTGGCGTAGAGTGTCGTGTCCTCTTTGCCCGTGTAGGCATTGAGTTCGCCGCCCACATCTTCGATGCGGGAGAGGATGTGGTAGGCCTTTCGGCGCGTGGTGCCCTTAAAGAGAAGGTGCTCGATGAAATGGGCCAAACCCTCCTCCTCCGGTGCCTCATCGCGCGAACCAACCGGCAGCAAAATCCCAATGTGACCGGTAGGCGAGGCCACCTGCTGGTGAATCCACCGCAGCCCATTGGGCAAAGTCCCGACCACAAAGTCGGGACGCTGTAGTTTGTCGACCACTGGAGTTTACAAGCTTACTTCAGCCACTTGTCCAACCACGAGAAGAACTCCGCGTGCCAAACGAGGCCGTTCTGCGGGCTTAGCACCCAATGGCCTTCCTCGGGGAAGTAGAGGAAGCGCGAAGGAATGCCGCGCAGCTGGGCCGCTTGGTAGGCCTCCATGCCTTGGTTCACGGGAACGCGGAAGTCGTTACCGCCGTGAATGACGAGCAAAGGCGCCGTCCAGTTCTGCACAAAGTTCATGGGGTTGTAGTCTGTGTAGGCTTTGGGCACATCTGCGGTCCAGTAGGGGCCACCCACATCCTTGTTCGCGAAGAAAAGCTCTTCCGTGGTGAGGTACCAGCTCTTCATGTCAAAGAGGCCACAATGGCTGATCAACGCCTTGAAGCGGTTTTCGTGGATGCCGGCCAGCATGTAGACTGAATAGCCCCCGTAGGAAGCGCCCACGGCGCCGAGGTTGTTCGCGTCTACGTAGGATTCTTTGGCTACGGTATCAATGGCTGCGAGGTAGTCGCGCATGGCTTGACCGCCCCAATCTTGAGAGATTTGCTCGTTCCATTCCTTGCCAAATCCAGGCACACCGTGGCGGTTTGGAGCGACGACGATGTAGCCTTGGGCCGCCATCAACTGGAAGTTCCAGCGGTAACTGTAGAAGGCGCTCACAGCGCTCTGGGGACCGCCCTGGCAGTAGAGCAGGGTGGGGTATTTCTTTTCGGGGTCAAAGTTGGGGGGCAAGAAGACCCAGGTCAACATGTTGCCGCCGTCGCTGGTTTTAATCCAGCGCTTTTGGATGTCGCCCATGGCGAGCTGGCTGTAGAGGTCGGCATTCTCCAGGGTAAATGCGCCTGGGGCCTCTTCTTTTTTCGCGTTGAGGACGAAGAGTTCGGTGGCGTGGTTTTGGTCCTGGCGCTCCGCGATAAGGGTATTGCCCGATACGCCAAATCCGCCGTAGTTGTAGTCGCCGGAGGTCAAGGTGGTGACCTTTTTAGCGGCCAAGCCGTTCTTGCCCGTCATCAAGTCCAAACGGCGCAGCTGCTGCGTGCCTTGGGTGCTCTCATTGAAGATGATGCTTGAGGTGGAGATCCACTTGAAATCGTTGATGTATTCGGCCGAAACCACGGGCTGCAATTCGCGCTTTTCGCCGGCAGAAGCCACGTCCACGATGTAGAGTTGGTTGACGTCGCTCTCGTAGCCGTCTTCGGGCATGGCGACAAAAGCCAGCCACTTGCCGTCGGGAGAGAAGCTGGGGTGGTTGTCGTAGCCGTCCAATCCGTTCAAGGTGCTGGTGCGTCCGGTCTCGCGGTCGTAGAGGTAGAGCTTGCTATCGGTGTGCAAGGCGAACTCCTTGCCGTTCTCCACTTTCTTGCTGGCGTAGACGATGAAGCGGCCGTCGGGGCTCACGTCAAAGCTTTCGGCACCGCCAAAAGGAGGGAGGGGGCTGTGCGCCTTCTCGCCGGCCATGATGTCCGTAAACTTGCCGGTTGCTGTGGTTTTGGTGGGGTCGACCACCATGTAAGCGATGTGGTTGTAGGAGTAATCCGTCCAGCTGTCCCAGTGGCGGTACATGAGGTCGTCGTAGACCGCGTAGTTAGCCTTGGGGGCCTCTGGGTGGCGCTCCGCAGGCGTTTGGTCCAATTGCACGCGTGTCACAAAGGTGACCAGCAAACGGCCGTCGTTCAATTCAATGACTTTAGCGTCGCCCATGCCGCCTTCGACGGACGTCAAGGGGACGGGCAGGTAGGACGGATCGTTCACCTTGTCTAGCCAGAGTTGGCCGCCGGTGAAATAGCCAATACGCTCTCCGCCGCGGAGGAAGAAGGCGCCGTATTCGCTGGCTTTGGTCTCGCGCAGGACGGAGAGTTCACCGGAAGCAATCTCTCCAATGTAGAGGTCGCGGTTGCCGCGGTTGGCATCGGTATCGTAGTGGGACACCCCATAGAGCACAAGGCCGTTTTCACTGACGTCGTCCAAGCTGACGCGTCCGAGTTCCCACAATTTTTGGGGCGTCATGACTTCGGTCTTGCCGGAAGCTTGATCGGACTGGGCCTGTGCGCCCAGGGAGAGGGTGGCGAGAGCCGCCGTAAAAAGAAAAGCGTTTTTCATGCGTTCAAGGGGTTTGTTCGTCGATGAGTTCTAACAGGGTGCGGAAGGCGACAAATTTGCCTTCGTAGCGTTCTTTGGTTTTGGCTTGGAGGGCCGGCGCGTACATCTGCTGGTAGAGCTGAAAGTCCACCATGTCTTTGAAGCGGTACTGGATGGAGTAGGTGGTGCCGGACTCTTCGTCCACCATCACACGGGTAAAGCGGCAATCCTGAAAGAGGCCAGTGGCCAAGACTTCGGGGATGTGCACGCCCATCATCCAGCCCTTCCATTCTTCGTGGACGCTGTCGTCGATGTTGATCGTGACGTTGTAGATGTACATGCTTACAAGTTCGGGTTTTCCCAGCGATCCCACATCACTTGCCAGTGGGTATCGAGGCTGTCGTGTTCGGCCATCAATTCGCGCATGGCGGCACAGCTGGTTTCTACTTCAGCGATCAGGGGAAGCAATGCGTTTTTCTCGTTTTCCAGGGCTTGGCGGAGGGCTTCCTCCTCGATCAATCCCTTTTCAGCGTCGTGCTTCAAGGCTTGCACTTGCTCCAATCCGTAGACGAGCTGCGCTTCCCATTCGGCATAGGACTGCAGTTCAAACCAACGGCTGGTCTGGCGGTAGTGGTACTTGAGCACTTCAAATTCGTTGCGGAAATAGGGTTCATGGACCGAATCAAAGCGCTTCGTTCGGGCAATGGAGGCGTGGCGTTCCAAATCCGCATAATCCGCCTCAATGCCCTCTTCGTAGAGACTTTGTAGGGCGGTCAACGCCGATTGCGTATCCGCCTCCAAAGCGGTTAGATCTTCTTCAAACGGGAAGGAGCAGCCTACCGCTGCCAACAGTCCTAGGAGCATCCAGGCCTTTTTCATGCCGTAATGCGGTCAAAGCCCGTGTACGAACGCAAGACTTCCGGAATGGCGATGCCGTCGGGGCCTTGGTTGTTTTCCAGCAAGGCGGCCACCACGCGGGGCAAGGCCAAAGCAGAGCCGTTCAAGGTGTGCGCCAGGTGGGGCTTTTGGTCTTCCGTGCTGCGGTAGCGAAGCATCAAGCGGTTGGCCTGGAAGGTTTCAAAGTTGGACACCGAAGAAACCTCCAACCAGCGCTCTTGTGCGGCAGACCACACTTCAAAGTCATAGGTGAGGGCAGAGGTGAAGCCCATGTCGCCGCCGCACAAACGCAGGATGCGGTAGTGCAAGCCGAGGTCCTCCAAAAGACCGGCCACGTGCGCGACCATTTCCTCCAGGCGGTCGTAGGATTTGCTGGGATGTTCGACGCAAACGATTTCCACCTTGTCAAACTGGTGCAAGCGGTTCAACCCACGCACGTCCTTGCCATACGAGCCGGCCTCGCGTCGGAAGCAGGGGCTGTAGGCCGTCATTTTAATGGGCAATTCAGCTTCCGCGACAATTTCATCGCGCAGCAAATTGGTCACGGGGACTTCCGCCGTGGGGATGGCGTACAAATTGTCCTCTGCCATGTGGTACATCTGGCCTTCTTTGTCGGGCAATTGGCCCGTTCCAAATCCAGACGCCTCATTGATAAAGTGCGGAGGCTGAACTTCCGTGTACCCGGCCGCGGTGTTTCGGTCCAAAAAGAACTGGATCAACGCACGCTGCAACCGCGCACCCTGGCCCGTATAGACCGGAAATCCCGCACCCGTGATCTTCACGCCGCGCTCAAAATCAATGAGCTTGTACTTTTCCGTCAGCTCCCAGTGCGGCACATGCCCTTCGCCCAAGTCAGGCGCCGAACCCCAGGTGCGCACCACCTCATTGTCTTCGGCCGATTTGCCCGCAGGCACAGAGGCATGCGGCGTATTGGGCAAGGCGACCAACTGAGCGCGCTCCTGCTCTTCCAAGGCGTGCAAATCTGCCGCAAGCTGCGTTAAGCGCTCTTTGATCGCGGCGCTTTCAGCTTTGAGGGCATCGGCTTCGCGGGCCTTGCCTTCTCGGAACAACTGGCCAATGGCTTTGGCCAGACGATTGGCCTCGGCTTGCTGGTTCTCGGTCTCCGCTTGGAGGTGGCGGCGCTGCTCGTTCAGGGCAAGCAAGGCTTCCACGGCGGGACGCGCGTCCAAGTTGCGCTTGGCCAGCGCGGCGATGACGCCCTCGGCGTCTTGACGAATAGTAGTGAGTTGTAGCATCGTGTAAAACTAAAAAACCCCCTGCAGCTTTTCAGAGCGACAGGGGGTTGGTCTTGTGTTGGTTTAGCAAATTAGGCTTCGCCCCCTTCGGTGAAGGGAACAACCGAGACAAAGCTCTTGTTGCCTGCTTTCTTTTTGAATTCAACCATACCGTCGGTCAACGCGTACAAGGTGTGGTCTTTGCCAATACCTACGTTATTACCGGGGTGGTGCGACGTGCCGCGCTGGCGAACAATGATGTTGCCGGCGATAGCGGGCTGACCGCCAAAAATCTTCACGCCGAGTCGTTTGCTTTCTGATTCGCGTCCGTTCTTGGAACTACCTACGCCTTTCTTGTGTGCCATGAGGTTCTAAAATTACGGCTTACTTCTCCGCTTTGGGAGTTGCAGCTTTTTTGGTCGTGGTTTTCTTAGCAGCAGCCTTGGGTGCGGCTTCCTTTTTGGGAGCAGCAGCCTTCTTAGGAGCAGCAGCCTTCTTGGCAGGAGCGGCCTTCTCAGCAGCAGGAGCTTCGGCTTCTACGGCTGCGGCTTTCTTCTTGCCACCAGACAATTTAACATCGGTGATTACGATCTGGGTCATCGGCTGGCGATGTCCGGTCTTCTTGTCGTAGCCCTTGCGGCGCTTCTTCTTGAAGATGATCACTTTGTCGGCCTTCACGTGGGCCTTGATGGTGGCTGAAACTTCAGCACCTTCGATAACGGGGGCGCCAACAACAACGCCGTTCTGGTCTTCAGCGAGCATCACGCGATCAAAGCTTACTTTGTCGCCCTCATTGCCTGCCAAACGGTGAACGTACACGTATTGGTCTTTTTGCACTTTGTATTGCAGCCCTGCTATTTCTACGATGGCGTACATGCTGTACAATGTTTAGTTAAGGGGTGCAAAGATATGCCGAATATCTTTATCTATAAGGCCCACCGAAGAAAAACAGACCGAATTTTTATTCTGCGCAACTTCGGCGGGCGAAGGAGGCATTGTACCTTCACGGACTCGTCGGCCGCACATAGGTCACTTTGGTGTGATTCTTGCGGCTTCGGCGAGTGAAAAATTAACCGCACACGAACACCATGAAGCAGTACGCACTCCTTTTGGCGGCATGCACCTTGGGGTATTCGGCTCAGGCCCAAATTGCCTTTGAAGAATACGACTTGGAAAACGGCCTCCACGTCATCCTGCACCAGGACAACAGCACGCCCATTGTGGCCGTTTCTGTCCTGTACCACGTAGGATCCAAGAACGAAGAAACCAACCGCACGGGCTTTGCCCACTTCTTTGAGCACTTGCTCTTTGAAGGCTCCGAGAACATCGGCCGCGGCGAATACATGAAGCTCATCCAAGCCAATGGTGGCACGCTCAACGCGAACACCATGCAGGACCGCACCTTCTACTACGAAATCCTTCCCTCCAACAATTTGGAGCTGGGCCTGTGGATGGAAGCCGAGCGCATGCTGCACGCCAAGGTGGACCAAACGGGCGTTGAAACCCAGCGCGAGGTCGTGAAGGAAGAGAAGCGCATGCGTGTGGACAACCAACCCTACGGCTCGTGGAGCGCCGAGATGTTTAAGCGCGCCTTCCCTGACCACCCCTACAACTGGGCGGTCATTGGTTCCATGGACGACTTGAACGCCGCCCAAACGGAAGACTACGTCAACTTCTACAAGAAGTACTACAACCCCAACAACGCCACCTTGAGCATTGCCGGAGACATTGATCCCGTCCAAGCGAAGGCCTGGATTGAAAAGTACTTCGGCACCATCGCTGCGGGCGAGCCCGTAGTGCACCCCTCCAAGCACGCGTCTGCCCTGACCGGGGAAATCCAAGACACCATTTTCGACAACATTCAAATCCCGGCCATTTTTGCGGGCTACCGCATGCCCGGCCAGGCGGATAAGGACGCCTATGCGCTTCAGATGTTGACGACTGCCTTGAGCGACGGTCCTTCTTCGCGCTTGTCCAAGCGCTTGGTGGACCAAGACCAGTCTGCCTTGCAGGTGGTGGCCTTCCCCTACGCCTTGGAGGACCACGGCATCTTCATCACGTTGGCATTGACCAACGGGGACAACAGTACCGCAGATGTTTTGGGCACCATGGACGAGGAAATTGCCCGAATGCAATCCGAACTCCTCTCCGAAAAGGAATTCGAAAAAGTCCTGAACAAGGTTGAGGCCGACTTCATCACCCAAAACGGCTCCGTGTCCGGCATCGCCGAGTCGTTGGCCAACTACCACGTCTACTTCGGGGACGCCAACTTGATCAACACGGAAATCGAGCGCTACCGCGCCGTGACCCGCGAAGACATTCAGCGCGTCGCCCAAACCTATTTGCAACCGTCTAACCGTGTGGCCTTGACCTACTTGCCCAAGCCCAGCGCCAATCCCTCTGTAGAATAATGAAACGTATTATCCTCGCCCTTGCGGCCCTGGCTACTTTCTCTGCATCGGCACAGTTGGACCGAAGCATTCGACCTAGCGCGGCAGAACCCCGCGTTCCTACCATTGCTCCCTACACCCAATTCACGTTGAAAAACGGCATGACGGTGTTGGTCGTGGAAGACCACAAACTCCCTCGCGTCTCCGTGGGCCTTTCTATGGATCCCGGTCAGCTGTATGAGGGCGAAATCGCCGGCGTATCTTCCTTGACGGGGGACCTCTTGTCCGAAGGCACCACCTTGCGCGACAAAGCCAGCTTGGACGAAGCGGTGGACTACATCGGTGCACGCTTGCGCACCGGTCCCACGGGCGTCAACACCAGCGGTTTGAGCAAGTACGCCGATCAGCTGTTCAGCATTGCAGCTGAAGTAGCGACTAAGCCCGCCTTCCCTGCGTCGTCTTTTGATAAGTTGAAGAACCAGTTCATCACCGGTTTGAAAAACGAGCGCGACAACCCGGGAAGCATCCGCAGCAATGTGTCTCGTGCGCTTCTTTACGGCACCAACCACCCCGCAGGCGAATTGGTCACAGAAGCCACCGTCAACACGGTGACACTCAAGGATTGCCAGACCTTCTATAAAACCTACTGGAAGCCCAACATTGCCACTTTGGTCATTGTGGGAGATATCTCGGTGGATCAAGCACGTCAGTTGGCTGAAACCCACTTTGGCGGCTGGAAAGGCAAGTTCAAAAAAGAAGTCACCTACCCTGCACCTGCCAAGCAGGCCAGCACACGCATTGTCTTGGTCAATCGCGATGCATCCGTTCAGTCTAGCATTACCGTGACCAATACCATGCAGTTGACGGTCGGTCATCCCGATGCGGAAGCCATGGCGGTGATGAACCAAGTCTTGGGTGCAGGTTCTGCGGGACGTTTGTTCCAAAACTTGCGCGAAGACAAGGCCTATACCTACGGTGCCTATTCGAGCTACGGCACGAGCAAGTACACTTCATCGTTCAGTGCAGAAGCCGAAGTGCGCAACGCGGTCACCGATTCTGCTGTGGCGGAATTCCTCTACGAACTGAACCGCATCCGCACGCAGCCCATCTCTGCGGAGGACCTCCGTGCCGCCAAGAACAACCTCTCTGGTGGCTTTGGTCGCTCTTTGGAGAATCCTGCTACCGTGGCGCGTTTTGCGACCAACATTCAGGAGTACGGGTTGTCTGCAGACTACTACAACAACTACTTGAAGCGTTTGGAAGCGGTGACCGTAGAAGACGTTCAACGCGTGGCCACTACCTACATCGAAGAAGGTCAGTACCTCATCGTTATTGTCGGCAAGGCTTTGGAAATTGCTCCGGGCTTGCAGCGTCTGGGCTTCCCCATCGAGTACTACACCTTGGATGCCGAGCCTACGACTGCGCCTGTGGCGAAAGTCCCTGCGGGTTTGACGGCCCAAAAAGTCATCGATGCCGCCTTCGCCGCCATGGGCGGGCGCGAGGCTATCGAGGGGGTAGAGAACATCGACATCACACAAGAAGCTAGCCTGATGGGAATGACTTTGAATTTCCATTCAGTCTATGCGGCTCCCAACTACATTTTCTCGGAGCAAAAGACCCCGATGGGTGGTAGCGTAAAAAAGTACAACGGCCAGAAAGTGGTCGTGCAAGCGAACGGCCAAGACGTGCCTGTCGATGAAGCCACGGCCCAAGACGTGATCAACGATTCTTGGTGCACGGAATTGCTTTTGAGCGGCGGGGAAGGCGGCAATGCAGTGCTCTCTGAAGCGCCTGCTACGGTCAACGATGCCATCTGCTATGAGCTCGTCGTTACCTTAGGGAGCAATGAAGTGAAGCGTTACTATGACGCCAAGACGGGTCTATGTGTGCGTCAAAGCCAAGTGGCCGAAACGCCTCAAGGCGAGCAGGTCATCAACGTGGACTTTGGCGACTACCAGACAGTGGAAGGCGTGAAGCTACCCTTCGTGACCACCGTGCCCCTTCAGCCTGGCATGAATCTCGAGGTCAAAACGACCAAAGTCGTCGTGAACGGCGAAGTCGACATGAACATTTTCAACTAAGGCTCGTTTTAGTAATCTGAGTTATAGGTTGAATCACACCTTTAAGCTGAAACACAGAAACCCCGGGGCTCCTCCTCGGGGTTTTTTCATGCCTAAAATTTGGGTGTGTGGCGGAGGCCTCAGATGCTACTTGCGGTTGACCATCCAAACGCCCACCAAAATGGTCACCATGCCCACAAAGTGGTTGAAGAGTAAGTCTTCCCCAAACAGCAAGCCCCAGCCCAGCGCGACGATGGGAATGACATAGGTCGTGGAGGCGGCAAAGAGCGGAGTGGTCATAGCGATTAAGCGGTTGAAGACCACCATGGAAATGCTGGTGCCCACCATGCCCAAGAAGGCGATGGCAGCCAGGGAGCTCCACATTTCGGAACTGCCCGTGAGGTTGCCTGTAAAGTCCGTAGCCGCCAGAATGCCCACCGAAGGCACGGATGCGCCCAGCATGGCGAATAACGTAATGGCCCGGGGCGAAAGATGCTTCAGGCGATCCCCAATGGTGTTGATGCTGACGCCGTAGCAGGCCGCGGCAAGCACGGCGAGCAAGAGGTAGGGCCAGTTTTGGCCCACCGTCGAGTGGCTGTCAAAGGGATTAATCAGGAAGATGGCACCGGCAAAGCCCACGACGACGCCGAGGGCGCGAATTCGGTTGAGCTTTCGGCCAAAGATCAAGAGGCCCACCAACAAGGTGAACAGCGGGGTCATCGAATTGGTGATGCCCACGACTCCCGAAGGCACATGCGCTACCGCAATGGGGAAGAGGAGGTAGGGGATGGAATTGCCGAGCAGCGCGACGATGAGAAAGGCAGGAATGTCGGCTTTCTTGAACTCCTTGAACTGCGGCCACGCGAAGGAAAGCGTGAGGGCGGCGGCGAAGAGGATGCGGGCGGCGCCAATTTGGACCGCGGTGAAAGCGATCAAGGCGTGCTTCATCAAAATGAAGGAGGATCCCCACACCAACACCAGTGCAGTAAACATGATCCAAGGGAGGAGCGAACGATTCATGAGGCGCCAAAGGTAGATTACCTTTGTACCTATGCCACATAGTCCCACTACAAAATGGACGGCGGTCCTGCGCAGACTGCTGCAAGCGTCCATCGTTTTGACGTTACTCGTGATTTTGGCCGGTTCGGTGGTCCGAATGACCGGTAGCGGCATGGGCTGCCCGGATTGGCCGACCTGTTTTGGCCTCATCGTGCCCCCCACGCAAGAGGCGCAAGTCACGTGGGCGCCCAACACCCTGTATGGGCAGGGGCAGATGATTGTTCGGAACGACACGCTCTGGATCGCCGATGCGGCCTTCACCAGCGGCGAGGCCTACGATGGCGCGCATTGGATGCCCTATACCCGCCACGACTATGCCATTTTCAATCCCGTACACACCTGGATCGAATACATCAACCGCCTCCTCGGCGCCCTCCTGGGTTTGCCCGTCCTGCTGGCGACCGCCTGGACGCTTTGGCGCATCAAAGCCCATCCCAAATGGGCCCTCACCATGCTGGCCGCCCTCTTCGTACTAGGCTTTGAAGCCTGGCTGGGCAAAGTCGTCGTCGACGGCAACCTCATCCCGCACCAAATCACCTTCCACATGGCCGGCGCCTTTGGGCTGTTGGGCCTCTTGACTGCCGTGTACCGCAGTGTCTCGAGCGAATGGGAACTCCACGCCCTCAAGGCCGAAGTTCAAGTCGAAGGCCTAGAAGACGACCGACGCCTCCTTTTCCGCCTCTTTCTCGGACTTATCGCCCTGCTCAGCATCCAAATCATCCTGGGCACGCAAGTGCGCGAGGAAGTCGATGCTCTCATAAAGCTCTTTGGCCTAGACGCTGACCGCAGCGATTGGATCGCCCAGCTCCCTGCCGGTCTCTTGGTTCACCGCAGCTTCAGTTTGCTCATCTTAGGGCTCTCCTATTGGACGTACCGAAAGTCCTTCGGGCTCGCGGGCCTCAAAGCACGCGCCGCGGTGGTTCTTTACGCCTTGCTGGCCGAAACCGCGCTCGGTGCCGCCATGTACTACTTTGCCATCCCGCGTTTCATGCAACCCGCCCACCTGCTTCTCAGCGCCATCTCGTGGTTCCTCCTCGTAGATGGAGCTTTCAAGTCGTGGTTGATGCTGCGGAAGGCCTAGGGGCGCCTTTGGCGCGCTTGAGGGCTAGAGGGCTAGGAAGCTAGAGAGCACGCGCTTCGCGCAAATTGGCTAGGTAGCTAGAAAGCTAGAGAGCACGCGCTACGCGCTGTAGCCTTTTCGCTTAAACGCTTAATCTCTTTTACCCTTAAACTGTGGTTTGGACCTTCGCCGCGCGCCGGGACTTTCCGTTGATTTGCCAAGCTCTAGCCCTCTAGCCCTCCCCCCACTCCAGGGACTCAAAAAAGCGCACGACTTCAGATTCAAAGAAGGCGTTGACAGGAGCGAGGGAGTCGGCGTTGGGTTCGGCGAAGACATAGGCGGCACCGCGGATGAAGTGGCTGGTGCTGTCGGTTGCGAAGAACTGAATGGGCGACGCGGCGTTGCCTTGGAGTTTGAAGAGGATGCCGTAGACCTTCTTCTCGGGGTTGACGTAGAGTTTTTGGGAGATGCCGTCGGCCACCACGGAATGCTTGTAGGCGAGGGTGTGGGCGTCGTCGATGAGGGTGCCTAGATTCCCGTTGACGGGTTTGTAGGTCAGCTGCATGCGGCCGCGGCACCAGGGGTAGACCAGGTCGCCCCAGTCTTGTTCGCCTTTGCTTTCCCACTGGGCGGAGCCGTGGACGGCGAGGTTGAAGTTTTGGACCGCTCCTGGGCCGGCGATGGCAGCCAGGGAGGTGGGTTCCAGGCTGGGCGCTTCGATGCGAATGTAGCCGGCGCGTTTGGGCAGGGCATCGCTGGAAGGCCAAAGTAGGACGGCCAAGATGGAGAGGCCCAGGAGGGCGCTCAAAGAAATGAGCCAGGTGCGCTTAGAGGCCATCGCGGTCGACTTTAACTTTTACCCGAACAATGCGACGACGGTCGCAGGCTTCTACGGTCCAGGCGACGGGTCCCGTTTCGATGGATTCGCCTTTGTGGGGCATTCGGCCCAATTGCTCTAGAATCAAACCGGCCACCGTGTCGGCCTCACCGCGGTAGGCATCCAAGGCATCCGGATCCAAATCCACGGCTCGGAAGAGGTCGGACAGTTGTGCCCGCGCCTCAAAGACGTAGGTGTCATCGTCCAGTTGGGAGTAGAGTTGCTCTTCGGAGTCAAATTCGTCGCGGATCTCGCCGACGATTTCTTCCATGACATCTTCCAAGGTGACCAATCCGGAAATGCCCCCAAATTCATCCACCACCAGGGCCATGTGCATCTTTTTCTCCCGAAAATCCCCAAGGAGGTCGTCGATTTTCATGCCTTCGGTGACGAAGAAGGCGGGGCGCGCCAATTCGGTCCAGGCAAAATCTGAAGGTGCATCCAAATGCTTGAGCAAGTCCTTCGCGTGCAGCACGCCTGCGATGGTGTCGAGGTTGTCGGTGTAGACGGGAACACGGGAGTAGCCGTTTTCGGAAACGGCTTCCAAAATGGTGGTCAGATCCTTGGCGCCGTCCACGGCAAAGACATCCTGACGGGGAGTCATGATTTGCTTGACACTCGTCGTGCCGAAGCGCACAATTTCTCGCAGGAGGCGCTGCTGTTCGGGCGTGGTCGCCTCGTCGGCCGTCAGATCTAGGGCGTCTTCGAGCTCTTCGACGGTCAGGGATTTGTTCTTACTGCTGCGTTCGATAAAGCGGCTGGAGCCCACCAAGGCGCGGCTAATGGGTTCGAGCACCTTCATGCTGCCTTGGATGAAGGGCGAAATGCGTTTGGCCCAGGAGAGGCCATGGCTTGCGGCGTAGGTTTTGGGCACCACTTCCCCAAAAATCAACAAGAGGGCCGTCACCAAAACAGTCTGAATGCCCACCGCTAACCAAGGGTGATCGGCGAAGTTGAAAATCAAGGCTGTCACATAGGTAGAAAGCAGAATCAGCGCCAAGTTGAAGAGGTTATTCAGCACGAGGAGGGACGCTAGAAGCTTCTCGGGGTGTTTTAAGACGTCCAATACACGTTCGGCCGAGGGGCTGTTCTCCTCGTTCAGGGCCGCTTTGTCTTTCGGGGTCAAGGAGAAAAAGGCCACTTCGGAAGCCGAAGCGACGCCAGAGCCCACCAAGAGCAGCCCCATCATCGCAATAGGACCTAGGGCCTCTGCGCTAAAGGGGAGAAAAATATCCGGTAAAAGGGTCGGGTCAGGGTCCAAGGAAGGGCGTTTGGTTCACACGTGGAGATTAGAACGGAAAGTCATCCTCTCCATGGGCATCGCTAGCATCGTGACCGTAGTCCTGATCCTCGTCGCTATGGCGGTAGGCGCCGCGGGGCGTGCCAGCGGCCTCTTCGCGGTTGCGCATGGGGTTGGGCCCCAGCATCGTCATAGAGTCGGCGGACACTTCCACGTTGTAACGCGTTTGGTTGTAATCGTCGGTCCATTGGCGCGAGCGAATCTTCCCTTCAATAAAGACTTTATCGCCTTTTTTCAGGTAGCGCTCACAGATCTCAGCCAAACGGGGCGAACGCACCACAATCGTGTGCCATTCCGTGTTTTCGCGGCGATTGCCGTCGCGGTCTGTGTAATTTTCCGTTGTTGCGATGGGGAAGCGGACTAACATGCCGCCGTTGTCGAAGTTGCGCACCTCAGGATCCTTACCGAGGTTGCCGATCAACATGACTTTATTTAGGGTACCAGCCATTTGTATGAATTGTAAAAATCAAATGTAGTTTTTTTCCTTCAACCACCACCGAATCGGCACAGGTATTCCTTTTTGCCCCAAATCTTCAAGGGCTATCCACTGCGTGCCTTCGGGCAATTCGGGCCGAACGTCCACCGTCGCCTCCGGAAAATCGAGGTGCAGCTTTCGGTGCGAAAGCAGGTGAACCGTCTCCAGACCCACCCCATAGGTAATGCCATCCACTGGCGCTTCCGGGAAGCACCAAAGCCCAGCCCAAATGCCCGTTTGCGGCCGTCGAACCCCGGCTACGTTGCCACTCCACACCAATACATAGAGCGACATGGAAACTTTTTTTGCAGGCTTTTTGGGCGTTTTAACCGGGAAGGACGTCTGCGTTCCTCGCCGGTTGGCTTCGCAATGCGCACTCAGTGGACATTCTTCGCAGGAAGGCGATGTGGGGGTGCAGATTCGGGCCCCAAGGTCCATGATGGCTTGGTTGCTGTCCCCGGGTCGATTTGGATCGAGAATGTCGACGGCCTCCGCCTGAAAAAAGCGCAGTGCAGCGGGCTTGTCCACGGGATCGGCATAAGCAAATAGGCGGCTGTACACGCGGAAGGCATTGCCATCCAAGGCGGGAACTCGGGCGTCAAAGCAGATGGAGGAAACGGCTGCTGCCGTGTAAGGTCCTATTCCGGGAAGCGTTTGCCACGTGTCGGCATCCTGAGGCCAATCGGGGAGGGCGGACAGTGCTTTCGCAGCCTTGTGCAGATTGCGGGCCCGACTGTAGTAGCCCAAACCTGCCCACGCTTGCAAAACCTGGTCTTGAGAAGCCGCGGCGAGGTGGTGAACCGTGGGAAATTCGGTGAGGAATTTCTCCCAATAGGGCAGGCCTTGTTCGACTCGGGTCTGCTGTAGGATGATTTCACTTAGCCAAATGGCATAGGGATTGCGGTCTATCCTCCAGGGCAGAGGTCGACGATGCTGGTCAAACCACTCGATAAGAGCGAGTTGAACCTTTAATTTCCATCTTGTTCGTTCAGCCACAATGCGTTAACTTTGCGCCCGCTAAAATAACCCCTTTATTCCCTGGGGGGCTGTCTCAGGGAATACCTATAAAAATGAAAGTATTATGACTAAAGCGGACATCGTCACGCGTATCTCCGACCGCACGGGTTTGGAAAAATCAGATGTATTAGCCGTAGTTGAGGGCTTCATGCGCGAAGTAAAGTCGAGCATGGAATCCGGCGAAAATGTGTACCTCCGCGGTTTTGGTAGCTTCGTTTTGAAGAAGCGCGCAGAGAAAACCGGTCGCAACATTTCCAAGAACACCACACTTATCATCCCCGCTCACTACATTCCTTCGTTCAAGCCCGCCAAGACGTTTGCCGAAGAAGTAAAGAGCAACGTTGAGGTAAAAGGCTAAGAACTATACGTAGACATGAAGCGCGCTTGGGTATATGCTGTTTCGGCTGTGGTTGTGGTGACCGCAGGCGTATGGCTATTGCCGCATGCGCCCAGTACCGAAGAGCCCGCTGCTCCCGAAACCGCCGCACTCAGTCCATTGGATGCGAAGGTGCAAGAAGCCGTTGCCCTCATTGAGTCTGGAGAAGGAAATCCGATGCAAGCCATTTTCGCCTTGCGCGAAGTGGTAGAAGAGGATTCCACGCACCGAGATGCCCAATTTTATTTGGGACAATTCTCGATGCTATCCGGCCAATTTGACAAGGCGGTGGAGCGTTTCCAAATCGTACTTCAGCACCATGAAGACGATGTTTGGGCGGCTGTAGGACTGGCCCAAGCTCAATCCAAATTGGGCGATACGGAAGGGGCCATTCAAGGTATACAGTCATTTCTTGCCAATCATCCCAACACACCCGATGCCTCCAACTTGCAGACCCTTTTAGCGGAATTGCAAGCGGGAACGACGGAGGCAAACGAACCTAATTGATTGTTTCATTTTAATCGAAAGCATTATGCCTAGCGGTAAGAAAAGAAAACGCCATAAGATGGCTACTCACAAGCGTAAAAAGCGTTTGCGCAAAAATCGTCACAAGAAGAAGTAAGGGCTAAACCATGCGTACCGAACTTATCATTCAAGCGAATGAGTCGGACGCAGTCATTGCCCTTCTTAAGGACGGCCGTTTAACGGAACTCGTACAGGAAGATGCTAAGCAGCAGTATTCCGTAGGAGACGTGTATTTAGGTCAGGTGCGCAAATTGGCACCGAGCCTAAATGCGGCATTTGTAGACGTGGGCTACGAGAAGGATGCCTTCTTGCACTACCACGACCTCGGTCCTCAAATTTCTTCGTGGCAATCCTTCAACAAGAAAGTCCAGCTGGGGAAGCAGCCCGCAAACATTGCGGAGTTCCCTTTGGAGCCCCTGATCGAAAAAGACGGGGCTATGGAGACGGTCTTGAAGCCTGGCGACCAAATTTTGGTCCAGGTGGTGAAGGAACCCATATCGACGAAAGGCCCTCGGGTTACGTCTGAAATATCTATCGCGGGACGGTTCATCGTTTTGGTGCCGTTCACTACACGCGTATCCGTTTCTCAGAAAATCCGAGAGCGCAAAGAGAAGGAACGACTGCGTAAGCTCGTTCAATCCATTCGCCCCGACGGCTTTGGCGTCATTGTACGCACCGTCGCTCAGGGCGTTTCCCAGGAGGAATTGACCGCCGATTTGGCGGATTTGATGTCCAAATGGAAGACCCTCCACCGCAACCTGCGCAGCGCCAAGCCGCGCAAATGTGTGTTGCGTGAAATGGACCGTGCCAGCGCCTACCTGCGCGACGTGTTCAACGACAGCTTTGATCAAATTGTGGTCGACGATGAGTCGCTCCACCAGGAAATCCACGACTATGTGGAATCCATTGCGCCAGAGCGGGCTAGCATCGTAAAACTGCACAAATCGGCCGTGCCGGTTTTCCAGCAATACGGCGTGGACCGCCAGTTGAAGTCGGCCTTCGGTCGTACGGTCAACATGGGCAAGGGGACCTACTTGATCATCGAGCACACGGAAGCTATGCACGTTATCGACGTGAACAGCGGCAACCGTTCGAACAAGGGCGAGAGCCAAGAGGACAATGCCTTGGCCGTCAATATGATGGCAGCCGAAGAAATTGGTCGTCAGCTGCGCCTTCGCGACATGGGAGGTATCATTTGTATCGACTTCATCGACATGCACAAAGGGGAGCACCGAAAGCAACTCTTTGAGAAAATGAAGGAAGTCATGGCCACCGACCGTGCGCGCCACAAAATTCTGCCTCCCTCCAAGTTTGGCTTGGTCGAGATTACGCGTCAACGCGTTCGGCCAGCTCAGCGCCTGGAGACCAAGGAAGAGAATCCAGACAGCTTGGTCGAAGCGCCGATCACCCTGATCGATGCCCTCGAGCAGAGGTTTGACCAGATTGTGGGTAAGATGCGCAACAAGAAGGACAAATCCCCCATTTTCCTTCACGTTCACCCCTTCATTTACGCCTACCTCACCAAAGGCTTTTGGTGGAAGGCGCGTTACCGCCAGTGGTCCAAATTGTACGGCCACAGCCTGAAAATGGTAGAACGCGATGCGTTTAAAATGTTGGAGTACCGCTTCACCGATGATCAAAACCGAAAGCTCGGATAAGCGAAACCAAATGCGTGCAAACAGGCGGCCTCCGGGCCGCCTGTTTTATTTTTACCCCATGGCCTTCAAACGCGAAAAAGTCTACGACCTCGACACGGCCCGGGTGCAAATCCGGAAGTACTGCGCCTACCAAGAGCGCTGCCAATCCGAAGTCGAGGAGCGCCTGCGCTCCATGGGCATCGTCCAAACGGCCCAAGACGATTTGTTGGGCGAACTCATCAGCGAAGGTTTCCTCTCCGAAGAGCGCTTTGCCCGTGCCTTCGTGCATGGGAAGCACCGGGCCAAGGGCTGGGGCCGCGTGAAAATTACGCACCACCTCAAAGCCAAGCGGGTTTCCGCCCGATGCATTCAGTTGGGCTTGTCGGAACTAGACCCAGAAAGCTACCTGCAAACGTTGATGGCCCTTCTGGCCAAATCCTATCCCTGGGCCACGCGCCAAGAGGAACAGTCGGCCCTAGCCGCCGCCCAGCGCAAAGGCTATACCTGGGAAGAAATTGAAAGGGCCAAGGCGGATTTGCAGGCGTAACTCTGACTTCTTGCAGCCGCGTAGTAGGCGGCTAAGCGGCATTTAAAGCGCTTCGTGGGTCCTGGTGAAGCTCCGCAGTTGTCCTTGGGCGCTTCTAGGCCGCAAACGTTTTAAGTGCTTCGTGCAAGGCTAAAAGATGCGCCTCCTGGATGTCGTAGTGCGTCACGACCCGAAGCCATTCCCGGTCCATGGCGATGATACGAATGCCCTGGCTGGCCAAATGAGCCTGCAGCGCGGGCGCACCGCCCGGTGCTTCGATCCTAAAGAGTACCATGTTCGTGTGGCAGGGCTTGCGTTCGACCACGAAAGGAAGCTGCGCCAACCAACCGTCGATGCGCTGGGCGTTGGCATGGTCTTCCGCCAAGCGCTCCACATGATGGTCCAACGCATAGATGCCCGCGGCCGCTAAAAATCCCGCCTGGCGCATTCCGCCTCCAAAACGCTTCCGAATGCGCTTGCCTTCCGCAATAAAGTCTTTGGGGCCAAGCAGCAGCGAGCCCACCGGGGCGCCGAGCCCTTTGCTCAAGCAAATGGACACGGAATCAAAAAAGCCCAAATCTTCTGACGAATCCCCTTCGCGGACCAGCGCATTGAAGATGCGGGCCCCATCGAGGTGGTAGGCCAGGTTGTGTGAACGGGCGGCGTCGCCCACCTCGCGGAGCAGGGGCAGCCCCAAGCTGGTGCCGCCGCCCTTGTTGGCGGTGTTTTCGAGGACCACGAGTCGGGTGGGCGCGGCGTGCACGTCCATCTCGGGTTGGACCAGGCGGTGCACGTCGTCGGCGCTGAGGCGGCCGTAGGCGTCGCCCCCGGTGCGGACTTGCACGCCGGAGTTGAAGGCAACGCCGCCGCCCTCGTAGTTGTAGATGTGGGCCAAATGGGAGCAAATAACCTCGTCGCCGGGGCGCGTGTGGACGTTGATGGCGATTTGGTTCGTCATGGTGCCGGAGGGGCAGAAGAGGCCCGCTTCTTGGCCAAAGCGTTCGGCAGCAAGGGCTTCCAGGCGTTTGACGGTGGGGTCATCGCCCAGTACGTCGTCGCCCACGGGAGCGGCGGCCATAGCGGCGTACATGGCGGGGGTCGGTCGGGTGACCGTATCGGATCGAAAGTCAGCGTCCATCATGGCTACAAGGTACTCAAGGTTGTACTTTTGCCCCATGGTTTCCACTGAACAGATCAAGGATTTTCACGAGCGCCTCAAAGGGCTGAGAAGTTACTTGCGCTTGAATGAAAAGCGCATCCAATTGGCCAACGAAGAAGAGCGCACGGCGGATCCGTCTTTTTGGGAAGATTCTAAGAAGGCCGAGCAGGTCATGAAGAAGATTCGGGAAATGAAGTACTGGATTCAGGGCTATGAAGCGCTGGAGGCCATGCTGGGCGAGGTGGAGCTTTCGGTCGAATTTTACCGCGAGGGCGAGCTTTCGGAAGCGGAAGTGGACCAAATTGCCGACCAGCTGGAAGAGGAATTGAGTACGCTGGAATTCCGAAACATGCTTTCGGGCGAAGAAGACAAGATGTCGGCCGTTCTGCAGATCACCTCCGGGGCCGGCGGTACCGAATCCTGCGACTGGGCGGGTATTTTGATGCGCATGTACCTGCGCTGGGCCGAGCGAAACGGCCACAAAGTCCGCGAGCTCAACTTCCAAGAAGGCGACGTGGCGGGGGTCAAGACCGTGACACTGGAAATTGAAGGCGACTATGTGTTTGGCTACTTGAAAGGCGAAAATGGCGTGCACCGTTTGGTACGTATCAGCCCCTTTGACAGCAATGCGCGCCGTCACACCTCTTTTGTAAGCGTGTATGTGTATCCGCTGGTGGACGATTCGATTGATATTCAGGTCAACCTGGCCGAAATTGACTGGGACACCTTCCGTTCGAGCGGTGCAGGGGGCCAGAACGTCAACAAGGTGGAAACGGGTGTGCGCTTGAAGCACCGTCCCACGGGCATCGTGATCGAAAACACGGAAACGCGTTCGCAGCTCCAGAACAAGGAAAAGGCCATTCAATTGCTGAAGTCCCGCTTGTACGAGATGGAGATTGAGGCCCGCAATGCCAAGCGCTCCGAAATTGAAGCCGGCAAAAAGAAAATCGAATGGGGGTCTCAGATCCGCAACTACGTCTTGCACCCCTATAAATTGGTCAAAGACGTTCGAACCGGCACCGAAAGCACCGATCCGGACAGCGTTCTGGATGGGGAGCTCGATGCGTTCCTCAAGGCCTATTTGATGTCGGACGGCTCAGGAGCCGGCGACGACGATTTGGATTTGGATTGAGCCGCCGTTTAGGGGTATAAGCGCATGGCGCAGCCTTTCTGGTCGCTCATCCCCTTGACATCCTCCGTATCTTCGGGATCGCATGCGATCCCGTATCCTCTGGATTTTCCTTTTGCTGGGCTTTTTGGCTCAGGCACAGCCGACTGAAATCAGCCGGCCGGTGTTCGGCTTTGTCCCCAACCAGGGGCAGTGGCCGGAGGAGGTTTTGGCGCAATTGCCCACGGAGACCGCGCGCATCTGGATTCTCAAAGACGGCCTTCGATTTAGCTTGAGGGGCCCTTCAGATGCCGACAGTGCCGGGCTCTTTGTGTTTACCGAGCATTTTGAGGGTGCTGAACCTGGGCGCTTTGTGGGCCAAGGGCGTTTGCCAGGGTACCTGTCGTATTTCCTGCCCTCGGGCACTGCCTCCAAAGTCCCGCAGTTTGCAACGGCGGCGGTCGATGGGTTGTACCCGGGCGTGCGCCTGGAGCTTGAACTCAGTGCCGATGGCTTCTTGAAAACCACGTGGGTGGGGGATTCGCCCGAAGCCCTGAATTCCGTGGCTTCGCACTTTGAAGGCCTGCCAGAGGGCGAAGCACGTGGGCGCTATGTGCGCTTTGAACTGCCCGTTGGTCAGCTGGAAGTAGATCTACCTCGTGCCGAAGGCCTGCGTGGGGAGGTGCACGTGCATTGGGCGTCTCGCGGCACTACCTGGACACCCGTGGCGCCTAAAGCCACGCGCATCGATCCGGTCTACCGCTTTTCGACCTTTTCGGGCTCCGTGTCGGACAATTTTGGCTACACGGCGACGTATGATTTGCAGGGCCGAACCTGGCTCGGCGGCATCGCCTTTGGCGCGCAATTCCCCGTGGTCAATGGCGTGCAGTCCAGCTTTGCCGGTGGCGGGACAGATGTGGCCCTCATGCTCTTCAGTCCCGATGGCACGTCTTTGCTGTGCGGAACCTACTACGGTGGGGGCAACCGTGAACAACCGCATTCCATGATGGTCGGTCCCAACGGGGATCTGGTCGTTATGGGGATTACCGGTTCGCCGAATTTGCCCCATACCGCCACTGGCTACGATACGACCTACGCGGGTGGATTTTCCATCAATGGGGGAGGGCAATCGTTTAACCAAGGCTCGGACCTCTATGTGCTACGCCTGGATTCCACTGGTAGTATGCTTCAGGGCATGACCTACTTGGGCGGGACTGGGAACGACGGTATTAATGCCAATTTTGTCATGAACTATGGGGATCAAGCACGTGGGGAGGTGCTGGTCGCTCCGGATGGGGTGTACGTCGCCACCTCCACGCTGTCTTCCAATTTCTCGTCTACGATGATGCCTGCGCACGGCATGCAGGATGGGCTGGTCGTCAAATTGGCTCCAGGGCTAGACTATGTGAGTTGGTCCTCTCATTTTGGTGGGCCGTCCCAGGATGCCATCTTCGGCGCGGCGCTCCACGAGCACCAAGGCCAAGTCAAACTCTTTACCGTAGGTGGAAGCTTTTCAGACAGTCTGGGTACGTCTTCGGCCTACCAGCCTTTACATGCAGGTTTGGGGGACGCTTGGGTACAGCGGATCGACGCTGCGACGGGCATTCTCGAGAAGACGACCTACTTGGGCACGACAGGGCCTGATGTGGGCTTTATGATTGCCCAAAATCCCGAAGGTGCCTACAAAGCCATGGGGGACAGCTCCGCCATCGCTATAGTGGGCAACACCAAGGGCATTTTGTCCGCTACCCCAGGTCTTTGGGGCCAATCCATGTCCTCGCAGTACATGGCTTGGTTGGGCTATGACCTGGACACCCTGTACCGACTGCAGACCTTTGGATCGGGGACCACGAGCAGTATCAATACCTCGCCAACCGCCTTTATGTTGGATGGCTGTGGCTCCTTGTATTTTTCGGGCTGGGGAGGATTGGTCAACAACGGCGGAAATACCCAAAACCTCTACACGACCTCCAACGCCTTCCAAACCACCACGGATGGCAGTGACTTCTATTTCCTCGTGCTCAACCGCCACGGGAGCCCACTGTACGCCTCCTACTTTGGAGGATCGCCGTCCTACGAGCATGTGGATGGAGGCACCTCGCGCTTTGATCCGCAAGGCGTCATTCACCAGGCGATTTGTGCGGGCTGCGGGGGCAACTCCAACCTTCCCACCTTTCCGCACAACGCGTACTCCTTGACCAACAATGCCGGGAACTGCAACATGGCCGGCGTCCAGATTGCCTTTGAACTTCAAGCCGCCGGCGTGGATGTGCAACTCGTAGAGGATACGATTTGCGCGGGGAATGCGGCTATGCTTTTGGGCACCTTGGGCTTGAGTGATTCGGTCTACATCGATTGGGGCGACACCCAAAAAATGGGCGGCAATTTTCAGCCGCCCTTTACGCACAACTATGCGCAGCCGGGGCCCTACACCGTGACGGTAACCGCTTTTGACACCCTTTGCAGCACGCAATCGAGCCAGCAAATTCAGGTCTTGATCGCCAGCCCGCAAGCCCCCAAGGCGGACATGAACCTCGTGTACAATCCCTGTGACACCTCGCTGCATGTGGAGCTCCACCCCACCGATTCATTGGTGAGCAATGCGCTTCTGGTCTTTTGGGGCGATGGCAGCAGCCACTACGAACGCATGCAATGCCCGCTCATCCACAACTACCGCGGCATCTACGGTCCGACGACCATTACCCTCATTGCCTTTGACACCCTCTGTGGTGCTTCGGATACGGCCACCTTCGTGGTGACCTACCGCCCGCCTTTGGGAGCGATCAACGGGGAGGTTATCGTAAACCCCTGCGGGGATGCGCCGGCCATTTTTGGGCAGGCGACGGCCAATTATTCCACCCATGTGCTTTGGTACCCGAATGGCTTCACCCAGCCCGCCCTGGTCGGCCGCGAGCGTCTCTGGCAAGTGCCCGGTCCTGGCACGTTTGAGGTCGCGGTCGTAGTTTGGGACAGCCTGTGCGATCGGGGCGATACGGCGGTTTGGACCTATGAGGTGATTTCGCCCGATGCCCCCGATGGGGTCACGTTCCCGAACATGTTCAGCCCGAATGGCGACGGCCTCAACGATCTCTACCGCCTCAATCAAGCCGCCGCCAGTTCACTTGCCGATCTCAACCTCATTATTTACGATCGATGGGGCCAAAAAGTCTTTGCCACCAACGATCCTGCCTTCGCCTGGGACGGCCGATTCCGAAACCGTCTCTTGCTCGATGGGGTGTACTTTTACGTCGCTCAATGGACCACACAATGTGGCACCGCGGGTGAGGCCCACGGAAGCATCACGCTCAACAAAACGCATCAATGACCGCCAAAGTCTACCACAACCCCCGCTGCGGAAAAAGCCGCGAATCCCTCGCTTGGTTAGAAGCCAAAAACATCGCCTACGAAGTCGTGAATTACATGGCGGAGCCGTTGACGTATGAGGAGTTGGATTCGGTCCTTCAAGTGCTCAATGTGGACCCCATGGATGTGATTCGCACCAACGAGCCCGAATGGAAAGAGCACTTTGCCGGCAGCGAACTGGAAGACGAGGAACTCATTTACGCCATGATTGAGTACCCCAAGCTTATGCAGCGCCCCATTGTGGTGATTGGGGACAAAGCCGTTGTCGCGCGTCCCGCAGATCGGATTGCGGAGATAGTTGGCTAGAGAGCGCCTGCGGCGCGCTAGAGAGCACGCGCTTCGCGCTGTGGCTTGAGGGCTAGGAAAATCTTGTACCCTTCAACCCTTCAACCCTTGTACCCTCAGCACATATCCTCCGGCTTCACCCATGCGTCAAATTCGGCATCGGTGAGGTAGCCCAATTTCAGGGCGGCTTCGCGCAAGGTGCTGCCTTCGGCGTGGGCCGTTTTGGCAATTTTAGCGGCCTTATCGTAGCCAATGTGCGTATTGAGGGCGGTGACCAGCATCAAGCTGTTTTCCAAGTGGCGCTTAATGACCGGCTTGTTGGGCTCGATGCCCACGGCACATTTGTCGCTAAAGGAAACACAGGCGTCCCCAATGAGGCGAGCGCTTTGGAGGACGTTGGCGGCGATAACGGGCTTGAAGACGTTGAGTTCAAAGTGGCCGGTTGCACCGCCGATGCTCACGGCTACGTCGTTGCCCATGACTTGGGCGGCAACCATGGTGAGGGCTTCGGGCTGCGTGGGGTTCACTTTACCGGGCATGATGGAGGAGCCGGGCTCGTTGTCGGGAATGATGATTTCGCCAATGCCGGAACGGGGACCGCTGCTGAGCATGCGAATGTCATTGCCAATTTTCATGAGCGAAACGGCGACGCGCTTGAGGGCGCCGGAGAGTTCGACCATGGCATCGTGGGCGGCGAGGGCTTCAAACTTGTTGGGAGCCGAAACGAAGGGCTGGCCGGTGAGTTCCGCGATTTTGGCGGCTACGTGCTCGGAGTAGCCTGCAGGGGTGTTGAGGCCGGTGCCAACGGCTGTTCCGCCGAGGGCGAGTTCGGCCACCATGCCGAGTGCGTTTTCGATGGCCCGGATGCCGTTGTCGAGTTGTTGGACGTAGCCGGAAAATTCTTGACCCAAGGTGAGGGGGGTGGCGTCCATGAAGTGCGTTCGGCCCGTTTTGACGATGTCTTTAAACGCTTCACTTTTCGCAGCGAGAACGGAGCGCAAATGCTTCATGCCGGGAAGCGTCACGTTGACGACCTGGAGGTAAGCCGCAATGTGCATGGCGGTGGGGAAGGTGTCGTTGGAAGACTGCGACTTGTTGACGTCGTCGTTGGGGTGCAGGACCTTGTTCGCGTCGGTGAGCGCACCTCCTTGAAGGACATGGCCACGGTAGGCAATCACCTCGTTGCAGTTCATGTTGCTCTGCGTGCCCGAACCGGTCTGCCAAATCACCAGAGGGAACTGATCGTCCAGCTGGCCGGCGATGATTTCGTCGCAGACGTTGGCGATGAGCTGCGCTTTTTCGGGGGAAAGGACGCCGAGGTCGGAATTAGTCAGGGCTGCTGCCTTCTTCAAGTAGCCAAAAGCGTGGATGATTTCCTTAGGCATGCTGCCTTCGGGGCCAATCTTGAAGTTGTTGCGTGAACGCTCAGTTTGGGCGCCCCAGTAGGCTTCGGCGGGTACGTGGACCTCGCCCATCGTGTCTCTTTCTATGCGTGTGCTCATAAATGCAAAGGTAGGGTGCAAGGCAAACGAAGTTGAATGTATCTTTGTCACAAATTCAAAACGTACACCATGAAATTCGTTGGTTTCCTTATCGCCTTGTTGATCATCTTGACTGGTTTTAGCATGCTGCTCTTCTTGGGCTTGTTTGTAGGCTATTGGTTGACCTTGATCGGCTTGGAGCGTGTAGCCCCCAAGTTTGTGTACAAGTTGATTGGACATACGGAAGAGGCCTAAGGGTCGCAGCTTCTTGCAACTAAAAAACCGCGCTGAGAGGCGCGGTTTTTTTATGCGTAAACGTTTAGAAATGTTTGAGTATAACGATTGAAAGCCAGCTAGTTAGACGTGCTTTTCGCCTAGTTTGAGTTTAACTTCTGTGACGTACTGTTTGATGTCCTGCTCCTTGTCACGCGGGCAAATGAGGAGGCGGTCTTCCGATTGGATGACGATGTAGCCCTCTAAACCGTCCAAAACGGCTACGACATGCGCGGGAACTGAAATGATGTTGTCCTTAGCGTCGAAGAGGAGCACATTTGGGGTGGCACCCGTGTTGCCTTGGGCGTCCTCTTTGCGTTGCTCGTGGACGGCACCCCAGGAACCGAGGTCGCTCCAGCCAAATTCGGCGGGCAAAACGTAGACTTGAGGGGCTTTTTCCAGGATGCCGTAGTCGATGGATTCATTCGGGCACTGGGGGTAGGTCTGCTCGATGAAGGCGTTTTCGGACGGGGTGTTCAAGCTTTCCCAACCAGCGTTGAAGGCCTCATAGACCTCTGGCATAAGGCGTTCGTACGCGCTTAGGATAGCGTTGGCGTTCCAAATGAAGATGCCCGCGTTCCACAAGAACTCTCCGGTGGCGAGGAAGGATTCAGCCAGCTCGCGGTTGGGCTTCTCTGTAAAGGTCTTAACGGGCCGAATTTCTTCCGATCCCTCAAAAAATTCAGGCTTAAACTGGATGTAGCCATAGCCCGTTTCGGGGCGGTGCGGCGTAATGCCTAGAGTGAGCAAGATGTTGTTGCTCGCCGTGGCCTGAAGACCCAAGCGGATGATGCGCTCAAACTCGTCTTCCTTGGTGACTAAATGGTCTGCAGGCGTAATGACGATGTTTGCCAAGGGATCGCGCTTCTTCAGCTTAAAGGCGGCGTAGGCCACACAAGGAGCTGTGTTGCGGCGCGCGGGTTCGGCGATGATATTAGCCCCTGGCAGTTTGGGCAGCTGCGCCATGCACTGGTCTCCGTAGTCCGCGTGCGTGACGATGTAAATATTTTCGGTGGGAACGATGCGCGACATTCGGCGGTAGGTCTGCTGAAGCAAACTTTCACCGGTGCCTAAAATGTCCAAAAACTGCTTGGGTCTTTGGGCGGTGCTTGTAGGCCAGAAGCGACTTCCGACGCCTCCTGCCATGATGACAGCGTAGGTATGTTCCATATCTCCTCGGGAGCTTAGTGGGCAAAGGTAAAAAATGCAGGGGGGTCGTACCTTTGCGCTTTGGTTATTTCTATGAAAAACATTGTACTGTTTGGCCCTCCCGGGGCTGGTAAAGGCACGCAGAGTGCGTTTTTGGTGGAGAAATTTGGCTTTGTGCACTTGAGCACGGGCGATATTTTCCGCTACAACATTAAAAACCAGACCGAATTGGGCACCCTCGCCAAGTCCTACATGGACCGAGGCCAGTTGGTTCCAGACAGTGTGACGATTGACATGTTGAAGTCCGAATGGAGCAAGTACCCCGACGCGGTGGGCTTCCTCTTTGACGGTTTCCCCCGCACCCAAGCCCAGGCACAGGCTTTAGACGAGATCCTTGCCGAAGCCGGTCAGTCCATTGCGGCCATGATTGGATTGGAGGTTCCCGAGGCGGAATTGGTCGCCCGCTTGCTCGAGCGTGGCAAGACCTCTGGTCGACCCGACGACGCCAATCCCGAAGTCATTGGGCAGCGCATCGCCGTATACCACAAAGAAACGGCTCCTGTTCAAGGCTACTACGAGGCGCAAGGAAAGTACATGGCTTTGTCCGGCGTGGGAAGCGTCGAAAGCATTACCGCTTCATTGTCTGAGAAAATTCAAGCCCTTTAAGCGTGGCGGACAACAACTTCATCGATTACGTCAAAATTTTCTGTGCCTCCGGTAAGGGCGGCGCGGGAAGTGCGCATTTCTACCGAGCGCGCGGCATCCCCAAAGGGGGTCCCGACGGGGGCGATGGAGGGCGCGGCGGCCACATCATTTTGGAAGGCAACGACCAAATGTGGACGCTCTTGCACTTGAAATACCGCAAGCACATCAAAGCATCGATTGGCGGCGGCGGAAGCCGAAACGATCGCCACGGGGCGGACGGCGAGGACATCGTACTCCAGGTGCCTTTGGGTACCGTGGCCAAAGATGCGGAGACCGGTGAAGTGCTTTTCGAAATCACGGAAAACGGCCAACAGACCATCCTGCTCCCTGGCGGGCGAGGCGGCCTGGGCAATACCCACTTTAAAAGCCCTACGAACCAAGCGCCCACCTACGCCCAGCCCGGCGAAGACGGCCAAGAAGGCTGGTTCATTTTGGAGCTGAAAGTCCTTGCGGACGTAGGGTTGGTCGGCTTCCCCAACGCCGGCAAGTCCACCTTGCTAAGCGTCGTATCTGCGGCCAAACCAGAGATTGCGGATTACCCCTTCACGACCTTGGTGCCCAATTTGGGCGTGGTACAGCACCGCGGGTACAACTCCTTCATCATTGCGGACATTCCGGGCATCATTGAAGGCGCCAGCGAAGGCAAGGGCTTGGGCCACCGCTTCTTGCGCCACATCGAGCGCAACTCGATGCTGCTCTTCTTGGTGCCGGCCGATTCGGACGATCACGCCAAGGAATACGGCATCTTGCTGAGTGAGCTCGAGAAGTACAACCCCGACTTGGTAGGGAAGCAGCGTTTGCTGGCCATTTCCAAGGCGGACATCTTGGACGATGAACTCAAGCAGGAGATTGCGGCCACCCTACCTAAGGACGTGCCGCACATGTTCTTCAGTTCAGTTTCTGGGGAGCACCTTCAAGAACTTAAAGACGCGCTTTGGGCTTCGTTGAATCCCTGATCGAACTGGATCAAGCCGCCTTCTTGGCCTTGACCCACTGGGGGCCCGAATGGGTCGACCAGGTCTTTCGCGCCATCACCGCCCATGTGGGTACCTACCTCCTCCTCGCAGCATTTGTGCTATGGGGCTTCAAGCGCCTAGCCGTTCACGAGGCCCTGCTGCTTGGGGCCTTGCTCATCGCTTCCATTTCTGTGAGCGATTGGCTCTCGGTACACGCGTTTAAAGACGTTTTTGAACGCTTGCGTCCCTGCCACGATCCGGTACTGTCCGAACGCTTCACCCTGGCCGCCCTCCGCTGCGGCGGGTCCTATGGCTTTGTATCCTCGCATGCAGCCACCGTTTGGGCCGCCTGGGCGATCGTGCGAGCGGCCCAGCCGGCGCGTTGGATGCTCCTCCTGGCCACACTCTGGGCCCTCTTAGTTTCCTACAGCCGCATCTACCTCGGGGTGCATTACCCCGGCGACGTCTTGGGGGGTGCGGTGCTAGGCATTTCCGTGGCTACGCTCCTGATGGCCTGGCGCAAATCCCCTACCTTCCCCGAATGATACAGGCAGCACTTTGGGTATTTCTGGGCGGAGGCCTGGGCTCTGTGGCTCGATGGGGCTTTGGAGAAGCCAGCAAAGGCCTCTGGAGCAGTCCACTGGCCGCAGTGCTGGGTACGTTAAGCGCCAATTTTGTGGCTTGCTTGCTCCTCGGCTATGTGCTCGCCAAACAGCCCCAAGAACGCAGCTTGTGGTTCTGGGCGGTGGGCTTTTGCGGGGGATTCTCCACCTTTTCCACCTTCTCAAACGAGGTGCTCACGTGGTTGCGGGCGGGTGATTATGCCTGGGCTTTAGGCTATGTGACAGTCTCCTTGATTGGCGGTTTGTTAGGGCTCCTCCTAGGCGCGCGCTGGGCCTAAACCACGCGGAGGCGTGAGCGCAAGCATCCAATAAAATTCTAGAATTTACCGGTACAATAGGACGGTGCCCGTGTATTCCACAGGAGAATCGCCAAAGTCCACAATGAACAGATGCCAGGCGTAGACGTCCTGGGGACTTTCCGCGCCGGTGTTGTGCATGCGGCCGTTCCATTCGGCGTGCGCGTCGTTGCTTTCAAAAACAACTTGCCCCCAGCGGTTGGTGATGACCAGGCGGTATTCGTTAAAGCCCGTCACAATGGGGCGGAAGGAGTCGTTTCGGCCGTCGCCATTGGGAGTGAAGGCGGAAGGTGTCCAAATGTTGAGAACAGGGTTGATTCGGACCCAAATGCCCAACGTATCCCAACAGCCGTACTGATTGACCGCAATGCGCTTGACCTCAAAATTGCCGGTATCCTGGTACTGGTGCGCAAAAAAGGCAGTCTGGGTGTACAGCGTGCTGTCCCCCATGTCAAAGTAGTACTGCTCGTTGTACAAGAAGCCGCCCGCATCTACCGTCACAATGGGCGTATAAATGCTGGTCACAGGAGGCGTGACCGTAAAGGTGCTGCTGGGGCGTGGATTCACGAGCACGGCATCCGGGTAGGACACAAAAATGGTGTCGATGCAGCCCTCGTCGGTCCACATCCAGAGCTTCACATCGTAGAGGCCTGCGTTGGTATACGTATGCGACGGCATGGCTTGATGTGACGTATCCCCATCGCCAAAGTCCCAGAGGTAGTAAAGCCGGGTGGAGGCCGAACTCATAGGGTCAAAGAGATGCGTGTAGGGTTCACAACCTACAATGCCGGCAAAGGAGGCGTCTATGCGGGGCCTCTGGTAGACCCGAATAGTGTCGTAGACCGTTTCCTCGCAGGCTTTGGATTTGATGTAGAGCTGAACAGGGTAGGCGCCGGGCTGCACAAAGGTCACGGGCGGTGGAAATTCCCCGCTAAAGGTGTGAATATTGGCGTCGCCGGCTGCGCCAAAGGTCCATTCGATGGTGGCGTCCGGGTACCAAAATCCGCTGGGACTAAACTGGAAATTCTGTTCGTCCGCGCAAA
Organism: Schleiferiaceae bacterium; assembly: GCA_038145075.1. Classification (GTDB taxonomy): domain Bacteria; phylum Bacteroidota; class Bacteroidia; order Flavobacteriales; family Schleiferiaceae; genus TMED14. The sequence continues at coordinate 24,255 of JAYQOY010000004.1, read as the reverse complement.
CTCCGCCGGTGTAGTTGATGCCCGCGTTGATAGGCGGATAGATGTGAAATTCGACTTGGTCCGTATCTGCGCAAGGCCAGCCGGGGTTGGCAATCAGCGTGACCAAGTACACGCCGGTATCGTTAAACGTGTAGACCGGGTTGGGCAGGTTGGAGGTGTCCGTGGTGCTGTTGGGGTCGCCAAAGTCCCAATGGAAGAAGGTCGCATTGTAGCTGTCTTCTTGGAAGGGTACAGTCGTTCCAATGCAGAGCTGGGTGGGGTCGTCTACTTCGGAAATAATGTCGGCCCAAATAGCCGCCTGACAAGCCGTTACGTTAAACTGGTAATCGCGCCGAATGGTATTCAACAGCACCCCATTCCGCCATTCTTCCACGCACATGGCCATCACATACTGGCCCGTGACCGTAATTTTTCCCTGTAGATGCCCCGTGGAGGGATTCATCGCCAGAGGCGGGTTCCCCGGAATCGGATTGACGGTAGTATTGGGCGCTTTGTACGGAATGGTCGTGTAGGGCGGCGGAGCCGGTGGGCTGGGTTGCGGGGTATTAAAGCCGCCGCCCTGCCCCTTGCCACCCCCGTGGTAAAGGCTGCACAATTCGTAGAAAAGGGAGTCGCCATCCGGATCTGTACAGGTTACCGGGATGTTGAGGGATTCTTGCGAGCAGAGCACGATAGGAGGTGTGGAATCCCATTGTGGACTGCTGTTGCAGGTGTCGTTGGGGGGAATTCGGGTCGTAAGCGTCATGCCCCAATCGTCCGGGTTGTTCAGGTTGGTGATAGTGGCATTTCGGCAGCAGCGCTGGTAGGAAATGACGTAACCCGAAGCGCGGGCGGGCAAACTTTGGACGGTGATGTAGTTGGCGTATTCGGTGCAAATGTTGGGAGGCGCCTGCAAGCAGGGATTGCCGGTATTGGCCGGCACGGGATAGGTAGGTCCCTTGTTCACCTGGAGGTTGTAGAGCAGCTGGCCACTGAGGCCGTCGTAGATGCCGATGGAGGCCGTTTGGTCCAATTGCGCGCCGGTCGAATTGCAATCGCGGTATACCACTAGCTTGATCTGGTAGACGTTGTTGCCCGAACAGGTGTAGGTCAATTCGCCCCCCACCAAATGCGCGGCCTGAACCGCGGCACCCAGCACGAGCAGAGCTGCCGTTAGCCAACGTTTCAAACGCTTAGCCACCGCAAACCTCCTTCCAGGATAAAATGGGCCCCATTCCATGGGAGGAAAGGTAGTGAAGGGCCTCGGGCTCAGGAGCAATGACTAAGGCAAAGTCGCCTCCCCAAGCGCCTAAGCTCTTGCCGCCCGCGTGAGCGTCCTGAAGGCGTTGAGCCACCGGGGAAACTTCGCCCAAGCGCGTTTCGAGAAAAGCTTCGTGCTGGGCGCAGAGGGATTTTAAGCTTTCGGCGTTTGCCGCGGCCTCAAAGGCATGTGTCCAGGCGGTGATTTGCGCCAAATCCTCCTGGGACATCGGGGCGAGCAAATAGCGTTGAACGGCGTCCTGGCTGTCCCGCTTTTGCCCCAGGTAGCCAAAGTGCAGTGCGTCGATCGGCCAATGGCTCAAATCAACGGGAGTAACCTCTGCGCTCGCACCACTGCGGCGGTAGCGAATGGGGCCATCGGCGAGCGCGCAGGCCACGTCGTAGCCCGAACCCTTTGAAACGGCAAAATGAAGTGCGAGCGTATCGACGTCTAGCCACTGGGCAATCAAAGCGATCAAGGTGGAAGACGTGCCCCAGCCCCAGGACCGCTCGAATTCCACCTGTGTAACGACGGACCCCGTCGGCCACGTGCTGCTGCCCTGAAGTTTCAGAGCGGCTTCAATACAGGATCGGACGAGGCTGAACTCTGATTCTGTGGCCACATCGCCCGAAAGCCACGTGCTTCCGTCGGCCTCTAAAGCCGTCCAATGCAAAGGGCCGTCGCCAGGATGGTAGGTGAGGTGTTGGCCTTTAACTGTAGGAATGGCCAAGGCTTCGGCCCCCTGAACGACGGCGTACTCCCCCGTGAGGAGCAGCTTACCACGTGCAAAAAACGAACGTGGCTGGGCCATATCAGCGCTGTTGAGGGGTGGTGCCGCGCAGGTCGTGGAAGGCGTTGACTACGTCCGCGTGGTGCGGAACACTCTTCGAAAACTGGTGGGCGATGAGCTCTTTTTCGATCTCGGTAGCACCAAGTTGATTGAGGATATTCAGCAAGTGCATCTTCATGTGCCCTTTCTGAATGCCCGTCGTGGTGAGGGCGCGCAGGGCGGCAAAATTTTGGGCCAAACCGGAAGCCGCAACAATTTGCATGAGTTCCTGAGCGCCGGGCTTGCCTAGAATTTCCAAAGAGAGCTTTACCATGGGGTGGAGCTGCGTCAAGCCGCCCACCGTTCCCAAGGAAAGGGGAATCTCAATCCAAAAGCGAAACTGGCCGTCCCGAATATCGCAATGCGTCAAGCTGCTGTACTGGCCATTTCGGGCAGCGTACGTGTGGCAAGCTGCCTCCACCGCCCGAAAATCATTGCCCGTCGCCAAAATCACTGCATCAATGCCGTTCATGATGCCTTTGTTGTGCGTAGCAGCACGGTAGGGCTCGACCTCGGCAATCTGCACGGCGCGCTTGAACTTGTGCGCAAATTCTTCGGCACTCATATCGGTGCCTTCGACCATCTGCTCCAGCGGGCAGGCCACCTCGCAGCGGACCAAACATTCCGGCGTGTAATTGGACAGGATGCACATGACGACCTCTAAGGTGTGCCCTTGGGTTCCGGCGTCTTGTCTGGCTTCCGAACGCAAGACCTTAGCCATTTCCTCTAGGCAGGAGTTGATAAAATTGGCGCCCATGGAATCGCAGGTCTCGAACCGAACCTCCACCTGGTAGTATCCCTCCAATGCGGCCGTTTTATCCACCAATCGAAGGTCCAAAATGCCTCCCCCGCGCTTTTCCATATTGGCCGTCAGGTGGGCGGTCGACTTTTTCAAATCGCCCTTAATCCGAGTGAAGAGCGCTTCCATACTGGCAGCCGGGCCGTCATAATGAAAGTGGATATGCCCAATTTTCGTCGTGGACGCGATGGTCGACGTAAATCCGCCGCGCTCCATCCAGAATTGGGCCGATTTTGCGGCCGCAGCCACCACGGAACTTTCCTCAATTGCCATGGGAATGGTATATACCTTCCCGTTAATCAAAAAATTGGGGGCCACACCCAGGGGTAGAAAGTAGTTTGCAATGGTATTCTCAATGAATTCGTCGTGGCGCTTTTGCACTCCAGCGTCCGAATGCATATAGCTCTGCATCAAATCCAAACCTTGCTGAGGCTGGGCCAAATGAGCATGCGCCAGCCATTCCATCTTGGCTTGTTTCGAGAGTTTGGAGAATCCTTTGATCTTTTTTTCCATGGTGTTTGCGTAACCGTACAAAGGTAACGCGCGCCGCAGGCCTTTGGTTTATCCGGCCTGGGCGCGCGTTGACGTGTTCGGGCTCCGCCTGTTCGCTTAGCGGGAGGCTCAGCTCCAGAAGCCTGCGTACAAGGCTGCCAGGATGAGCATCAGGGCGAATGCGCCAATGTTGTAGATGCTATCCGTCTTAAACGTTTCCTTGGTGACGTTGATGCCTTTGGCATCGTCCGCTCCTTTGTGCTGGTTCCACGAGATGAGGGCAATAATACCCATGGTGAGCAGAGCCGTGTAGAGCATTTGGTCCAAGAAAGGAAGATTCAGGAATAGCGCAGAATCCGACCAGCCCTTGGGAGCCACCTTGAAGTACATAGCAATGGGGATGGACGACAAGGCCCCTACGATAGCTCCTTTGTTGGTAGCCTTCTTCCAGAACAGACCTAAGATGAAGACGGCCAAGATGCCGGGGCTCACAACGCCCGTGTATTCCTGAATGAATTGGAAGGCCTGATCGATGCCGCCCAACAAAGGCGCCATAATGGACGCGATGATGAGGGCGATGATGGCGGAAATTCGGCCCATATTCACCGTTTGGCGGTCATTTGCATCGCGCTTGATGTAGGCTTTGTAAATGTCCATGGTGAAAATGGTAGCCGTCGAATTGAGCATGGAGGCCAAGGACGACACAATGGCCGCCGTCAATGCTGCGAAAGCCAAGCCTTTCATGCCGGTGGGCAAGAACTGAAGCAGCCAAGGGTAGGCTTTGTCGGCCTCACCCGTGACGGGCATGTTGTTGCCAGCCAAACTGCCTAAGCTTTCCATGATGGCAGGGTCGTTCACCATGACATAGGCCGCAATGCCGGGCACCACAACGATGATGGGAAGGATGAGTTTGATACCCGCGGCAAGCAGGATGCCCTTTTGGGATTCCTTCAAGGACTTTGCAGCCAAGGTCCGCTGGATGATGTACTGGTTGAAGCCCCAGTAGTAGATATTCGCTACCCACATGCCGCCGATCAGGACACCGATGCCGGGGAGGTTCATGTATTCGGGGTTGGATTCGTCAAGGATCATGACGAAGCGTTCGGGTGCAGCGTCCATGATTTTAGACATGCCTGCCATAAAGCCTTCACCGCCACTCACGGCATCGAGCGCCAAATAGGTCGTGACCAAACCACCAATGGTCAAGAAGAAGACCTGGATGACATCCGTCCAAGAAACGGCCGAAAGTCCGCCGTACAGCGAGTAGGCGGCCGCAAAAACGGCCAAACCGATGACGCCGTACATCATGGGGATGCCCATAATGGTTTCGAGCGCCAAGCTGCCCAAGTAGAGGACCGACGCTAAGTTGACAAAGACGTAGAGCGCAATCCAGAAAACGGCCAAAATGGTTTTCAAATTGGTGGAGTAGCGCTTTTCGACAAATTCGGGAATGGTATAGATGCCTTTCTCAATGAAAATGGGCAGGAAGTACTTACCTACAATAATCAAGGTGAGCGCCGCCATCCATTCGTAGGAGGCAATGGCCAAGCCCACGCTGAAGCCTGAGCCGGACATGCCAATAAACTGCTCGGCCGAGATGTTGGCCGCAATCAGCGAGGTGCCTACCGCCCACCAAGGGAGGGATTTGCTCGCCAGGAAGTAATCTTCGGCGTTTTTTTCGTGGCCTTTCTTGTCGCGGGAGACCCAGAGGCCCACGCCCAGGATCAAGAGGGCGTAGCCCATGAAGATGGCGTAGTCGAGGAATTCAAAGGTGCCGGTCATGCGTGTGGGGTTAGGGAGTTTGGGGGTTTGGGGGCTAGGGGCTAGGAAGTTTGGGGGTTAGGGGGTTTGGGAGTTACTTACAATCAGTGCAAACGAACCAACGAACGAACAAACCAACAAACAAAGCTTTAGAGTTCAAAGTGAAAGCCGCGCTTGGAAAGTGCTTCGTAGCGCGCGGGGTCAAAACGGTAGAGGCGAGCGGGACGGTGGCGAACCGCTTTTTGGGTCTTGTCCAAGGCAATGAGCAAATCCATTGCAAGGATTTTCTTTCGGAAGTTGGCCTTGTCAAATTCGGTATTGAGCAAGGTCTCGTACAAATGCTGGAGGTCCGCCAGGGTGAACTCTTCAGGCAGCAACTCAAAGCCAATGGGCTTTTGGCGCACCTTCGTCTGCAGGCGCTCAAGGGCTGCATTAAAGATTTCCTTGTGGTCAAAAGCCATATCGCCCAAATCCTGGATCGGCGTCCATTGCGCTGCCGTCGCCCACGAAGAGGGGCGCGGGTTGTAGTCGCCAATTTTCAGCAAGGAATAATAGGCGATGGTTGCGACACGCCCGAGCGGGTGACGGTTAACGCTGGCAAACGTTTGCAGCTGCTCTAGGTAGACGTCTTTCAAGCCTGTCAAGTCACGCAATACGCGTTGGGTGGCTGTAAAGGCGTCTTCACGTGGGTGAACCAAGTCGCCCGGAATGGCTTGGTAGCCGCGGTAGGGATCGGTACCCCGCTCAATCAACAAAACCTTTACGTCCTTTCCGTCGTAGCCAAACACCACACAGTCCACCGAGATGCCAAAGGAAAAGTACTCGGCGATGTCCGGGTGGTTCAATGTGTCTACGGGGCTATAGTCAGGTAGGGCAGGCATTTTGGTAAAGCGGGTGTAGGGAGAGCGTCTTTGTTATGGTCCAAAGTACTAAAAGAAATTCCAATTTTCCAACCAATGGATGTCAAATATACATTATAGTATATCTCACCAAAATATAAGCGCGGTGAAATCCCTACTGGCTTGAAATGCAGAGCGCAAAAGGGTTTCAGCCAATTCCGTTCAAATCGTCTCGGTTTTCAACAGTTGTTAAAAAACATTTTTCACAGAATGTTAATGTACGATATACACTTATTGAAAAATTTCCTAATATTGGTACCCTAACCTTAACTCATCAACGCATGAATTACTCAAAACCCTCAGCAAGCAAGTGGCTCTGGTCGCTCGGCTTGTTTGTGCTGGCCAGCGCTGCAGCTTTTGCTCAGTCTGTGTCGGGTAAGGTTACGGATGCTGCCTCGGGCGAAGCCCTACCCGGTGTATCTGTAACTGTAAAAGGAACTGCTGGCGGAGCAGTGACCGATGGAACAGGGATGTACAAGATCTCTGCTGACAACGGTGCTACCCTGGTATTTTCTACTATTGGTTATCGTACCAAAGCGGTTGCGGTTGCTGGTGCTTCCTTAAACGTTTCTCTTTCAGAAGACGTCGCCCAATTGGAAGAAGCAGTCGTTATCGGTTATGGTACGGTTAAAAAGAAGGACTTGACGGGCTCATCCGCCTCTGTAAGTTCTGAAGACTTTAACCAGGGTGCCATTGCTTCTCCAGTGTCCCTCATCCAGGGTAAGGCAGCGGGTGTCCAAGTTTCGACGACCAACGGTGAGCCCGGTTCCGGGGTCAGTGTTCGCGTTCGTGGTGGAACTTCGATCTCTTCAAGCAACGAACCTCTTTACATTATCGATGGAATGCCTGTTCAGGTAGGATCAACGATGGGCGGTGGTGAATTTGAATCAGGTGGTTCTACTAAGAGCGCCTTGAACCGTTTGAACCCAGCCGATATTGAGTCTATCACGGTATTGAAAGACGCCTCCGCAACGGCCATCTATGGTGCCCGAGGTGCGAATGGTGTTGTTTTAATCACCACCAAGCAAGGTCGTGCCGGTAAAATGAATGTTGACTATGCCTATCGTTATGGTGTATCCAATGTTTCCAAAAAGTTGGACCTCTTGTCTTCGGACGAGTACAAGGCCGCAGTAAGCCAGTACGGCTTGAGCAACGTCTTAGGTTCTGCGAGTACCGATTGGCAAGACGAAATCTTCCAACAAGGATCTACCTCTTCGCATGATATCTCTATCAATGGAGGCACGAACACTAGCAACTACCGTTTCTCTTTGGGTTACTACGACGAGCAAGGCGTGGTATTGTCATCTGGAACTCAGCGTGTTACTTCACGTATGAACATGAACCAGACCACGTTGGATGGCATGTTGAACCTTGGAATGAACATGGCGGTTGCCTTGATTGACGACGATCTTAGCCCATACACTCAGACGGGTGGTTATACGGGTGGTTTGTTCACTAACATGATGAAAATGAACCCCACTGAGCCCGTTTATAATGCGGACGGCAGCTACCGTGAGTTCACTTTCGCAATTCGTAACCCAGTTCAGGCTGCGTTGGAAATCGACGATGTTGCTCGCAGTAACAGCATTCAGTTGAACGGTTTCGCGGATTTGGACTTGAATCGATACGTAGACGGCTTGACGGGTCGATTGAATGTGGGATACGAGCGATATAACACAACCCGTAAGACATACTTGCCTAAGTCTACTCCTTTTGGTCAAGCGGACAATGGTATCGCTGCTCAGAAGTTTGGTGAAAACGCTTCTAAAGTGTTGGAATCCTACTTGAACTACAGCAAGGACCTCTTGGGTAACCCCTTGACTTTGTTGGCAGGTTATTCATGGCAGCAGTTGGACTTTGAAGGCTTCGGTGCACGTGCCAAGCAGTTTGTTACTGACAACTATTCATACAACAACTTGGACGGCGGCGGTTTGGCTGAATTGGGTGACAAGTACTCATTCCGTGGTCGCAGCCGTTTGATCTCTTTCTTCGGTCGTGCGAACTATGACATCGCTGGCAAGTACATCTTGACAGCGTCTGTTCGTCGTGACGGTTCTTCTAAGTTCGGTGCGGACAACAAGTGGGGCTTATTCCCATCTGCTGCTTTCGCATGGCGCTTGTCAGAAGAGGGTTTCTTGAAGGATAACGAGACTATCACCGATTTGAAGTTGCGTGCTGGTTGGGGTGTCGTTGGTAACGAGGCCATCGGTGTCTACAACTCCATCGCTCGTATCGGAACCGGTGCTGCCGCGGTAATTGGTGGCCAAGTGGCTGCAGGTACCGGCTTCTTGAGCCCTGGTAACCCCAACCTTCGTTGGGAGCAGACCTCTTCTACCAACTTCGGTGTAGACTTTGAATTGAAGAACGGTAAGATCTACGGTAGCTTAGACTACTTCACCAAGAAGACTACCGACTTGTTGTTGGAAGTTCCCGCTCCTTCTCCCTCCGTGGCTAACACCTTGTTGGCAAACGTAGGCCAGACGTCTAACAGCGGTTTTGACCTCTCCTTGAACACGGCGTTGGTATCTTCGGGCGACTTAATGGTAGACTTGGGTGTGAACTTTTCACACAGCAACTTGGTCATTGATAACATCGGTACCAATGAGTTGATCTTGACAGGCCCAATCTCTGGTGCTGGTCAGTCTGGTGCTTACGCTCAGCGTTTGGAGCCCGGCTTCCGCTACGGTTCTTTCTATGGAAACGTATTCGAAGGCTACGATGCTAATGGCAACGCGATATATGCTACTGAGCAAGGCGTTATTGGTGTGGCTCAGCCAGACTTCATCTACGGCCTTTTAGGTAATGTGAAGTACAAGGACTGGACTATGAACATCTTCTTCCGTGGCGCACAAGGCATGGACGTGTTCAACAACCTCGGTATGGAATACACCACCTTGGACAACTTGAACACCAACATCAACTTGTTGGCTCCAGCATTGGATAACGGAATGGGCTTGTCTGAGACGCCTACATACTCTTCTCAGTGGATCGAAGACGGTTCTTTCCTCCGCTTGGATAACGTAACCTTGGGTAAGACTTTGAACGTTGAAGGTTCTAAGATCTTCAACTCGGCCTACGTTGGTTTGGTGGGTCAGAATTTGTGGATCGCTACCAAATACACCGGCTTTGACCCCGAGTTGACGACTATCGCCAACAACGGTTTAGTCCCCTCTGCAGGTATCGACTACGCTCAGTACCCTCGTTCTAAGACGGTGAGCCTGAATTTGAAATTTAACTTTAAGTAATCAAGAGAAATGAAGCGTTTTGTAAAAGCAAGCATCCTCTTTGCGGCAGCCATCTCCATGGCTTCCTTCCAAGGTTGTACCAACCTGGACGAGGATCTCTTCGAGGACATTACCTCGGACAACTTCTTCTCAACTGAAGAGGACTACTACTCCGTACTTGTCAACTGCTACGGTCGTATGCGTCCTTGGTTGTGGAGCTACTTCAACGTATCTCAAGTTTCATCCGATGAAACCATGGTTCCCACCCGCGGTGGTGACTGGGGTGACGGAGGTGTTTGGCGCGAATTGCACCAGCACAACTGGGGTACCACTAACGGCCACATCGTAGGTCTTTGGAACGATGCCAACGCTGGTTTGGCCCAAACCCACGCCTTCTTGGGTGTGCTGGAGACGGCCGACGATGCGTTGTTTAGCCAGTACAGCAAGGCTCAAATGAAAGCTGAAGCTCGTGTTCTTCGCGCCTACTACTATTTCCAATTGATGGACTGCTTCGGTGGTGTACCCATCTTGGAAGAGGGCAAGAACATCGACCCAAGCAATCTGCCAGCACGTAATAGCCGTGCCGAGGTGTACAACTTCATTGAGTCTGAATTGAATGCTGCTATTCCTGATTTGGCTGCTGGTCACACCGCAGATCAATATGGCCGCGTCACCAAGAACTCTGCTCGTGGTTTGTTGGCTCGTTTGTACCTGAACGCTGAAGTGTACTCCGGTACTGCTCAGTGGGGTAAGGTGGTCGAGCAAGCGGATGCTATCATTAACTCAGGTGTTCACAGCTTGCCTGCGAACTACTTCGACAACTTTGTGGTAGATAACTCTAGCTCACCCGAGAACATCTTTGTGGTACCCAATACGCAATCTGGTGGTATGGGTTTGACCATCAACATGCGCACCATGCACTATCACCAGCTGCCTGCTTCTCCTTGGAATGGCTTCTGTACGATTGCGGAGTTCTACAATACGTTTGATCACGACAACGATATTCGTGACAGCATCTTCTTAATTGGTCAGCAATATGACTTCTTTACGGGTGCTGCTCTCACTGATCGCCAAGGCAATCCACTTTCGTTCACATTGAATGCTCCGATGACAGGTGCAACCGAGTCTAACGGTGTTCGTGTTATGAAGTGGCAAGTAGACGCCAACCAAAACGGTGGTGACGCTGGCAACGACTACGCGATTGTTCGTTACGCCGATGTGTTGTTGATGAAGGCTGAGGCTTTGGTCCGTCAAGGAAATGCAGGTGATGCATTGCCTTTGGTGAACCAAGTTCGCGCCCGTGCTGGTGTTGCTGCCTTGAGCTCTGTAGATGCTGACGCTATCCTCTTGGAGCGTGGCTTCGAATTGGCTTGGGAAGCTGTTCGCCGCATGGACTTGATCCGCTACGGCAAGTTCAACGATGCATGGACCAACAAGGACGCATCTCCTGCGTACACCAAGTTGTTCCCCATCCCTGCTTCCGCTTTGGGTGCTAACCCCAATTTGGAGCAAAACCCTGGATACTAAGCCTGCGTTTCGGCTTAATTTTGGGAGGAAGCCTTCGGGTTTCCTCCCTTTTTTTTTCAACTAGCCCTTAGGATGCATTCGACCATGCACACGCGTTTTTACCTCCTGCTAACCGGCGCCGTTTTGATGGCCTGCCAGCCCGAACTTCCGCCCGTCGGGGACCAGCTTTTCTCGCTGATGCCCAACGCGGCCACCGGACTGAAATTCACCAACCAGCTGCAGTACGACCAGGACTTCAATGTGTTCAACTACCGCAACTACTACAACGGAGGCGGTATCGCTGTCGGGGACGTCAACAACGATGGGTGGGTCGATGTCTACTACACCGCCAACCAAGGCCCCAATAAGCTCTTCCTCAACCGAGGGGGCTGGAAATTTGAGGAGGCTAAAAATTCAGGTGCGGAAGGTCAGCAGGCATGGAGCACAGGCGTCACCATGGCGGACGTCAACGCGGACGGCTGGTTGGATATTTACGTCTGCAACGCGGGCGACATTGCGGGTTCGGACCGAAGCAATGAACTCTTCATCAACCAAGGCGACGGCACCTTTAAAGAAGAGGCGGAAGCCTACGGCGTGGCAGACAAAGGATTGAGCACCCACGCCGTTTTCTTTGACTACGACGGCGACCAAGATTTGGACCTTTACGTGCTGAACAATTCCTTTCGAGCGATTGGCAGCTTTAACCTTGAGCGTGACCTTCGAACGGAGCGCGATCCCGAAGGTGGCGACAAGCTCTACCGCAACGACAACGGCCATTTCAGTGATGTGAGCGAAGGAGCCGGGATCTTGGGATCCGAAATTGGTTTTGGCTTGGGGGCCACGGTAGGCGATATCAACGGCGACGGCTGGCTTGACCTCTACATCTCCAACGACTTCTTCGAAAAGGACTACGTCTACATCAACCAGAAGAACGGCACCTTCAAGGAGTCTGGCGAGGCGCTGATGGCGCACACCAGTTTTGCTTCTATGGGCGCCGATATGGCGGACATCAACAACGACGCCCATCCGGACATCTTTGTGACGGACATGCTACCGGAACCGGATAAACGCTTAAAGCAGACCACGACGTTTGAGAATTGGGCGACCTACAGCCAAAAGGTGAAGTGGGGCTACCACCACCAATTCAACCGAAACATGCTCCACCTCAACAACGGGGACGGCAGCTTCAGTGAAATCGGCGAAATGGCGGGTACCCACGCCACGGACTGGTCCTGGGGCGCGCTCATCATGGACTTGGACAACGACGGTTACCGCGATATCTACGTCTCCAACGGCATCGAGCGCGATTTGACGGACCAGGATTTCATCAACTACATCTCCAACGAGCAGACCATGCGCTCCATCGTGACCAAGGATGGGGTCAATTTCAAGGAGCTGATTGACGCGATGCCCTCCACGCGCATTCCCAATTATGCGTTTCGAAACACTCTGGCCGTAGGAGGCACGTTTGCGAAAACCACCTTGCTCTGGGGCTTGGAAATTCCCAGTCATTCCAACGGGGCGGTCTATGCCGATTTGGACAACGACGGCGATTTGGACCTGCTGGTCAACAACTTGAACATGGAGGCCTTTGCGTTCCGAAACAACGCCGAAACCCTCCGCGCTCACAACGGCTGGTTGCAGCTGACCTTGAAAGGGGAGGGCGGAAATACCCTAGCCGTTGGTGCCCAAGTCTATGGATACAGCGACGGGGCCATCCACTACGCCGAGCAAGTTCCCATGAAAGGCTTCCAATCCTCTGTAGATCCACGTATCCACTTAGGGTTGGGAAAGGCCTCTTTGGATTCCCTGGTCATTCGCTGGCCCAATGGCCGCCGCAGCTTTATCGCGGGCCCCTTGCGCAATCAAAGCCTGACGCTCCTGCAGTCGGAAGCCACCGCAACGTGGGTGGTCCAAACGCCCGCCCCCGCACTGATGCAGCGCGCCACAGCACCCGCCTTCGTACACGTGGAAAACCCCTTCTCCCATTTTGACCGCGAGCGCCTGATTCCTCAGATGCTCAGCTCCGAAGGCCCCAAAATGGCCTGGGCGGATGTCAACGGCGACGGGGTGGAGGATGTGTATGTCTGCGGTGCTCGGGATCAAGCCGGTGCGCTCTTCTACGGGGACCGTTCGGGAGGTTTCCGGCTAGCGCAGTCCTTTGAGCAAGGCAAAGCGTCGGAAGACCGTTGCGCCACCTTCTTTGACGCGGATGGCGATGGAGATTTGGACCTCTACGTGGGCACCGGTTCCGCGGAAGTGGGCGCGGAATCGGATTTGCTCCTGGATCGCCTCTATATCCGGGAAGGCGGCCGCTATGTAGCTTCCAAGTACCCACAGCCCGCGCTTTGGATCTCTACGAGTACCGTTGTAGCGATGGATGCAGACCAAGACGGGGACCAGGACCTCTTCATCGGAGCCCGTGTTCAGCCCGGCGCCTACGGCAAATTGCCAACGTCCTACTACCTCAAAAACCTCGGCAACGGCCAGTTCACCATGGACCATGCCTTCCAAGAACTGGGCATGGTCACGGCCGCTCAAGTCCTGGACCTGGGGCAGCCGACGTTGGTCATAGCCGGCGAATTCATGGCCATCCAATGCTGGCAGTATGGTCCCAAAGGCTGGGAGCGCGCTGAAGCCCTAGATCCTATCTGGTCAGAAGGCGGGGAGGATCTCTCTTTCCAAGGCTGGTGGTCGAGCCTGACCAAGGTGGACGTCGATGGGGACGGAGATTTGGACCTAATTGCAGGAAACATGGGGCTGAATTGCCAATTGAAAGCCTCCATGGATCGTCCCATCACGCTCGTCGTGAATGACTTTGACAACAATGGCGCGACGGATCCCATCCTTTGCCAGTACAAGGGCGACAGTCTCTACCCCCAAATCCTTCGCCATGACCTCATTTCACAAGTGCCCAAATTCAAGAAGAAGTTTCTCGAGTACAAGGACTATGCAGGGGTTCCCGTACAGCGCATGCTGAGCCCAGAGGAATGGAAAGGCAGCCAGCGTCTGCAGATCAACACGATGGAATCCATGTGGCTGGAAAACGAGAACGGCACCTTATGGCCTCATTTCCTGCCCACGCCCGCCCAAATGTCGCCCGTGTACGCTGCCGCAATGTTGGACGTGGATGGGGATGGAATTTTGGACATGGTGCTCGGTGGAAATTTGTACGAAGTTCAACCGCAGTGGGGCCGCTACGATGCCAACTTTGGAACCGTGCTAAAGGGACAAAACGACCCCTTGGAGCGATTCACTGCCGCTATTCCCTTGCCTGCATTGGGCTGGAACTGGAAGGGGCAAGTGCGCGATTTGCACGTCCAAAACGGTCAGAAGCTCTTTGTGGCTTTCAACAACGCCGCTGTTCAGGCCTTCCAAGTGGCCAAAAAGCGATAGTTCATGGTTGGACGTCGACGCCTCCTCCTAGTCCTTGTTTTTCTCCTGCTGTATGTGCTAGGAGGGTTGGTGATTTGGTTGACCTATGAGGCGCCCGGTTTCACAGACATGGACCCGGCAGAAACGGGGGTCACCTTCCGGAACGACCTCCGCGAAGACGAGTCCAGCAACATTGTGGACTACCTCTATTTCTACAACGGGGCAGGGGTGGCCGCGGGAGACCTCAATGGGGACGGCTGGATGGACCTGGTTTTCACCAGCAACCAAGGAGAGAATAAGCTCTATTTCAACCAAGGCAATTGGGTATTTGCGGACGGCACAGAGGCCTCGGGCTTTCACAAAACAGGGGATTGGTCCACGGGGGTCACCTTGGCAGATGTCAACAACGACGGCGCCGTGGACATCTACGTGAGCCAAGTCCCGGGTATCTTAGGGTGGGGGGGGCACAACGCCTTATTCATCAATGACGGCCAAGGGCATTTTACCGAGGAAGCTGCGCAGCGCGGTCTGGCCATTCAGGGGCTTTGCCAGCAGGCGGCCTTCTTGGATGCGGATCAAGACGGCGACTTGGATGTGTACATTTTGAAGCATTCGGTCCATCCCAGCGGGTCGTTTGCACAGGCGAATGCCCGAACGGATTCTTCCGCCCTCGCAGGAGACCAGTTTTTGCTCAACGATGGGACCGGTCATTTCACCGATGCCACCCATGCGTCCGGCATTTACCAAAGCGAAATGGGCTACGGTTTGGGGGTGGTGGCGCAGGACATCAATTTGGACGGTTTGCCCGACCTCTACATCACCAACGATTTTTACGAGAACGACTACCTCTACCTCAACCAAGGCGGAGGCCGATTCACGAATGTGCTACCGGAACGCGCTGCACACACCTCCAAATTCAGCATGGGGGTAGATGCCGCGGATCTGGATGGCAACGGCCTGCCGGATTTCTTCACCTTGGACATGCGTCCGGAAGATGAAGAGACGTTCAAGCGCTCGCTTGGGGCAGATCCGTACCAAATTTCCAGGTACAAGGAGAGCTACGGGTTCCAAGACCAGTACCCGCGAAACCACCTCCACCTAGCGACGGGCAAAGACCAGGCCTACCGCGAGGTGGCGCAAGCCATGGGCGTGGATGCCACGGATTGGTCGTGGTCGGTGCTGCTGGCTGATTTTGACCAAGACGCGGTGAAGGATGTATTTATCACCAACGGCATTAAGCGCCGACCCAACGATTTGGATTACTTGAACTACATCACGGGGGTTTCCGAAGAGGCGCCAGATTCGGACATCTACGCCAAGATGCCACCAGGGGCAACGGCCAACCGGGCCTTTCGTCAAACGCCTCAAATTCTTGGCACCCTTGGAGCCATGGAAGATCGTGGCGAGGCGTGGGGTCTGGATTTGCTAGGATACTCCAACGGGGCGGCCTATGCGGATTTGGACAATGACGGGGACTTGGATTTGATCGTGAACAACCTCGATGCGGTCGCTACGCTCTACCGAAATGATATCCGCTCGGAATTTGAAAAGGAAAACGGCCATCCGCCTACCTGGGTAGGGGTGGATGTTCGCACCTCTTCGGGCGCTCCCGCTTTGGGTGCCCGCGTGGACTATACGACGGTTCCCCATGCCAAAGGGTCTGAGCAGGTTTGGGCCACGCGGGGTTGGTGTTCGGCGAGTGACACGCGTGTGCGAATTCCCTACACGCGCTCATGCACCGTGTACTGGCCCGACGGCACGCGGCAAAATGTGGACTTAACGGAAAACGCCTACACCCAGGTCCGACCGGCTGCCACGCGGGAGACCTATACCAAGACCCCTCCAACAGCGACAAAGCTGTACGGAGTCAAAGAGATACAAGCGCATCGCGAGGACGCGTATTCGGACTTTTTGGATCTGCCTTTGGCCCTCTTTGCCGGGTCTGAATGGGGCCCTGCCGCGGCCAGCGTGGAGGTAAAGGACGGCAACCTGGTCTTTCTGGGCGGATCCTTTGGCCAAAAAAGCAAACTCTACCACTTTGACAGCTCGCGCCGCACCTTCCAACTCCTGGAAACCGTGGCAGACAGCAGTGCGGAAACCATTAGCGCAGATTGGGCCGATCTGGACCGCGATGGCGACCCCGATGTGGTGGTGGCTACTGGAGGCAACCATTTTGCCCGCACGTCGGAGGCTATGCAAGACTACTGGTTGGAAAATCGCCAGGGACACTTTGTCAAGCACCGCCTTCCCAGTCATAGCAATGCAAGTGACCTCTTGGTATTCGACCAAAATGGCGATGGGGCCCTCGATATTTTAATCGTCGAAGCCATGCCCATCGTCGGGGCAGGGGAGGCCCTCACCCGCCCCATGGAGCATCAACTCCTCCTACAGATGGCGCCTGGAGCCTTTGCCAAGTCGGAATGGGCGCAGCTCCAGCAGCTTGGGCCCGTGTGGGATGTAGAACGCTCGACGACGCTTTTTCCCTACGAAGGACGGACCACCCTGGCCTTTGCGCGGGACTATGCCGCTGTGGCGCTGCTAGTAGCCGGCGAAAAGCCCGGCGAATGGGGGGATCTTCAGCCGATTGGGCCGGCGGGGCATTGGCGTTCGGTCCGTGTGCTCGATGGAGCCCTCTTCGCGGGCAATGTGGGCAGCAATCACGGATTGGACATCAGCACCGAGCATCCGCTCACCTACTACGTCAAGGACTTTGACAAGAACGGAGAGGAGGAAGCCTTGGTGGCCGTTTGGAAGCAAGACGCCTACTACCCCTTTGCGACGCGGGATGAGTTGATTCGGCAGATGGCTGGCCTCAAGAAAAAATTCCTCTACACCACGGACGTGGCAGGGAAGACCTTTGATCAGCTCTTCGGGGCCTCGCTGGATGGGGCGGTGGAGCGCCGGGTGGAGGAGACGCGTTCGGGTTGGCTGAGGCCGGATAAGAACGGCGACTGGTATTTCCAGGCGGAAGGGCAGCGCCTGCAAGAGTTTCCCATTCGGGGCGTCGAAGCTGCGCAGGACCGCCTGTGGTTCTTTGGCGGACAGGTCGCCACGCATCCCGAGATCGGCAAATTAAACGCAAGTACCCTGGTTTCTACGGATGCCTGGGGCGAAGATGCCGTACAGCATTTCCAAGGCCGCATGGTTAAAGCGGTTTTGGCCCTCCAAGGAGCCTTGCTGCTCGTGACCAATGACGGACCCGTTTACCTCTATCAACCATGAAAACACCCCTCTTTTTGGCCTGCGTGCTGGCAGGTGTTGGACTTTCGGCACAAACCGAATGGGAATTAAGCGCGAAAAACATCGATCCCAGCCAGTACTATGGCGTGACGGTGGCCAACGGCATGACGGGTATGATTTCAAGCCCCAATCCGCTGGAAATGAAGGATGTCGTGCTTAATGGCGCCTACGATACCTACAGCCGCGGTCGGGTAAGCAATATCTTAAAGGTGGTCAACCACTTGCAGGTCCAGCTGGAATTTGACAAGCGTCGCGCCAACCCTGCGACGTTCAAAGACCTCGTCCAAACCTTGGACATGCAGGAAGCCGTTTTCACGAGCACCTTTACCTCCGGCAAGGACGCCAAGGTGGTCTACCGCATGTCCGCCCTGCGCCATCTGCCTTACAACGCGCTGGTGGAATTGGAAATTACCGCTCTGCGCGACCTTGAACTCACCGTCCTGAACGAGCACGTAGCGCCCAATCACTTGCGCGAGGCCCATCCACGCTTTAGCCACATCGATCGCCCACACGTGCTCATTCCCCTAATGACGACGGTGGCGCAGAGCCCTTCTGGCCGTCAAACGGTAGCCGCCTCGAGCACGTTTTTATTCGAGGAAGCCCACGGCCAAGAGCCCACGATCCTTCATGAGCAGTGGGACTACGATCGGCATTTGGCCAAGTTCTCCGTGAAGCTCAAAAAAGGGCAGACCTACCGCGTGGCCATCGCCGGTGCGCAACTCACGAGCGACGATGCCGCTGACCCGGAAAACGAAGCCGAACGCCTCGCCCTCTATGCCAAACTGGAAGGGGTGAAGCGTTTAAAGGCCAGACATGCGAGCGAATGGGCAAAGCTTTGGGAATCCGATATCGTCATCGAGGGCGATGTACAGGCCCAGCGCGATGTCCGTTCAGCCATCTACCACCTGTACAGCTTCACACGGGCGGGATCCGGCCTCTCACTTAGTCCCATGGGATTGAGCGGTTTGGGCTACAACGGCCACGTCTTCTGGGACACGGAACTTTGGATGTATCCCGCCTTGCTTCTGCTCCAGCCGGAAATGGCGGCGAGCATTCTGGAGTACCGCTACGACCGTTTGGAGGCCGCGAAGCGCCGCGCCTTTAAGTATGGCTACGACGGGGCGATGTTCCCTTGGGAATCCAGCGAATCGGGGGAAGAAGACACCCCGGTCTGGGCGTTGACGGGACCCTTCCAGCAGCATATTTCGGGCTGTGTGTCTTTTGCGTTTTGGAATTACTACCTCCTCACGCAGGACCAAGCCTGGCTGACCACCAAAGGATGGCCGGTCATCGAAGCGGTAGCAGATTTTTGGCTGTCGCGCGTAGAGCCCGATGCCCAAGGAGTCTGCCACATCAACAACGTGGTGGGTGCCGACGAATGGGCCGAAAACATCGACGACAACGCCTTCACCAATGCCATGGCACGTCAATCTTTGGAGACCGCATGGTTAGCCGCACAGGCCCTGGGTTTACCCGAGAACCCCGCCTGGAAAGACGTCCATGCCCGCATCCCCATCCTGCACTTCCCCAACGGGGTTACCCAAGAATACGCGGGCTACAGCGGCCAAGCCATCAAGCAGGCAGATGCCAACTTGCTCGCCTTCCCGTTGCATGAAGTCCGCGACCCCGCCGCCATTCAAAAGGACCTCGACTACTACTTGCCGCGCATGGGGGAGGACGGCCCTGCTATGAGCCATGCTGTCTTGTCCCTGCTCTATGCCCGCCTGGGCGATCAGAAGCGTGCCACCGAGGTCTTTGCACGCGCCTACCAACCCAACCAACTTCCTCCGTTTGGGGTCTTGGCGGAAACCGCAGGCGGCACCAACCCCTACTTTGCGACCGGGGCAGGAGGGATGCTTCAAGCGGTGCTCTTTGGCTTTGGGGGCTTGGAATTAGATGCAGAAAATGGCCTAGAATCGGTACCTTCGGTTTTGCCCAAAGGTTGGACCTCTCTGACTCTCAAAGGCATTGGTCCCGAGCATAAAACCTATACGATACGCGCAGAATGAAGCCCTTACGCCTCCTCCTTTGCCTGGCCCTCCCCAGCTTGTTCCTCAGCAGCTGCAACCCACGTTTTGACTGCCAGGAAATCAACAGTTTTTCATCTTTTGACAACACCGTGAGCATCACTGGTCTCAAGATGGTCGAGAACCTGGTTCTTTACTACCCGGATAAGGACGAGCGTTTAAAGTGGGGCGAGCTCATCGTCGTGCGCGATTCAGCCGACTATGCGTGGTTGGCAGAGGCGAGCGTCAACGACACCTGCATGGACTGCTTCTTCCCCTGGTTGCCCCTGGACACGGCCGTGCTGCTAGGTGTTCCCATGGAGCTCAACTGTTTGGAATACAACTACCTCAAGGTGGTTGACGATGTGGACCGAACGATTTTCCAAATCAAGACCTTAGATCCGACCGAGTGCGAAACCTACACCTGCCCCAACCGCACGTTCAACTGGGTCCTTGCCCCTAAAAGCAAGGTCCAAGACCTCATCGAATTCCAAGGCGGTCGCCACTACTACCGCTGCGATTGCAACTAATTTCCCGTTCCTCTCTACCCGATGAAACGCGTACTACCCGCCCTGCTCCTTCTTTCCAGCCTCTGGTCCTGCCAACCTTCTCAGCCCGAAGAGGTGCAACCTGCTACCATTCATGCCTTCATGCAGGAGGTCACGGACCGAATGGTACACGACATCTTTTCCCCGCCCGTAGTGAGCCGCGTCTACGCCTACGTGAGCACAGCGGGCTATGAAGCCTACCGTCCGGGCCACCCCGAACTCCTGACGCTCGCAGGCCAGCTCCACGGTTTGACCGCCGTCCCTGCCCCGAGCCGAACGGACTTAGACCACGGCATTTCCGCCATAGCCGCCATGAACGTTATCGCCGTTGAGCTCATCTTTTCCTACGAGGACATGCAGGCTTACGGAGATTCCTTGCTGGCCTTCTACCGCGAATCGGCAGAGGATTTGGATGGCTTTGACGCCAGCGTGGCCTATGGCGAAGAGGTGGGCGCGCACATCAAAGCTTGGATGAAGCAAGACAACTACGCCCAAATGCGCACCTTCCCCAAGTACGAAATCACCGACGCGCCCATGCGCTGGCGCCCCACGCCGCCCAACTACATGGACGGTATTGAACCCCACTGGCGCGAACACCGCACCTGGATGCTGGATTCGGCGCAGCAATTCAAGCCTGCGCGCCCTACGGAACCCTCCTTGGACACGAACTCCCAGTTTTGGAAGGAAGTGCTGGAAGTCTACACGGTCCGCCAAACGAGCACCGATGAGCAAGAGCAAATCGCCCAATTCTGGGACTGCAATCCCTACATGGTTGCGCACCGAGGCCATGTCATGACCAGCGTGAAGAAGATCAGCCCCGGTGGCCATTGGTTGGGTATTACCAAGACGGCTGGCCTCAAGGCGGGCTTGGACCTGACGGCCACCATCGAGCTCTACGCCCGTGTATCGGTGGCCATGGCAGATGCGTTCATTAGCTGCTGGGACGAGAAGTACCGCTCTAATTACATTCGGCCCGAAACCGTCATCAACGAGCACCTGGACCCCGACTGGCTCCCCTTGCTCCAAACGCCACCCTTCCCCGAATACACCAGCGGCCACAGCGTGGTCTCCGGCGCAGCCTCCGAAATTCTAACGGATTACTTGGGCGATTCCTTTGCCTTCACGGACAGCACCGAGCGTCGCTTTGGACTCCCCGACCGAAGCTACGCAAACTTCTACCAAGCGCGCGACGAAGCTGCCGTTTCCCGACTGTACGGCGGCATCCACTTCCGCCCAGCCATCGACAACGGCGTCAAGCAAGGCACCGCCGTCGGCGCGCTCGTGGTCGAACGCCTGAAAACGCGCTAACTCGGAATTCTCACTGCCCTGAAAACGCGCTAATCTGGAAATCCCTGTAAACCGCCAACGGCCTCGCCCATGAATGCCAAGACCTCCGTCACCCTCGCCCTCTACTTGCAGTACTTCCTCTTTGCGATCCTGCTCAACAGCGTAGGCATCGTTATTCTGAAGGTCCAAAACCAGTACGGCATCGCCCCGGTGGATGCGAGCCTATTGGAACTCTTCAAGGACCTTCCCATTGCCATGGTGAGCTTTCTGGTGGCCTCGCTCTTGCCCCGAATGGGCTACAAAAACAGCATGCTCCTCGGCTTAGCCCTCACCATCGTGGGCGCTGCCATCATGTACTTGGGGCGTTCCTTTCTCGCGGCCAAGCTCTTGATGCTTTGTGTCGGGGCAGGATTTGCCTTCGCCAAGGTCAGCGTCTACGCCTCCGTGGGCCTGGTCACCGAGGGTGAAAAAGCCCACAACTCCCTCATGTCCAACGTCGAAGGCGTCTTCATGCTTGGCATCGCCTCCGCCTACTTCCTCTTTCCGGCCTTCCAAACAGACGCCCCGGACTCCTGGCTGAACATTTACCTCTTCTTGGGTGGCCTGTCCGCCGTGGCCATCCTCTTCATCCAACGCACGCTGCGCTTCCCGGAAGGCCAGCTCGCCAGTCTGCAAGACGCACCTGATTTGGGCGGTATGCTCAAAATGATGGCGCTCCCGCTGGTTTTGGTCTTTGTCGCGAGTGCTTTCTTCTTTGTGATGGTCGAACAAGGCATCATGACCTGGCTGCCCACCTTCAACAACGACGTTCTACACTTGGATGAAGCCCAAAGCATCTACATGGCGAGTATCCTGGCCATTTCGCTGGGCTTGGGCCGATTTGCAGCCGGCTGGGCGGTGCGCTACCTACGCTGGAGCAGCCTCTTGCTCATCTGCCTGACGCTGGCCATGCTCATGGTGGTGTTTGTGCTTCCGTTTGCTGTGGTGGCCAAAGCACAAGCAGAATGGCCCCTTGTTCTCGGCGTGCCCCTTGCTGCTTTCCTCTTCCCCCTCATCGGCCTCTTCATTGCGCCCGTCTATCCCTTGCTCGCGTCGACCGTATTGAGCGTTATCCCCAAGGCAGAGCAAGCTGCCATGACCGGCCTCATCATTGTTTTTTCCGCCCTGGGCGGCACCTTGGGTTCCCGTATCATCGCCTATTTCTTTGAACGCGAAGGCGGTGGTGCCTTCTACTTCACCTTACTGCCCATGGTGCTGTTGATGCTCGGCATTGTCCTCCTGCGCCGAATGACGGCCCGAGCATGACCCTCCAATCGCGCTGGGAAACCGCCATTGCCGAGTGGCAAGCCGCCGGACTCCACCCCGACGAGAAAGCACTCGCGGATGCGCTCCCCGCCCGCGAGGCGGAAGCCACGTTGGCAGCCTGGGCAGCCGGACCTCCTGATTTTACCGCCTTCGTGCGCGAGCACCTGCGCTTCCCGGAAGCCGATGTCCCCGCCTTTCAAGCAGACGCCAGCCGAAGCCCTCACGACCATATTCGGGCGCTCTGGCCCACGCTTACCCGCCCCGCAGACCCCAAAGGCTGGCAAGGCACTCGCTTGCCCTTGTCCAAGCCCTCCGTCGTTCCGGGCGGCCGTTTCCAAGAATTGTACTACTGGGACAGCTACTTCACCATGCTCGGCCTGGCTCTCCACGGCGAAAAGAAGGCAGTCTTGCACATGCTGGACAACTTCGCGGGCCTGATCGAGGTCTACGGCCACATTCCCAATGGTACCCGAACCTACTTTCTCAGCCGTTCCCAGCCGCCCTACTTCTCCCTCATGGTTCGCCTCGCGGTGGGCCGAGGCTGGACCACCTGGAAAGCCTATGCCATGGCCCTCCGCGCCGAACATACCTTCTGGATGCAGGGCGCCACCGACCTTACCGCCGACGGCCAAGCCCACCGCCGCGTGGTCCAATGTGGAGGCTATACCCTCAACCGCTACTGGGATGACGCAGATGGCCCCCGCCTCGAAATGTCCGAAGCGGATCGCCAACTAGCCACTCAGTCCAACCGCCCCCCTAGCGACCTGTATCGAAACATCCGGGCCGCCTGCGAATCCGGTTGGGACTTTAGTAGCCGCTGGATGGCAGATGCCACCCGCCTCGACAGCCTGGAAACCACCTCCATCGTGCCCGTCGACCTGAATTCCCTCATGCTCCACTTGGAATGGGCGCTCGCACAAGCCTTCCCCGCCGAACGCCTCGGCTGGATGGCGCGCCATCGGGAGCGTAAAACCGCACTTCAGTCCCTATTTTGGGACGGAAGCACCTTTGTGGACGTCGACCTCAACGGCCAAACGCGCAGCCAGCATCGCTCGGCTGCCATGCTCTATCCGCTTTGGGTAGGCGTGGCCGATGCGAAGCAATCCCGCAGCACCTTGGAGTGGGTAACTGCCCACCTTGAAGGCCCTGGCGGCATCTCCACGACCGCCGTGCTCTCCGGCCAGCAATGGGATGCCCCAAATGCCTGGGCACCCCTCCAATGGACCGCTATAGCTGCCGCTGCCCGAAACGGCTTCCCCGAATATGCCACCGCCTACGCCAAAGCCTGGTGCCACGCCTGTGAGTCAGTGTATAGTAGCAAAACAGCCTTCGTAGAAAAATACGATGCCTTCCATCCCGCAGATCCCGCCAAAGGAGGGGAGTACGCCCTTCAAGACGGCTTTGGCTGGAGCAATGGGGTCTACCTCGCCGCCAAGCACTACCTTGAAACAGGGGAGTTGGTGGGCTATTGAGCTAGAGAGCTAGAAAGCTCGGGCGTTGCCCTGTAGCTAGAGAGCTAGAAAGCTCGGGCGTTGCCCTGTAGCTAGAGAGCACGCGCTTCGCGCTGTAGCCTTTTCGCTTAAACGTTTAATCTCTTTTACCCTTAAACTGTGTGGTGGACCTTCGCCGCGCGCGGGGACTTTCCGTTGTTTTGCCAAGCTCTAGCTCTCTAGCTCTCTAGCTCTCTAGCTCTCTAGCTCTCTAGCTCTCTAGCTCTCTAGCTCTCTAGCTCTCTAGCTCTCTA